>NZ_JAYKLX010000019.1:0-1005 GCF_035285365.1 Aquimarina gracilis | reverse complement strand
AAACCTACATTGGTAATCTTAATGCGCTTACCGAGCAATATAATCTATCGGTAGAGCGCAGACTCAACGATAAAAAAGAAGTGAATCAAGCATTGAATGATGATTTTGATCTATCATAAAAGAATGTTTTGACTATGGTATCAAAAATAAAGGATTGATGTTGTAGGGGTATGTAATTATGAGTAATCACATACATATGATGATACAATGAGAAAAGGGGCAACTGCCAGATTTGGTTAGAGATTTCAAAAAAATTACAACCAAAACAAGTATAGTAAAGATTATGTTTTAATGGCACTGTTTTTCGCAATTTCAGCGATCTTTTTATGAACGAAAATAGTCCTCCCAGGAAGTTGTTGCAGTTATGTGGTCATTACATCAAATAGCTGTTATCCCATAATTAAATCGTTTTATCCCATTTAATTTTTATTCTAAACAGACATTCTTTTTTTTGATGTTTTATTTAGTCAACTACCGGGCTAGCCCACGAGGCATTCGTTAGGAAAAAGCTTAAAAAAATCAAGGCTTGCCTCAGAGCATTAAAATCTCGATTATCGAGTAAAATATTAAGAGAATTAAGAACAGGTTCGAATATATCGATAAGCGAAATACATGCAGGTCTAAATATGCCTTAAGAGATTTTAAATAATATAGAATTTGAAAAACACCCTGCTCAATGAAGTCAGGAGGCTTTGCAGAGCAGGGCAGTAAGCGTAAGAAAATAGTACCGATGAGAGTATATACATTCTTTGAAAAAATAAAATAATGATATAGAACACTTGGGATACGAGCGAGGCGCTCGCACCTGCAAAGGGGCAGACCCGTTCGGCAAAGTCTCCTCACTTCGAGGAACGATCAAAGACAAAAGTAAATAACTAAAAAAACAAAAAACAATAACAAATATTTACAAACCTAATTTTTTAAAACTATGAAAAAAGCAATTTTAGTAACCACCGTATTTTTAAGTGCATTATCAATTTCTTGTGGTAGTGATGATGACAATGA
>NZ_JAYKLX010000018.1:0-1026 GCF_035285365.1 Aquimarina gracilis | reverse complement strand
TACCTATGCGTTCGGTATCGGAGTAACTACGGTTACCTGGATCGTGAGTGATGGTGTTGGAAATACCGCTTCTTGCGAGCAGACCGTGACCGTGAAAGCGACCGGGAATTGTAGCTCCAAACTCCTTACGGATTTCAACAGCGGGTTTTCTCCCAACGGTGATGGCATTGCCGATACCCTGGTGATAGAAGGCCTTGAAGACTATAAGAACAACGTGGTGAAGATCTATGACCTGAGCCAACGCTTGCTGTTCAGTGCCCATTATAGAGGACCCGGCGATGGTTGGGACGGTACCCATAAAGGCGGCATGGTACCCGTGGGCTCCTATGTATGCGTGATCGACTATAACGAACCAGAGTTGGGCCACCAAACAAAAATGATCTATGTTAATTATTGATCTTGTCGGGTTTCGAGAGCCTCAACCCTAGACAATCGAATTCTTAACTCCTAATAATAAAGCATAAATACATAATACATATGTCCAAACAAAATTTTCAAACGAAATTAATCGAATTAGAAACCATCCCACAAGACTTGGTAAAAGCACCAAGGCAACCCGTAGATGTAACTACACAAGAAGCGGAAAACTTGTTTATTTGGGTGCAAGAAGACAAAAAAGTACTGATTAGTATAGGATTGGATTGGGACAAATATGTAGAGGATCTACCGATACGTACCGGAGCGTGCCGATATGCACAAGCCATTTGGAACAAAGAGCGCTATAGCCAGGAAGAAGCTGCCAAGGCCTGGAAAGAAGAGTCGCCCAAAGCCTATGCCTTTAGAAATGACTTGTTGGCCGATATGCGTTTTGCGTTTAGAAAACGCCCTGATCTATTAGCACGGGTACGAACTATTGCCGGGGGCGATGGCAATGCCGATATGATACAGGATCTGATGGATATTAGTGTACTAGGAAAAGCCAATGCCACCGAATTTGAAGCGACTAATTATGATATGGCTCGCTTTGATCTTGCCGAGCAAAAGTCAGATTGCCTGGCCGAGCTATTAGCCAAAGCCAACGGTACT
>NZ_JAYKLX010000017.1:0-1567 GCF_035285365.1 Aquimarina gracilis | reverse complement strand
ATCGGTGATGATAAGGTTGGTACCATCTTCAGTAAGACTAACATTGGTAGTATTAGTATCAATATCAGCTAATGCAATCGCTACGGTACTACCATCAGAATCGGTTAAGATTAAGTTAGTTCCATCTTCAGTAAGACTTGCATTCGTAGTGTTGGTATCAATATCAGCAAGAGCAATCGCTACGGTGCTACCGTCCGAATCGGTTAAGATTAAGTTAGTACCATCTTCGGTAAGACTAGCATTGGTCGTATTGGTGTCAATATCAGCAAGAGCAATAGAAACTGTACTACCATCAGAATCAGTGATGATAAGGTTAGTACCGTCTTCGGTAAGACTAGCATTGGTAGTATTGGTATCAATATCAGCCAGGGCAATGGAAACCGTACTGCCATCGGAATCAGTGATGATAAGGTTAGTTCCGTCTTCAGTAAGACTTGCGTTCGTAGTGTTGGTGTCAATATCAGCAAGAGCAATCGCTACGGTGCTACCATCCGAATCGGTTAAGATTAAGTTAGTTCCGTCTTCAGTTACACTTGCATTGGTCGTATTGGTGTCAATATCAGCTAATGCAATCGCTACAGTGCTACCATCAGAATCGGTTAAGATTAAGTTGGTTCCGTCTTCGGTAAGACTAGCATTGGTTGTATTGGTATCAATATCAGCCAGAGCAATAGAAACTGTACTACCATCGGAATCAGTGATGATAAGGTTAGTTCCGTCTTCAGTAAGACTAACATTTGTAGTATTGGTGTCAATATCAGCTAATGCAATCGCTACGGTGCTACCATCAGAATCGGTTAAGATCAAGTTGGTACCATCTTCGGTAAGACTAGCATTGGTTGTATTGGTATCAATATCAGCCAGAGCAATAGAAACCGTACTACCATCGGAATCAGTGATGATAAGGTTAGTTCCGTCTTCAGTTACGCTTGCATTCGTAGTGTTGGTGTCAATATCAGCCAGAGCAATAGAAACCGTACTACCATCGGAATCAGTGATGATAAGGTTAGTTCCGTCTTCAGTTACGCTTGCATTCGTAGTGTTGGTGTCAATATCAGCCAGAGCAATAGAAACTGTACTACCATCGGAATCAGTGATGATAAGGTTAGTTCCGTCTTCAGTTACACTTGCGTTCGTAGTATTGGTATCAATATCAGCTAATGCAATCGCTACGGTGCTACCATCCGAATCGGTTAAGATTAAGTTAGTTCCATCTTCGGTAAGACTAGCATTGGTAGTATTAGTATCAATATCAGCTAATGCAATCGCTACGGTGCTACCATCCGAATCGGTTAAGATCAAGTTGGTACCATCTTCGGTAAGACTAGCATTTGTAGTATTAGTATCAATATCAGCCAGAGCAATAGAAACCGTACTACCATCGGAATCAGTGATGATAAGGTTAGTTCCGTCTTCAGTTACACTTGCATTGGTAGTATTGGTGTCAATATCAGCTAACGCAATCGCTACGGTGCTACCATCCGAATCGGTTAAGATTAAGTTGGTACCATCTTCAGTAAGACTAGCGTTCGTAGTGTTGGTATCAATATCAGCAAGAGCAATAGAA
>NZ_JAYKLX010000016.1:0-5583 GCF_035285365.1 Aquimarina gracilis | reverse complement strand
AATAGCAATTTTATTTCTCTTTTTAAAAAAATAACGGAAAAATTACAAGGTATTGAAAAACTATACCCTACTGTTTTTTATGTTTGTTTCTACATTAGCTACCGCTCAAAACATTGATTTTGAAGATGTAGGCAAAGCTAAGCCCATTAAGGTGAGTGGTGAAGTATCGGCTAGTGGGGTATATTATAACTCAAACCAAAACAGTGACCGAGAACCTTTTACTTATTTTTTAAGAGGGAATCTAAATGTTAGCATTTATGGTTTTGCAATCCCAGCATCGTATAGTTTTACCAATCAAGGAGAAAATTTGGATTATGCGTTACCTTTTAATTTCAATCGTATTAGTTTACACCCAAAATACAAATGGATAACGGGTCATATTGGTAATGTTGCAATGACATTTTCTCCTTATACGTTAAATGGGCACCAGTTTACTGGAGGGGGAGTAGAGGTAACTCCACCGGGAGCATTTAAAATAGCCAATAGCTGGATAGAGAATTAAAAGGGTGGAAGCCGAAAAACCTTTGAAAGAACAGAGTAGGCGTTAATTATAAATTTGTATTATGAAAAAATTCAAATTAAAAATTGATGATTTCAAGGAAATGGAATTAAGTAAAGAACAACTTGAATTTGTCAAAGGAACTGATTATTCTGGACCAACTGAGTGGTCTGGAGCTAATGGTGGAGGAAGTGATTATTGTTGGGATGGAGCATGTACGCTTCAGAACAATGGTGCCTTAGCTTAACATTAGGCAAGAAGAGATTTAGTGAAAACTAAATCTCTTTTTTTAATTTTACATTTAAACTTTATATATCGACTATGTCATTAAAAATTCTTACTTCTATTTTGGTAGTAATCATGATTTATTTCAGTTTTTGTAAGCGAATTAATTCTCAAGAAGTTAATAAAGGTTGTTTCGAATTTTATAGATATGCCAATGAAGGATATTGCTCATTTTTATCTGGAGATTATAAACAATCTATTATACAGTACGAAAAAGCGTTTGATATAAAACCTGAAGGATGTAACGTAACTGACTATAGAAATGACCATTATCTAATGGCTAAATCATTGATTCAATTGAAGAAATATGATCGAAGTAAAAAGTACTTAGAGAATGCAATTTTTTTTGGAGGTTTGGAATGGAATGAGATGATTAAGGATTCATTAAGTGAACTTGTTGTAAAAACCAATATAATTACAAAATCTAAATACAAGGAATTAAGAACAAATAGAGAAAGTAAAATAGATCAAGAGTTATATACTATTATAGATTCAATAGCATATTACGATCAATATTATAGGTTAATGGCTAAAAATCTACCGGAATCTAAAATAGATTCTATACGTAAGCTACAGAAAATTATTGATTTTAAAAATGAAAAAAAAATAAAACACCTCATTGATTCTATGGGTTATTATCCTGGTTTTAATAAGATAGGAACAGATAAAATTGATCTTGTAATGATGCATACTTCGGAAAAATTTAGGAAACAGATATTTTCAACTTTATTAAAAGAGGTTGATAAGGGTAATGTAAATCCGGACATTATTGGTATGATGGTTGATCAACAGAATGTTCTTAATGGGAAAAGGCTTCAGAAATATGGTTATTTTTTCGAGTTTAATGAGATTAACCATAAGTATTTTATGCCTTTTGAAAATAGTAACATAGATTCTATTAATAGATATAGAATAGAAATTGGAGCTATTTCAATAGAATGTGCGGCGATCAAAAATAATGCTAAACTACCAATTAATTTTGATTGGGATTATAAGTATAAAAACTAATATTTTGATTTTAATTTTTAGCGAGTCTACAGATTTAACCACCACTTTAGTAATCAATAACCTAAAAAGAAAGTTTTTTAGGTTTAATAGTGATGAAGATATCATTGAAATAAGTTGTACAATAAATAATAATAAAGAGTCTTTCGTATTATACATAAATAGCGGAGAGGTGATTATTAATCTTGATAAGGTAACAAAAATTTGGTATAGAAGAGGAATAGGATTAAGAGATGAATATGCACAGAAGCTAGATGAAATCTTTAAGGTTTATTTTCAGGTTAATGCTACTTGCGTAAACAATTATTTTTTTGAATTGGTATCGGGAAAAACGATAGGATCTTATTCAAAAGAAATGGAAGTTAATAAGGTGTTGAATTTAAGTATAGCAAGAGAATCAGATATTCTCGTACCTCCAACCAAAATTACATCTAGTAAGAAAGATCTAGAAGGTTTTTTAAAAATACATAAAAGACTGGTAATTAAGCCGTTAAAACATCCTTTTAGTTTTGAAAAAGGTTCAAAGATTGTAACACCTTCTTCGGGGATATTAGTATTCGATAATTTAATTGATTTTCCTGATAAATTTTCTCTTTCCTTATTTCAAAAATATATTGAAAAGAAATTTGAAGTAAGGGTTTTTTTTATTGAGCATGAGTATTATGCATTCGCAATTTTTAGCCAGTCTAACAAAGGGGCAGAATTAGATTTTAGAGACGGTAATCAGAAATTACTTCGTACAGTTCCGTATAATTTGTCAAATGACATGATTAAGAAATTAAAAGAAATGCAAAAAAAAATGAATTTAAATACAGGAAGTATTGATATAGTGGTTGACAATAAAAGTAATTTTTATTTTTTAGAAGTTAATCCATCGGGGCAATTTTTAAGTTTTTCTGAAAACAACAACTGCTATTTAGAAAATAGGGTGAGACATTATCTAGAACAAAAATAATTTGTATGACTAAAAAAACAATAATAGGTCTTCCTCCTAATTTAAAAAACCTAAATAATGAGGAAGGTAAACAGAATACCATTTCTTTTGAAAAAAAGAACATCTATATAAAGGATTTGAAAGCTAATATTTCATATTTAAGGTTTTATAAAAATTTCTCTTGTATTTATGATCAATAATAAATTTGCAATACTATATAAAAATTGCTTATTAGTTAAAGGGGTTAAAAATAGTATTATCTGTGATTTACACTTAAGGCGATATTTAGAAATTCCTTTTCATTATGTTACTATATTAGAAGATTTTCAAACTAATAGTATAGATACTGTAAAAGGGAGTTATGATGAAAAAAGTAAAAAGGAAATTGATCAATTTCTCAAATATTTAAAAGATAAAGATTATATTTTTTTTACAGACTCTATAGAACAATGGAAAGAGTTAGATATGCAATGGTTTCCAAGATCAACAATAACAAATGCTGTTATAGATTTAAAAGAAGATCATTATTTTTTTAAAAATCCTTTTAAAATCATTCAGTCATTAAAAGCTTTGAATTGTAGGTTTGTACAATTCAGGTTCTTTCATGAAAAAGAAATTGGTTTTGAAGATTTATCGAATTTCCTTGTTTTATTGGAACAAACACATTTATTTTCTTTTGAAGTATTAATAAGATATAATACTGCAATTGGTTTGGAAAAATACAAGAGCCTATGTGCTAAATTTAAGAAAGTGAATTTGGTTTTGTTTAATTTTAAGGAAATTATTAAGACTAATAAATCTAGAATACAAGTAATTAAAAACGATATTAAGAATGAAAAATGTTGTGGTATAATTTCTAAGAACTTATTTGAAGTTAATGCAAAGAAATTTGCTGAATCCATTAAATATAACTCTTGCCTTAATAGAAAATTATCTATTGATAAAAATGGTAATATTAAAAATTGTCCTTCAATGAAACATTCGTATGGTAATATTGAAACACATAGGATAGAACAAATTATAGATGATCAAGATTTTCGAAAAATATGGAATTTGAATAAAGATCAAATTAGTATTTGCAAGGTTTGTGAATTTAGATACATATGTACAGACTGTAGAGCTTATGTGGAAGATCCTTTAGATATAAATTCTAAACCATTAAAATGTGGATATGATCCATATACAAATAAATGGGAAGATTGGAGTAAAAATCCACTGAAGAAGAAGTCAATAGAATATTATAGGTTGAAATAACACTTATATTTGATTCACTCATGGGGTTAAGGATTTTGTTTTGCCTATTTTTCTAGAGTATTATACCATTAGAGATTTATTAATAACTAATTATATTTTGGTTTGGTATGTCTTGAATTCGGCAAGGGCAGGGCTTACTTCAATGGAACACTGGTATGGATTGCCAGAGGCTCTTTTTGATGATCGAACGGTGCAACATTACCCTTTGGATTATAATTATCAAAATGAACAACATCGATTTGAAGAGGCCGGAAAGTTGTGGAAACAAGCAGCAAAACCCTATTCGGATCATTGGAATAAAGTTATGAATGAGCTTCTGGAACTCGATTTTACTTTAGATCCAACGTTTAATATCTATGAGGCTAGCAGAGATTTACAACGTGCCCGTAGAGCAGAGTGGCATGAAAACTATACATTGCCATCGCTATGGCGTTTCTATCAACCAAGCAAAATTTCTCATGGTTCGTACTGGCATGATTGGGGAACCGAGCAAGAGGTGGTCTGGAGAGAGAATTATAGCCTATGGATGACTTTTGTAAACGAATATAAGAATAGAGGAGGTCGTGTTACCGTAGGATCTGATTCAGGGTTTATTTTCCAGTTATATGGTTTTGCTTATGTAAGGGAGCTGGAGTTGCTTAGAGAGGCAGGCTTCCATCCATTAGAAGTTATACGATCGGCAACTTTAAATGGGGCAGAAGCTCTAGGAGTTTCTGAAAAGATAGGATCTGTAGAGGTTGGTAAATTTGCTGATTTTGTGATTGTTGATGAAAACCCTCTAAAGAATTTAAAAGTGTTGTACGGCACCGGGGCTGTTCGACTTACTGAAGATAATGAAGTGATACGTGCTGGCGGTGTAAAATATACGGTTAAAGATGGGGTAATATATGATGCTAAAAAATTACTAGCCGACGTAAAAAGAATGGTTGATGAAGCTAAGGAAAAAGAAGATTTTAAAATTTTACAGCCAGGAATAAAAGAATAAATGTGTAAACCAAAGGCACCAAATTTTAGTCTGGCGCCTTATATATATAGTTGTTAGTTTTTGTTAGGATACCGACTCGGTAACCTTAGAAAAAATATCAATATCAACTTGATTTTTGGTTAGGTCCTCGAATTCTTCACGTTTGCGAATTAAATGTGCTTCCCCGCTAGCGCCAGAATGTTTCTGGTGCCGGTAAGAGTGTATCGTCCTAAAAAAAGTTTACATATTTTACATTAATCCTAAAATAGGTTTACAGTTATCAAATAGCCTTATTATTGTTAACAATAATAAGGCTATTTTTTATAATAATTTTTCCATAGTTTTTCAGTTTTTAAATTGTTTTGATGTACTTGATTAGGGGTTAGATTTCCAATACTCATATGTGGTCTTTCATTATTGTATAAATTGACAACTACTTTTAATAATTGATTAGCCTCATGAATATTTTCTACTTGATAATCTGTTAAGTATTCTTTGTCTCGTCCTAAAAAAAGCTTAAAAAATTCACTTTTTTCTTCCCAGTATCGAAAAATGAAACTCGCAGCACCTATCATTGGATAATTTTTAAGGAAAAACAAGCTTGAAACTCCGGCAGCTTATTATCCCATCAGAATGTGTTGC
>NZ_JAYKLX010000015.1:0-5711 GCF_035285365.1 Aquimarina gracilis | reverse complement strand
AAAAAAACCCTCATCGGTTAAGATGAGGGTTTTATAAAGAAGGCGGTGACCTACTCTCCCACGATTGTAGTACCATTGGCGCTAACGGGCTTAACTACTCTGTTCGGAATGGTAAGAGGTGAGCCCCGTTGCTATAACCACCTTAAATCTTTCAGTGGGCAGTGGTAAGTATGCAGTGTAGCAGTAAATACTGCCAACTATCAACTAATTGAACTGCCAACTGTATAAGTTGACATATTGATTTAATATACGATTAAGTTTAAATAAAGACCGTAGTAAAAGCAATCGCTACGCATAAGCCTATGGGTTATTAGTACTACTCGGCTATGACATTACTGCCTTTACACCTATAGCCTATCAACGTGGTAGTCTCCCACGACCCTTTAAAGAAATCTCATCTTGTGGTGGGTTTCGCGCTTATATGCTTTCAGCGCTTATCCCTTCCGAACGTAGCTACTCTGCAATGCCTCTGGCGAGACAACAGATACACCAGCGGTTCGTCCAACTCGGTCCTCTCGTACTAAAGTCAGATCCACTCAAATTTCTAACGCCCACTACAGATAGAGACCGAACTGTCTCACGACGTTCTGAACCCAGCTCGCGTGCCACTTTAATGGGCGAACAGCCCAACCCTTGGGACCTTCTCCAGCCCCAGGATGTGACGAGCCGACATCGAGGTGCCAAACCCCCCCGTCGATGTGAGCTCTTGGGGGAGATCAGCCTGTTATCCCCGGAGTACCTTTTATCCTTTGAGCGATGGCCCTTCCATGCGGAACCACCGGATCACTATGCTCTAGTTTCCTACCTGATCGAGCTGTATCTCTCTCAGTCAAGCTTGCTTATGCCATTGCACTCTACGCACGATTACCAACCGTACTGAGCAAACCTTTAGAAGCCTCCGTTACTCTTTTGGAGGCGACCACCCCAGTCAAACTACCCACCAAGCACTGTCCATCTCGCGATGTTAGGCTTCGAATAAGCAAAGGGTGGTATTTCAACAATGACTCACACACGCCTGGCGACGCATGATCAAAGTCTCCCACCTATCCTACACATTACTTATCCAAAGTCAATACTAAGCTATAGTAAAGGTTCACGGGGTCTTTTCGTCCCGTAGCGGGTAACCGGCATCTTCACCGATACTACAATTTCACCGAGCTCATGGCTGAGACAGTGTCCAGATCGTTGCACCATTCGTGCAGGTCGGAACTTACCCGACAAGGAATTTCGCTACCTTAGGACCGTTATAGTTACGGCCGCCGTTTACCGGGGCTTCAATTCAGATCTTCGCTAAAAGCTAAACCCTCCTCTTAACCTTCCGGCACCGGGCAGGTGTCAGGCCATATACGTCATATTTCTATTTAGCATAGCCCTGTGTTTTTGATAAACAGTCGCCTGGACCTTTTCACTGCGGCCCCGATTACTCGGGGCGACCCTTCTCCCGAAGTTACGGGTCGATTTTGCCTAGTTCCTTAGCCATGAATCTCTCGAGCACCTTAGAATTCTCATCCCAACTACCTGTGTCGGTTTACGGTACGGGCTGCCTGGATCGCTTTTCTTGGAAGTCGATTCGCTAGATTATCACATTGGCCGTAGCCTCTGCGTACTATCGGGGTGTTACCACTCCCTTCAACGCACTATTCCGTCAGTGCGCACTAACTTCTCGCCTCCGTCACTTTTAATTCCGGCAGGTACGGGAATATTAACCCGTTGTCCATCCACTACCCCTTTCGGGTTCGCGTTAGGTCCCGACTAACCCTCAGCTGATTAGCATAGCTGAGGAAACCTTAGTCTTTCGGTGTGCGGGTTTCTCGCCCGCATTATCGTTACTTATGCCTACATTTTCTTTTGTAGCTACTCCAGCAATGCTCACGCACCACCTTCAACGTCACTACAATGCTCCCCTACCGATATTAAATATCCCATAGCTTCGGTAATATGCTTATGCCCGATTATTATCCATGCCGAACCGCTCGACTAGTGAGCTGTTACGCACTCTTTAAATGAATGGCTGCTTCCAAGCCAACATCCTAGCTGTCTAAGCAGTTCAACCGCGTTTATTCAACTTAGCATATATTTTGGGACCTTAGCTGATGGTCTGGGTTCTTTCCCTCTCGGACATGGACCTTAGCACCCATGCCCTCACTGCTGTGCATCATTTTATAGCATTCGGAGTTTGTCAGGAATTGGTAGGCGGTGAAGCCCCCGCATCCAATCAGTAGCTCTACCTCTATAAAACTAACACAACGCTGCACCTAAATGCATTTCGGGGAGTACGAGCTATTTCCGAGTTTGATTGGCCTTTCACCCCTACCCTCAGGTCATCCCAAGACTTTTCAACGTCAACGGGTTCGGTCCTCCACTTTGGGTTAACAAAGCTTCAACCTGCCCAAGGGTAGATCACACGGTTTCGCGTCTACTACTACTAACTCAATCGCCCTATTCAGACTCGCTTTCGCTACGGCTCCGATTCTTAAAATCTTAACCTCGCTAGTAAAAGTAACTCGTAGGCTCATTATGCAAAAGGCACGCCGTCACTGATAAATCAGCTCCGACCGCTTGTAAGCGTATGGTTTCAGGATCTATTTCACTCCCTTATTCAGGGTTCTTTTCACCTTTCCCTCACGGTACTGGTTCACTATCGGTCTCTCAGGAGTATTTAGCCTTATGGGATGGTCCCCACAGATTCACACAGGGTTACACGTGCCCCGCACTACTCAGGATACTACTAAAAATATGATCTTTACTTATACCAGGCTATCACTGTCTTTGGCTCCTCTTTCCAAAGGATTCTAATTCATTACATATTCTATATCGTAGTCCTACAACCCCCGCCTTGCCGTAACAAAACAGGTTTGGGCTAATTCGCGTTCGCTCGCCACTACTAACGAAATCACTATTGTTTTCTTCTCCTCCGGGTACTTAGATGTTTCAGTTCTCCGGGTTTGCTCATCTTACGATGTGACATGTCTTCAACATGCCGGGTTGCCCCATTCGGATATCCGCGGATCAATGTGTATGTGCCACTCCCCGCAGCTTTTCGCAGCTTATCACGTCCTTCTTCGCCTCTGAGAGCCTAGGCATTCCCCATACGCCCTTAATTAGCTTATGCGTCTTGCTTTAACTTGCTCTTTATTATTTTTATTCTTATTTCTCACACATTAAAATGTGTGCTCGTATTTCTTAAATCAATATGTCAATGAACGTTCTTCTATAGATCAATTAGATTTTTAGATCTTTAGATTACTCGACTTATAAATATTACTATCTAATTATCTAATAATCCAACCTTCTAAACAATCCAATAATCCATTAGATCGTGGAGAATACCGGAGTCGAACCGGTGACCTCCTGCGTGCAAGGCAGGCGCTCTAGCCAGCTGAGCTAATTCCCCATATACTAGTAGTTAGTACATAGTAGTTAGTAGTTAGATACAACTACTACTCAACTTCTAGAATTTCCTTATATTCAATATATATCTATGAACTTTTGATAACTATTAACTAATAACCATCAACTGCAAGCTTAGCTTGCATAGTAGTCTCAGGCAGACTCGAACTGCCGACCTCTACATTATCAGTGTAGCGCTCTAACCAGCTGAGCTATGAGACTGTCTTTTTAGTAGTGAGTAGTGAGTAATGAGTAGTTAGACAGATTCCTAAAATTACCCATACTTAATACTTAATACCCTGTACTCAATACCAAATAAATAATTAATCAACAGCGATAAGACTAAAATCACACATAAAGCACTACTCCGTCGTACCATTCTTCTCTAGAAAGGAGGTGTTCCAGCCGCACCTTCCGGTACGGCTACCTTGTTACGACTTAGCCCCAGTTACTAGTTTTACCCTAGGCCGCTCCTTACGGTGACGGACTTCAGGTACCCCCAGCTTCCATGGCTTGACGGGCGGTGTGTACAAGGCCCGGGAACGTATTCACCGGATCATGGCTGATATCCGATTACTAGCGATTCCAGCTTCACGGAGTCGAGTTGCAGACTCCGATCCGAACTGTGACCGGCTTTATAGATTCGCTCCTTGTCACCAAGTGGCTGCTCTCTGTACCGGCCATTGTAGCACGTGTGTGGCCCAGGACGTAAGGGCCGTGATGATTTGACGTCATCCCCACCTTCCTCGCGGTTTGCACCGGCAGTCTTGCTAGAGTTCCCGACATTACTCGATGGCAACTAACAACAGGGGTTGCGCTCGTTATAGGACTTAACCTGACACCTCACGGCACGAGCTGACGACAACCATGCAGCACCTTGTAATCTGTCCGAAGAAAAGTCTATCTCTAGACCTGTCAGACTACATTTAAGCCCTGGTAAGGTTCCTCGCGTATCATCGAATTAAACCACATGCTCCACCGCTTGTGCGGGCCCCCGTCAATTCCTTTGAGTTTCATTCTTGCGAACGTACTCCCCAGGTGGGTTACTTATCACTTTCGCTTAGCCACTCATCCCGAAAGACAAACAGCTAGTAACCATCGTTTACGGCGTGGACTACCAGGGTATCTAATCCTGTTCGCTACCCACGCTTTCGTCCCTTAGCGTCAATACATTGTTAGTGATCTGCCTTCGCAATCGGTATTCTATGTAATATCTATGCATTTCACCGCTACACTACATATTCTAACCACTTCACAACGATTCAAGACCTGCAGTATCAATGGCAATTTTACGGTTGAGCCGCAAACTTTCACCACTGACTTACAAGCCCGCCTACGGACCCTTTAAACCCAATGATTCCGGATAACGCTTGGATCCTCCGTATTACCGCGGCTGCTGGCACGGAGTTAGCCGATCCTTATTCGTAGAGTACCGTCAGAGCTCTACACGTAGAGCGGTTTCTTCCTCTATAAAAGCAGTTTACAACCCATAGGGCAGTCTTCCTGCACGCGGCATGGCTGGATCAGAGTTGCCTCCATTGTCCAATATTCCTCACTGCTGCCTCCCGTAGGAGTCTGGTCCGTGTCTCAGTACCAGTGTGGGGGATCTCCCTCTCAGGACCCCTACCTATCGTTGCCTTGGTATGCCGTTACCATACCAACTAGCTAATAGGACGCATAGCCATCTTATATCGATAAATCTTTAATACTTATGTGATGCCACTAAAGTATACCATGGGGTATTAATCCAAATTTCTCTGGGCTATCCCCCAATATAAGGTAGGTTCTATACGCGTTACGCACCCGTGCGCCGGTCGTCATCAGTTTGCAAGCAAACTATGTTACCCCTCGACTTGCATGTGTTAAGCCTGCCGCTAGCGTTCATCCTGAGCCAGGATCAAACTCTTCATCGTTTGTTCTTAAATATTATCTAAAACAATACAACGGAATTATAATCGTACCTCATTACATGATTCTAGTCTTAATTCTTATCTGTATAAACTATATCTCTATAGCTTAATACGCGCTGTCAATCAATATGTCTATGAACTTTATAAGCCGCATCACCACTCTTAATAATGATACTAAACTCTCTCGTTATTACCCAGGGAATCGAACCCTAATTTACCCTAAATCTTAAAGCAAAATACCAATCTAATCCTTCCTATGAACTTCGCTTCTCTGGGAAAGCGGGTGCAAATATACAACCCCTTTTTTAACCACCAAAACTTTTTTAAATTATTTTTGAAAAAGTTTCCCCCTAACCACAAAACCTCATGAACAACACAAAACATAAACCCCGTTTTGCGGGTGCAAACATA
>NZ_JAYKLX010000014.1:0-56436 GCF_035285365.1 Aquimarina gracilis | reverse complement strand
TATTACGGCAGGTAGCTTTAGCAACCAGGCTACGGTGAGTGCACCAGATCCCTTAAACCCCACGGGTCCACCGATCACGGATGCTTCTGATGATCCGGATGATGGAACCAATGTAGATCCGAACAACGACGGTAGTCCAGATGATGCTACGGTGACCGATTTACGTCAACCGTTGTTGGATATCACCAAGATAGGAATGTTAAGTGATACAAACGGTAATGGTTTTGCTGATGTTGGAGAGGATATTAACTATGCCTTTGTAGTAACTAACACAGGGAATGTTGATATAACGGGAATAAGTATTACTGATGCTAACGCCACTGTTACTCCAACCACAACAATAGACTTAATCGTTGGAGCTAGTGATAGTACAACATACACAGCAGTTCATACACTTACACAAGCGGATATAGATTCAGGTACTTATACAAATCAGGCATTGGTTACAGGACTAGATCATAATGGAATAACCGTTACTGATGCTTCTGATGACCCTAATGATCCTACTAATGTAGATCCAAATAACGATGGTAGTTTTGATGATCCTACAGTAATTAGTATACCTGCAAATCCTTCTATAGCAATAACCAAAGCTGATAATACTCCGGCAGATGGTTCATTTGATACGCTGGGAGAAGTAATTACATATACCATAGAAGTTATAAATACCGGAAATGTAACCCTCTCCAATATAACACTTATAGACCCTATTGCAGATACGATTAGTCCAAATACTATAACAAGTATTGTTCCTGGACAAACAATTACTGTAACTGCGACTCATGTAATAACCCAGACAGATCTTGATTTAGGAAATGTTACCAATGTAGCTAGTGTGACAGCTGAAGACCCTAATGGAACAATAATTACCGATGACTCTGATGATCCCGATACAGTGATACCTGATGATGCTACAGTAACTACAATTGATCAAAACCCAGAGCTGACATTAACAAAACTTGATAACCCTGCACCCGATGGAGCATATGATACAGTTGGTGAGCTGATCACATATACACTTGAGGTAGTAAATACAGGAACCGTAACTCTTACCGATGTAATGGTATCAGATTCCAATGCAGATGCCGGAAGTATTATACCAGCATTGATTCCAACATTGGCCCCAGGAGATAGCGTAACTTTGGTAGCTGAGCATACCATTACACAAGTTGATCTGGATGCAGGAATAGTAATTAATCGAGCAGAAGTTACTGGAGAGGATCCTAATGGAATCCCGGTAACCGATATGTCTGATGACCCTACAACTCCTGATCCCGATGATGCTACAGAAACTGAAACTGGATTGATTACCGAAGGTAGACTAGCAGTTACAAAGGTAGCAGATCCTATAGTATTCGCAGGTGAAGGCGAAATAATTACATATACTATTGTGGTAGAAAATATGGGCACAATAACACTTAGTGACGTTACTGTATTAGACAATAACGCCACTATTATATCCGGTTCTCCAATTGCAACTTTGATTCCTGGAGAAATGGTAACAGTAATAGCAGAACATGTAGTTACTTTAAATGATGTCCTTGCGGGACAAGTTATAAATGTAGCAGAAGTTTCAGGGATAACACCGCTGGGTGATATCATTATTGAAACTTCAGATGATCCTAATAATCCTACAGATATAGATCCCGATGCCGATGGAGATCCTGATGATCAAACTATCAGCTTCATCGATAGCGATGGCGATGGAATTGCGGATCCAAATGATTTGGATGATGATAATGATGGTATTTTGGATGCAGAAGAACAAAACGGAGATCCAAATTTGGATACAGATGGTGATGGTATAGTTGATAGATTGGATTTAGATTCAGATGGCGATGGTGTACTCGATGTATACGAGTCTGGTGTCGATACCTCTGGACTAACAATTTCCCAAGATGGAAGGATAGATGGAATAGTGGGTACAGATGGTATTCCGGATAGTGTTCAGAATATTGGAGAAACAGATGGAGGTACAGTAAACTACCAAGTTCAAGATACCGATGGTGATGGAATCAATGATGCACAAGATGTAGATGACGACAATGATGGGTTACTAACCATTGATGAAAATGCCGACCCTGATGGAAATGGTAACCCAAATGATGCTTTTGATACCGATGGAAATGGAATTCCTGATTACCTTGATCCTAACGTAACCACAGAAGGAGGAGAAGATGGAATAACCGTATTTACTGGATTATCACCAAACGGAGACGGAGTAAATGATGTATTCGTAATTAGTGGGATCGAAAGATTAGAGAATACATTAGAAATTTATAACCGTTGGGGACTTAAAGTGTATGAATCTAAAAACTATGGTAGAGATAACAACTTCTTTAGAGGTATTTCGGAAGGTAGATCTACCATTGAAGAAAAAGATGAATTACCTGTGGGAACCTATTACTATGTGCTAGAATACATACTTGAATCAGGAGAACGCAAGAGCAGAGCAGGATACTTGTACATTAATAGATAAAGGTAAAAACTAAAGTACCCGCGGATCATATATCTGCGGGTTTAATTAAAAAATATTAAATTAGAGCGGATGAAAAGATTATACGCAAAAATTGCTGCATCACTTTTAAGTCTTGTGTTTTATTCTAATTACGCACAGCAAGATGCCCAATACACACAGTATATGTATAATACAATTAGTGTTAATCCAGCTTACGCGGGTAGTCGCGGAGTAATGAGCATTATGGGGTTGCACCGTAGTCAATGGGTGGGGCTTGACGGTGCTCCACGTACACAAACACTTACCTTAAATACACCAATTGGTGATAATGAGAGGTTGGGGCTCGGTTTTTCTGTTGTAAATGATGAAATTGGACCAACCGATGAAACATATTTTGGCATTGATTTTTCATACACAATTCCAACATCAGAAGAAGGGAAACTAAGTTTTGGATTAAAAGGAGGAGGACATTTACTCAATATTGACTTTCAAAGATTAACTCAGTTTAATGCAAATGACAACTTATTTGAAGCCAATATCGATAATAAATTTAGCCCACAAGTTGGAATAGGCGTTTATTACCATACAGATAAATTTTACTTTGGATTAAGTGCGCCTAATTTATTAGAGACTGATCATTTTGATGAGAGTACGACAAGTAGTGATAGTGATGCAATTAGTTTCTTGGCTGAAGAAAGAATTAACTATTACTTAATTACAGGACATGTGTTTGACCTTAGTGACGATGTTAAGTTTAAGCCAGCTGTGCTTGGTAAATTAGTTTTTGGTGCACCGTTACAAGTAGATCTTTCAGCAAATTTTTTGTTGTATGAACGACTTACCTTGGGAGCCGCATATCGATGGAGCGCTGCTGTGACAGGTCAAATTGGTTTCCAGATTTCTGATGCTATGATGATTGGTTTTGCCTATGATCGTGAAACTACAGAGTTAGGGCAATCACAATTTAACGATGGTAGTTATGAAGTAATGCTGCGATTCGAACTCTTTAAAAAATATAATAGAATGTTAACGCCTCGTTTCTTCTAGAAACAATAAAATTTGAACCCAATGAACTTAAAAAACTACGTTGTACACCTATCTTTATGTGTTTTGGTATCCAGTATGATGTACGCTCAGGATAAACGTCTTGAAAAAGCTGATGAGAGTTTTAACCGTTTTGCTTTTGTTGATGCACGTAAAATATATCTCAAGGTGGCTGAAAGTGGCTATGAATCTCTTGATTTATTTAAAAAAATTGGAGATTCATATTATTTCAATGCACAGTTAGAAGAAGCAGTGCCATGGTATGAAAAGCTAACTAATAATTATGCAGAAGAAATAGATCCAGAATATTTGTTCAGATACTCTCAAAGTTTGAAAAGTGTAGAACGCTATGATGAAGCTGATCAAATAATGGAGAAATTCAATACACTAACAGGAAATGATCAAAGAGCAGAGTTTTTTATGAATACTCGAGATTATTTGAAGTTTATCGAAATGCAATCCGGAAAGTTTCGACTCTTAAAACTGAGTGTGAACTCCAAATATTCTGATTATGCTCCTAGCTTCAATAATCAGGGGCAATTAATATTTGCTTCCTCTAGAGGTGGAAGCGGAATGAGTAAAACCGTACACGAATGGAATGAAATGCCTTTTTTAGATTTGTTCGTCTCAGATATGATTCAAACAAATGGAATACTACAAACACCTAAAAAATTAAAAGGGAAAATTAATACAAAGTTTCATGAGTCCTCAACTTCCTTTAGTCAGGACGGAAAGACCGTATATTTTACAAGAAACAATTATACAAAACGTAAGTTGGGATCAAATACCCAGGGAACTATACTTTTAAAAATTTACAGAGCGACCCTAGATGAGGATAAATGGACCAATATTGAAGAGCTACCTTTTAATAGTAACGAATATTCAGTTGCACATCCTGCGTTAAGTGCAGACGGAAAAAAGCTCTATTTTGCTAGTGATATGCCAGATAGCAGGGGACTATCTGACCTATATGTCGTTGATGTACATGAAGATGGAACTTTTGGGAGTCCAACAAATCTTGGGGATAAGATCAATACAGAAGGTAGAGAAACTTTTCCTTATGTAAGTAATTCAGGGCGACTGTATTTTGCCAGTGATGGTCATATCGGTCTTGGAGGATTAGATGTATTTGTAGCTGTTCCAGAAGAAAGTGGAGCTCTTTCAATACCGTATAATGTTGGGAAACCAGTAAATAGCGATGAAGATGATTTTACGTTTGTATTGAATGAAGATACAAAGATTGGATATTTTGCGAGCAATCGTTCCGGTGGAAAAGGAAATGATGATCTTTATAGTTTTAAACAAACTGACGAGTTAATAACTGAATGCAATCAATATGTAACCGGAATTGTCACCGATGCAACCTCAAAAGATAAATTGGTAGAAGCTGAAGTAATTCTGATGGATGATAGAAACAATGAATTACAGCGCACAGTAACCGATAACAAGGGAAGATATAAATTTGACCTCGAATGCGATACTCCATATATTGTAAGGGCAACCAAAGAATCTTATAATCCTACAGAAACAATTCTTGCAACTAATAATGTGTTAGAGTATGAGCACAGTTTGGCCCTTCAACTTACAGAAGGCGGCTTGGCTGGTAAAGAAGTTAAGCCTGGTGATGACCTTGCCAAATTATTACAATTACAAACTATTTATTTTGACCTCAATAAATCTTTCATCAGACCTGATGCAGAGATCGAGCTTCAAAAAATTATTGCTACACTACAACAATATCCCGATATAAAAATAGATGTAAGATCCCATACCGATAGCAGAGCGGATGATTCGTATAATATGAATTTGAGTGAACGTAGAGCAAAGAGTACTATCAAATATATTATAGAAAGAGGAGAGATCGATAAATCCCGTGTCACAGGAAAAGGATATGGAGAAACTAATTTGGTCAACAAATGTGCCAACGATGTAGATTGTAGTGACGAAGAACATCAACTTAACAGGCGAAGTGAATTTATAGTAATTAAATAGTATTTCGGTGATTAACGTATTTGGAAGAAACACTTTTTAAATATAAAAATAAAGTTGTTCTATTTAGCTATCGGATTACTAGGTTGTTACTGTTTTTTTTAACAATTTTTTTACGGCGTTACAATAGAAAATTGATGTTTTTATATGAACAGATTATCGGATAAAATGATCATAAAAATGTTAAATAGATCTTTTTTGTTTAAAAAAAGTAGAATATTCTTACAAATATAAACTTTTCATTCTTAAGTATAATTGATTTTAAGTAATTGTAAATCAGTTACTTGAAAATAATTTGTTATGATGATTAGCAGTGGTTACTTCCTTTTTTATAGATAAATTTTATTTTTATGGTAAAACCATAATAAATATGTGGTGTTACGTCATAAAGATTTAACAAAATGTGATTATCTTTAAACTGTAGTTTTTTGACATAATTAACAATTTATGTTTTAGTATTGAAAGGTCTATTTTCTAACCCCATCTTAAACCTGTCCTTTTTGATATAACAAACATAATACAACAAATAAATTCAGTTTTACTGTAATTGTCTTAGTATTAATGTAGAATTATAGTGATTTGAATAGCTTTAAATATAATATATGTTTATTCCTTTTCTTTGATAAGAATTTTGGGATTAAATAAAAACAACCCCGCAATTTGTGAAACTTTGGCGAGCCAACAAAAGCAGGGTCTGAATAACGATTAATATAATATTAACCATTATGATTGGATCAGTACTTTGTACGTATATTAGTTTTTTACTTTGTCTTCGTAAAATTCTTAATTCTTCTATAGAAAAAACGAATTTTTCTTTTCAGTTTTTTTTACATGCGAAATATAGAAATTCTATTGATCAATTACGGTCTTACCGTAAATTTTTTAAGATTTTCTTAACAAGAATTTTATCATCCAAAAATCATAATCATTTGGTGTTTATCCATTATGAGTATTCAATGTTCTGATAATGAGATTTTTAATTTTTATATGGTTAAGAAAACAGATTATTTCATTCTTTGCCTAGAAAAGTGTAACAAATTGTTTAGAACATAATGATTCATATTACTTACTCAATGCAGGAGTATTTGAGAATTTTTAAAATATAAATCAGTGCCTTTGAAGACTCTGATTAGCAGTACATTTTGACGATGTGTTTACTTTTAAACCCCCTGTTTTTAGGGGTAATTTCAGGGGGTTTTATTTTTGAAACAACGTCACAAAAAATTAAGTATCTGGTAAAATCCAGATAGTTGTAACGATACATTTTGACGATGTGTTTACTTTAATCCCCCTGTTTTTAGGGGTAATTTCAGGGGGTTTTAAATTTATCGTAGCAGATGCATGGTGAAATAGGAGTATTACCAAAACGGGTTAAAATCAATGTTTACGTAAATTGTTTATAGACTTTCTTGTAATAGATGTTAGTCAAGACAAGCTTGCTTTTGATAAACAATATGTTAAGGATTGATAAACCTTTTTTTCATGATGTGGCCAGTAAATAACTTGTCACTTTTTGAGTGTTTTTTTAATTGAATGTAGATTTCGGGAGTGCTGCCTGGGTTTTTATTAATCCGGCGGCACTATTTTATTTAATTAAATCCTATTAGTATTTTAGCGGCTATGATTGATCATAGACTATTAGAATATTTAGAGTCTTTCCTTACTCCAAGAAGGCTTGATTTGTACAAAAAAGTACTATCAAAAAGAACAAATCATTTTACAGTTGCTATAGAAGATGTTTATCAATTGCATAATACAAGCGCCGTGATACGAAGTTGTGATGTTTTTGGTATTCAAAATGTTCATGTCATTGAAGAAGTTAACAGAAAACGAATTGATCGTGAGATAGCAATGGGGGCACAAAAATGGGTCGATGTAAACCGATACCCAACTACCAGGGAGTGCCTTCGAGAGCTTAAAAAAAATGGATATCAAATTGTGGCAACTACACCACATGATGTTTCTATGGCGTTAACAGATTTTGATATAACCAAACCCTCAGCTTTTTTCTTTGGTCGGGAACAACAGGGACTTAGTGAAGTAGTACTCGAGGAAGCAGATTGTAGATTGCACATTCCAATGGTTGGTTTTACTGAAAGTCTTAATATATCGGTTTCGGCAGCGATAATTTTACAACACGTTACATCAGAATTGAGAAAAACTTCAATAGATTGGAAGTTGTCTGAAGAGGAAATGCTGGAAAAACGTTTCGATTGGACCAAGAAAGTCCTTAAAAGCCATGAACAAATTATTGCACGATACGAGCAAAATAAGTAAATTACTAAAAAAATAGCAAGTAGTATGGTTATTTGGTTCGAAATACCGGTTGTTAATATGGATAGGGCAAAGGCTTTTTATGAAAAGGTTTTTAATATTCAGATAAGTTTACATAAAATGGAAGGTATTGAAATGGGTTGGTTTCCTAATAATAATGAAACGGGTGTAGCGACAGGTACTTTGATAAATGCTGGAGACCACTATAAACCTAGTGATGATGGTGTGTTGGTGTATTTTTCCTGCCAAGATGTTGCAAATGAAATTGGTAGAGTAGAAGAGGCAGGGGGAAAAGTTGTTTCAGCCAAAAAGCAAATATCTGAAAGTCATGGTTATATGGCCTACTTCATAGATTCTGAAGGAAACAGAATCGCATTACATTCTTCAAAATAAATTGTTCTTACTTTCTGTCAAGAATTTTGTATTCTTCATAGCATTCACTTATGGCGTCCAAAATCTGAAGGTCATTTGCAAATTTTATGAAGTCTGTAGAATAGTTACAATTCCTTAAAATTTCATCAATATCCAAACGTTCAACTTGTAAAAGAGCCATAAGTGTCTCTCGATCAAACTTGGTTTCAAGTAGATTCCGGATTTCGTCATCCTTTTTCATTTTGCGTAACTTCCGGAGTTCTTTAGATCGTTTACTGAATATGTTGTAAAGAAAATCGGCCGGATTAAAGATAGCTCCCAATACTTTATTTACAGCACCAGGTTGTCTGTTTCCTCCTTCATATCCTGTGTTTAGACCAGAGATGCTATATCTGTAATTGTTATATACAGGGATTCTCTTTGCGTCAATTTCGAGATATCCAGTTAGTTGTACATCTGCTACAACAACTTCTTCAAGGGCAATACCGAGTTCGGTCATTTTAATTTTAACCTCTCCAAACTTGATCCAGTCATTTGTTACTCGCACTCTTAGGGGTTTGTATCCTATGTATGAAAAATACAAAGTATCGTTTACTTTTGCCTGAATTGTAAAATCCCCTTCATTGTTGGTAATAGTACCAATTACCTGGGTAAGGTTTACAATATGAACATTTTCAAGTTTTTGATCGGTTGATGCATTAAGAACCTTTCCTGAAACCGTTTCTTCTTGGGCATAAGCAGTTATGCCAAGTATAAGTAATATGTATAATAATTTTTTCTTCATACAATAATATGACGTTCAATATATATTAAGATAACATAAAAATCGCGCCAAAAATCATATTACTATGTTAATTAATATATGATTTATCTACGATCACTACGTTTTCTGCGATCTCTTCTTTTGTTTCCGCTGTCTCGATGGTCTTTGCCAGAGTCAAAATGTTTTCTGCCTTTGGGCTTAAAACCTTCGCTTCTTCTTTTTCCTTTAAAGCCACCGTTACCGTCTCGACGACGTTTTCCACCTCTTCTACCGCCAGAGCCTTTAGAAATCTCAACGTTTACTTTACGCCCCTCCATTTTGAAATCTTCAAAAATAGTAAGAACTCTCTCCTGATACTCGGCACTGGTATTAAAAAATGAGAAACTCTCTTTTACATCTACACGGCTTAAAGAATCACTTCCTAATTCTAATACTTCTTTAAGGAAATCCTTAAGAGTCATCCAATCGAATCCGTCTCGTTCCCCTACATTAATAAAGTATCGAACACTTCCATCTCCGCCAGAATCTCTTCCTCCGTCTCCAGCTGTCGCATTTAGATCTCTTGCATTTTTGTAGTAATTATGGAAACGTGAAAACTCAACAGAAAAGAATTTTTTGATCAATTCTTCTTTTGTAAATTCTTCTAAAACTTCATTTATCGATGGAAGATATGTATCTATTTCGTGGTTAATTTCAGCTTTTGCGATATCACTTGCCAAATGAAACAATTGTACTTGACATATTTCTTCTCCATTAGGAATTTCTTTTCTTTCGAAACTCTTTTTTATAATTCGTTCTACCGACTTTATTTTTCTAATTTCACTTTTGGAAACGATGACCATGGAAACGCCACTTTTCCCGGCACGGCCAGTTCTTCCGCTGCGGTGGGTATAAGTTTCTATTTCATCGGGAAGTTGATAATTGATAACATGAGTAACATCATCTACATCAATTCCGCGAGCTGCCACATCTGTTGCTACCAACATTTGTATTTGTCGATTTCTAAAACTTTTCATGACCAAATCACGTTGATTTTGACTTAAATCACCATGCAAAGCAGCAGCATTATATCCATCTCCTATGAGGTTTTCGGCAACTTTTTGAGTATCTCTTTTGGTGCGACAAAAGACAACAGAAAATATATCGGGATTGGCGTCTGCCAGGCGTTTTAAGGCCGCGTATCGATCACGAGAGTTAACTACATAATATTCATGAGAAACGTTCTTAGAACCTGTGTTTTTATGCCCAACAGTGATCTCAAGAGGGTTTTGCATAAAGCGTTTTGCAATAGTGGCAACCTCTTTAGGCATTGTTGCCGAAAATAGCCAAGTATTTTTATCTTCGGGAGTATGGGATAGAATCGCATTGATGTCTTCATAGAACCCCATGTTTAGCATTTCATCGGCTTCATCCAAAACGCAATAACCAATATTACTAATATCAACCATTTTACGATTGATCATATCTTGCATACGTCCAGGAGTAGCAACAACTATTTGCGCTCCACGTTTTATTTGCTTGGCTTGCTCTGTAATACTGGCTCCACCATAAATAGCTACTGTATTAAGCCCCGGAATAAATTTTGAGTAGTTTTTAAGCTCATTGGTTATTTGTAGACAGAGTTCTCTGGTAGGAGAAAGGATAAGTCCTTGTGTAATTCTACTTTTGCTATCAATTTTCTCGATTAAAGGAAATCCAAAAGCAGCTGTTTTTCCTGTTCCGGTTTGTGCCAAGGCTACAATGTCGGTATCCTTATCTAGTAAAACAGGAATGGCCTTTTCTTGTACTTCACTTGGGGTTTCAAACCCCATTTCGATCACCGCCTTTATAATGGCTTCACCTAGGCCTAACTCTTCAAATTTGTTCATATAGTAAAAATAAGCCGCAAAGGTACGGTTTATTATTTGTCTATTACAATAACGAGGTAGTTATTATCATGTTGCAGTATATTGCACCGAAATTAAGAATCGAAATTTGTTTATTATTTGCTATCCAGGTAATCTGTTACTTTACTATTTCGATCTCAAAAAGTTTGTTCCAGTTCTTTCCTGTTACAAACAATTGTTTGGTGTCTGCCTTATAGGCGATACCATTTAAAACATCTAGATCATCATGACGAGAAACTTTGTTTCGTAAGCCAGATAGGTCGATTACGGCTTCTAAGGCTCCATTTTTAGGGTTAATTATAGCAATTCCATCTTTTTGCCAGGTATTTGCATATATTTTACCTTCTACCCATTCTAATTCGTTAAACTTTGATTTTACTCCTTTATTTGTGGTAACTTCTATATAATCCTTTTCGGCAAGTGTTGTAGCATCGAGTGTCCATATTTTTTTGGTGCCATCACTTTTATAGATGTGTTTACCATCGTTACATAATCCCCAGCCTTCTTTACTATTATTATAGGCAAAACCACCTATTTTTTCTAGGGTACTTAGGTCATAAATAAACCCTTCTTTTGATTGCCATGTTAATTGAAAGATTTTATTGTCTAGAATGGTAATTCCTTCAGCAAAAAATTGTTTTGGGATATCTTTCTTGATCAGGATTTCACCGGTTTTGTAGTTTATTTTTCGCAATGTGGATTTACCTTTGTGTCCTGTGCTTTCATACAAAGTGTCACCGTAAAACTCTAATCCTTGCGTAAAAGCATTTCTATCATGTGGGTATTCTGCAACAATTTTGTATTTATATAATTTAGGCGCGACGTTGTTAAGAAAGACTATTTTTTTTGTAATCGTGTCAATATTCCCATCATAAAAAACCTGAGCAGTGAGGATATGAGTTCCTAATTTCTCATTATCTATTTTTTCATTGTAGACAAATTTATCATTGGCTCTGATTCGTTTATTATTGAGTATATATGCAACAGAGTCAATTTTGAGATTTTGATTGTTTTTTATGGATGCTTTTATGGTTTCTCCTAGCTTAAATATGGTCTGATTATTCTCTGTAACTATAGAAAAGTATTTTTTTTTCTTACTTTGATTGCTTCCACAAGAAAAAAGTAATGTGCTTAAAATAATGATGACGAAGGAGTTACGAATATTCATTTTGGTAATTAAATTTTGAAGCAAGATATTTATTTTAATTGGCTTTGAAAAATGATTGTAATATTAACTAAAGGTTGTATCTTTGCACCCGGCAAGTCCTACACAACCAGCTCCTGTTGAATCCTCCAGGGCGGGAACGCAGCAAAGGTAAATGGTCGTAGCGGTGTGATGTAGGTAGCTTGCCTTTTTTTGTACCCAATAGTTATCTGCATATTTTTGATTTCTTATTAATAATTCAAAGATCTTTAGTCAAAATTCGCAAATCATAATTGTATATTTGCGACCATGAATACAGAAAATAATACTACTGTAGTTTTAATTACCGGGGGCTCTTCGGGCATAGGAAAATCAATTGGGACATTTTTGGCAAATAAAGGGTATATTGTATATGGTACTAGTCGTAATCCTTCAAAATTTGATGATTTCCAGCCATTTCGGCTCTTGCAATTAGATGTTGCAGATACCAAAACAATAGAATCTGCAGTAAATGAAATTGCAGAAAAACACGGTAGATTGGACATTTTGATCAATAATGCTGGGGCAGGGATTATGGGAGCAATTGAAGAAGTACCACATGATGAAATCCTAAAGAATTTTACTACAAATTATTTTGGACCTATTAACGTAACAAAGGCTGTTTTACCTTTAATGCGTAAACAAGGGAATGGATTGATAATCAATGTTACTTCTATTGCCGGTTATATGGGATTGCCTTACCGCGGAATTTATAGCGCATCAAAAGCAGCTCTTGAAATTACAACCGAGGCTTGGCGTATGGAGTTGAAGAGTTTTAATATTGAAATGACCAATGTAGCACCAGGGGATTTTGCAACCAATATAGCTGCAGGACGATATCATGCACCAATTCTTGAAGGTTCTCCGTATGAACAATCTTATGGAGATGCTTTAAAATTAATGAATGAACATGTTGATGCAGGAAGTGATCCCCAGGAAATGGCAAAAGTGGTTTATAATATTATTAAGACGAAAAAACCAAAAGTGCATTATAAAGTAGGAGCGTTTATGCAAAAATTTTCAATTGTATTAAAACGTATTCTACCTGATAAAGTATATGAAAAACTATTAATGAATCATTATCAAATTAAATAAACACAACAAAATGAAATTTTTTATCGACACAGCAAATCTTGACCAAATTAAAGAAGCGCAGGACCTAGGTGTATTAGACGGAGTAACTACAAACCCTTCTTTGATGGCAAAAGAGGGTATTACCGGTAAAGAAAATATTATTAATCATTATAAAAAGATATGTGAGATTGTTACTGGAGATGTTAGTGCAGAAGTAATTGCTACAGATTATGAGGGGATTATCAAAGAAGGAGAGGAGTTGGCAAAACTTCATGATCAAATTATAGTAAAAGTTCCTATGATCAAAGATGGTGTAAAAGCTATCAAGTACTTTAGTGATAAAGGAATTAAAACTAATTGTACTTTGGTGTTTTCGCCAGGGCAAGCGATACTGGCAGCAAAAGCAGGTGCGACATATGTTTCGCCATTTATTGGAAGATTGGATGATATCTCTACAGATGGGCTTAATTTGATTGCCGAAATAAGAATGATTTATGATAATTACGGGTTTAATACTCAAATTTTGGCAGCTTCAGTTAGGCATACAATGCATGTAATTGATTGTGCAAAAATAGGTGCAGATGTAATGACAGGTCCTCTGTCTTCGATTGAAGGATTGTTAAAACATCCTTTAACTGATATTGGATTAGCCAAATTTCTGGCAGATTATAAAAAAGGAAACTAAATAATTGTAATTATTTTAAAGAAGAGCTACTTTTTGACTAAAGAGTAGCTTTTTTTATTTGCGATACTTGCTAATCTCGAATATTTCATAAGTTGTTTCTCAAGTTTAGAAGAAAACAATTCTGCCATGGCGTTTATAATTTTTCCTTCATGATCAACAAGAATTACTTTATCACGATTGTAAATCACAAGTTCTTCTGAAGAACATTTGGGATATTTAAATTCATATTCTTTTCCTAAATTGTAATGGTGTCGTTTGATTGTTTTTAACCAGTTTTTTGTTTGTTCATCATCTGTATTAATGGCAATAAAATCAATTTCGGGATACAAGGCATTTAGGTAAGAAGCTTTTTTATGTGCTTTTATAAAGTGATCTTTTCTATCCATTGACCAAAAATATAAAGCAGTAATGGGTTTGTTAAAGAGTGATGAAAGTTTAATAATTTCTCCATTCGCTGTAATGAGATCCTGATCTGGAAGATGATTACTGGGTCTAAGCCTGGATATTGATCGATATAATCTTCTTAATTCTTTTTGCGACTTTTTATTAGAACTTACAGACAGGTAATGTTTCAATACTTTGTTAGAACTATAATCATTTTTACTTTCCAGAAGAAAATTGGTGGTAACACGTCTCAATAAATTATTTTTAATGTAGGGGTTTTGTACCAAACTGTCTACCAAGTCTAACTTATAAACAGTACTTCCTATTTTTCCTTTATACCGAGAGAACTCATTGTTATAGTCGGTAAGCGAGGAATTTGTAAAGTAATAATTAAGGTATCTATTGTATGAGTATAAACGCTTTAACTCATCATCATTAAAATCAACACTCCTTCGGTAATCGAAAAAAGACTCTGGGAGATCCTTTGCAGCATCCAATCCACCAATTCCATAACGACTATGAAAATATAATTCATGCCTGGTAAAATAATCAAACATAAAACTCGCGTACGAAGTCTTTTTAGCCAATGGGCTCAAAGTATATTTATTTACAAGTTTTTCGTAGGCATTTAATTTGCTTCTTAGCAAAGAATCTTGTTTTCTTTTAAAATAAGCTGGGGATAATTGTAGTTCACTTCTTCTTAATTTTTCCCTTTCTTCTTCATTTTGGAGGTACATGTCTATTAAGAAGTTGTTTTTTCTTGCCCCATCCCCTGTAAAAACAAGAGATTCATCGAACTCCAGCGTATTTAATCGAATTAAAATACTGTCACCTTTTTCTAAAAGAACAATTTGATTTTCGGGATTATGTCTAAAGAAGTAAAGGCCATCATCAATATCTTCTAGTTTATGAAGAAACCTATTGTTCCTATCTAATTGAATGGTGTCGTTTACTCCGTTTTCTTTATATAGAATAACATAATTCGTATTGGGATTTACAATTTCTCCTCCAAAATAAGTGTATTCTCTTGTCGTTTTTTGAAGGTCATTACAACCACAAAAAAAATAACACAGAAAAGATACTTGAACAAGATATGTTAATGAAGAAAATCGCATTTTGGGAACGGTAATTAACTAAATTGTTTTGCCCAAAAGTAACGGGAAACCATTGTTACACTTGTTAATTATACGTTAATTCTTTAGATATTAGCATATTATTATAAGTCTCGTTTTACAATTTTATGTTCTCAAAATAAGATTATGCAATATGTATTCAAATTAATCGTAGATTTCTTCTAGTTCTAGATGCAATTGTCTACTTTTGCGGCAAATTCAAATTTTACAACTTTTTTAATCATGTTATCAGTTTCTAATTTATCGGTTCAATTTGGTAAACGAGTGCTTTTTGATGAAGTAAATACTTCATTTACGCAGGGTAATTGTTATGGGATTATTGGCGCTAATGGTGCAGGAAAGTCCACTTTTTTAAAGATACTTTCAGGAACGTTGGAAGCTACTTCCGGACATGTTCATTTAGAGCCGGGAAAACGTATGTCGGTTTTAGAACAAAATCACTACGCCTATGACGAATATACTGTGCTTGAGGCAGTAATTATGGGTAATAAACCCCTTTATAAGATTAAAAAAGAAATTGATGCGCTTTATGCAGATTACACCGATGAAAATGCCGAAAAGATAGGAGAGCTTCAAGTTCAATTTGAAGAAATGAATGGTTGGAATGCAGATAGCGATGCTGCTGCCATGTTATCTAACCTTGGTATTAAAGAGGATTTGCATTATACTCAAATGTCAGATCTCGATACCAAACAACGTGTGCGTGTATTATTGGCACAGTGTCTTTTTGGTAGCCCCGATGTTTTGATCATGGATGAGCCTACAAACGACTTGGATTATGAAACAATTTCGTGGTTAGAGGATTTCTTGTCAAATTATGAAAATACGGTTATTGTGGTTTCTCACGACCGTCACTTTTTGGATGCCGTATGTACTCATATTTCTGATATTGATTTTGGAAAAATTAACCATTACAGTGGTAACTATACTTTCTGGTATGAGTCATCACAGTTGGCGGCAAGACAAAGAGCGCAACAAAACAAAAAAGCTGAAGAAAAGAAAAAGGAACTACAGGAGTTCATCGCTAGATTTAGCGCCAATGTTGCTAAGTCTAAACAAGCCACATCTCGTAAAAAAATGATCGAGAAACTTAATATCGAAGATATTAAACCTTCCAGCCGTCGTTATCCCGCTATCATTTTTGAAAGAGATAGAGAAGCAGGAGATCAGATCTTAAATGTAGAAGGCCTAGAGGCTAGTCTTGAAGGCGAAACATTATTTAAGGGTATAGATATAAACCTTGCCAAAGGTGATAAAGTTGTTGTTTTCTCTAAAGATTCGAGAGCAACAACTGCTTTTTATCAAATTCTGAATGATAAACAAAAAGCTGATTCTGGTAAGCATTCCTGGGGAATCACAACCACACAGTCTTATTTGCCAGCAGACAATAGCGAGTATTTTCAAAATGACTTAACGTTGGTAGATTGGTTACGCCAATGGGCAACTACCGAAGAAGAACGTGAAGAAGTCTTTATTAGAGGATTTTTGGGAAAAATGATCTTTAGTGGTGAAGAAGCTTTGAAGAAATCGAATGTACTATCGGGTGGAGAAAAAGTACGTTGTATGCTTTCTAAAATGATGATGACCAGAGCGAATGTATTGATGTTGGATGAACCGACGAACCATTTGGATCTTGAATCGATTACAGCGTTTAATAATTCACTTAAGAAGTTTAAAGGAACTGTATTGTTTACTACACACGATCATGAATTTGCCCAGACAGTGGCCAATCGTGTCATCGAATTAACGCCCAACGGAGTTATCGATAGGTATACTACCTTTGATGAGTATATGAATGATGCAAAAATCAAAGACTTGAGAGATAAAATGTATGCTGTTAATGTATAAGGAGCAAATACTATTTGATAAATATAAATCCCGCCTTTGCGGGATTTTTTATTTCATAAGACCTTCAAATTTTAGAAACATATAATCTTTTATTGTCGACTCTAACGTTTCTTTGCTATTCGAGAAAAAAGCATCATCTGTAATTAACTGTAAAATGAAATACTGATCTAGTTTAATCATTAGATCGACAGAAATAGGTTTAAAAAGATTGTTTTTTATTCCATAAACATAAAATTGTCTTAGGTCTTCCAAAAGATCTTGCATGAAATCCTCGATGATTTTCCAGGCTGTTGGATAATGTTTCTGTAATTGCTTTAAATAAAAAGCTGATATGTCTTTTGCGCCCTCGGTAAGAATGGTGGCAAGCGTTTCATATTCATAATTAAGTTGTAAAATTTCCGAAGTTATTTCATTTTTATAATCATACAAACGATTAATTCTTACCTGCGTTATGTATTCGAATACTTCTTCCTTGGTTGTGAAGTATTCATAAATAGTAGATTTACTTTTATTCATTAATAGGGCAAGGTCATCCATAGTAAGATTTCCAAGGTCGGTACGTTTCAATTTTGGTAGTATGGCCTGTGTCCATTGTTCAACCTTTTTACTTTTTTCCTTTCTTTTTTTGGCAATAGATTTTCTTCCCATTCTTGGTATTTAATTAAAAGCGAACTATATTTGAAAAAATAGTTCGAAAAATACAATTCCTTTTTCAAACTTAATCATTTAGTTTATGAACAATCAAGCACTATGGTAAAAATATTCGGGAAACGAAGCTTTCGGAAATATATTGCTATTTTTTGCTTGTATAATTTATCCTGAATATGTAAACCAAAAATAAGGTTAATCTTAAAGTTATGAATGAAGAATATGACTATGTTATCGTAGGTAGTGGTTTTGGAGGATCTGTAAGTGCTTTACGGCTTTCAGAAAAGGGATATAAGGTACTTGTGATTGAAAAGGGAAAATGGTACGATTCTAAAGATTTTCCAAAATCAAACTGGAACCTTAAAAAATGGCTCTGGATGCCTTTTTTTAGATGGTTCGGGATCATGAAAATGTCTTTTTTTAGGCATGTGGTGGTAATCTCGGGAACCGGAGTTGGTGGAGGATCATTGGTATATGCAAATACATTGCCTGTGCCAAAAAAAGAATTCTTTACCTCGGGTAGCTGGAATAAACTTACCGATTGGCAAACAGAATTGGCACCGTTTTACAAAACAGCTTTGACCATGTTGGGTGCACAGAAAAACCCTAAGTTTTTTGATGGTGATAAGGCACTGAAAGAACTGGCCTCTAAACTGAATATAAAAGAGAACTTTGAGCCTACTGATGTTGCCGTTTTTTTTGGAAAACCTAATGAAACAGTACCTGATCCATATTTTGATGGTAAAGGACCAGATCGTACAGGTTGTAACTATTGTGGTGGATGTATGACAGGATGTAGGTTTGGAGCAAAAAACACCTTGGATAAGAATTATTTATACCTCGCTCAACAATTAGGGGCCCAGATTTTGGCAGAGAAGGAGGTCTATGATGTTACCCCTTTGGGAGAAGGATATGAGGTTAAATTTAAGTCTTCTACCCGGTTTTTTAAATCCAAAAAATCTGTAAGAACAAAGGGTGTGATTTTTTCTGGAGGTGTACTAGGTACAGTAAAACTCTTGCTTAAACTTAAGAAAAAGTCTTTACCAAAAATTTCTGATAGATTGGGCTATGATATCAGAACCAATAATGAAAGTTTAATAAGTGTTACCAATCTGGATGGTAAAAAAGATATGTCCAAAGGAGTTGCCATTGGATCTATTCTTAATACAGATGAAAATAGCCACCTAGAAATAGTGCGATATGCCAAGGGCTCTGGTTTTTGGAGATTATCTCATCTACCGCTTACTCATGGAAAAAATACTATCGTAAGAGTGACCAAAATGATTACCAGTTTTATTAAACATCCTGTTGCTTATATTAAACTGTATACGACCAGGGATTGGAGTAAAAGCACGGTAGTTCTTTTGTTTATGCAAACATTGGATAGCACTCTTAAATTCAAGCGAAACAAATTTGGAATCATGAATACCAGGGTAGCCGAAGGGAAGAAACCATCTGCATTTATTCCAGAATCTTTGAGTTTGGCAAAACAATATGCTGCTATTGCCAAAGGAAAAGAAACAGTTTTTGGTTTGGAACCTTTGGCTGGCATACCATCGACAGCTCATATTTTGGGTGGGGCTGTAATGGGAGCAAATGCTACAGAAGGCGTAATCGATAAGAACAACAAAGTATTTGGGTACGATAATATGTATATTTGTGATGGTTCTATGATATCTGCCAATCCCGGAGTAAATCCATCATTATCAATAACAGCAATTTCTGAAAGAGCAATGAGTAAAATTCCCGAAAAGAAAAGTTAGCTTAATCTTTTGGGTTATTTTGAAAATATCTAAGAATCAAATAAAGTCCAAAAACAATAAAAAAAACAATAGAAAGAGTACCTATACCCCAATCTGGAGCTTCTTTTAATCTATTGTATAATCTTAAACTACCTAGAAGTACGATCGAAATTCCAATCATCAAATTCCAGGTTCTTCGCGAAGGATTATGATCTTGATCCTCCATAATATTATGAAAGGCTTTTTTCTATAATAGGAATGGCTTCTTCTACATCAGTCTTTTTTACAAACAGTTGGATATGGTCCGGGATTCCGCCTCCAAAACCTGCTATCATACCCGATTTCATGTCATCTCGAGTAATAGAATTAATTCCTCTGTCTTGAAGCATGGTCTGTAAAAATTGAACATTGATCAAACTACCGGTATATACTCTTTCGTATTCGCTTTCGGGGAACATAATTTCCTATTTATGCATTAAAATATTTGCTATTCCAAATCGCAGTATTAAAGTTTTTACCAAGTGCAAAACCATAAAAAATTACAATCGCAGCAACCGATTTAAACATGAACAAAAATACCATGATAAACGTTGCGGTGTTATTGGTTTTACTAAACAAACCATTTGGAACCATAAATGTAAGCAAAAGACTTACTAAAAAGGTAAGGAAGAGTAAATTTTCAAAACTTTTAAAGAACCACATCATAATTTTACGAAGCGGATGCAAATCATTACCCCATTTTTCAACAAGATAGAAATAATCATTTCCCATTGGTGCAAATAGGAGAGGATCATCTGCATTTTCTAATTTAAATAGCTTTGATGGGGCTATAATTTTAAACCCTTTAAGTTCTGTTTTATGTTTCTTTTCTAATTCTTTTATGGATGATAAAGCTTTAGAAGGAAGCTTTCCCTTGAAATATTTGGCATCCAAAAAACGCAAGCGGTAATCAATACAGATTTTCTTGATTTGATCCAGGTGATATATTCTATGGGTTTCCAATTGATCAAAATCAAAAGTGTTTGTAACCAAATCAGGTGTGGTATTTAGATTTTGAACAATACGCTCTTCATGCCTTAGATCTTCTTTAAAAACCTGTTCTATTTGAGTTTTCCAGCCGGACGGGTCAAACTCTTTGTCTCTTCGCTTACTTAGTTTATCCTGAATATTTGTTCTGGGAAATAGCATTTTCTTTTTTCTTTAGCCCTACTAAATTAAGAATTTAGGTCTAGGTTTGAAAATATTAACTAAGCTAATGTTTTGATGTAGAGCAGTTTTAACGATTGTTGAAGTAAAGAAATATTAAACAACAGGAGAGTAATATTATAAAAAAGCAACCATGACTTTTCATGGTTGCTTTTTCAAAACAGAAATATTACTAAAAACTAGATAATCGTAGATTGCCCTACGTGTATATTTTCAAAATTAATATTAGAATCCTCTGGATTCAAAATGTAATCTGCAATGAAATCTCCAACTTTTTCTGTAGTAAGAGGGTTTTCATTATTTAAATCTGGTGTGGTAAGATTCAATTCTAGTGCTTTCTCTACCGCATCTCTAATGGCTTTAGCTTCTCCCAAAAGATCGAAGTGTTCTAATAGCATAGCTGCAGACAATATAGCGGCAATAGGGTTGGCGATACCTTTACCTGTAGCTTGTGGATATGACCCATGAATAGGTTCGAACATACAACATGTATCTCCAACAGAAGCTGATGCTAAAAGGCCTATAGATCCCCCAATCACACTAGCTTCATCAGAAATGATGTCACCAAACATATTTTCAGTAAGAATTACATCAAACTGGCTAGGATTCAATATCATTTGCATAGCGGCATTGTCTACAAATAAAAAGTCCAAAGTGACATCCTTATATTGCTTGGCAATTTCACCAACTACTTTTCTCCATAATCTTGAGGATTCTAAAACATTGGCTTTGTCGACCAAGGTTAATTTCTTTCTTCTTTTTTGTGCTGCTTTAAACGCTAGATGAGATATACGCTCAATTTCTCCTTTAGAATACTCACATAAGTCTGATGCGACAGTTCCGTCTTCACTTAAACTTTTCTTTCCAAAATATATTCCTCCTGTAAGTTCTCGGTAGATAGAAATATCGGTTCCTTCAATAATCTCACGTTTAAGAGGAGATTGGTCAAGAAGAGTACTATAAGCTTTTACAGGACGTATATTGGCGTAAAGGCCAAGTTCTTTGCGTAATTTAAGTAACCCTTGTTCTGGGCGCACAGGTGCACTAGGGTTGTTATCGTATTTTGGATCTCCAATAGCTCCAAACAAAACTGCATCTGTATTTACACAAAGTTCCAGAGTTTTGTCGGGTAGGGGATTTCCGGTCTTATCGATAGCAATAGCTCCTACTAATGCTTCTTTAAATATAAAAGAATGGTCAAAGCTATGGGCAACCGCTTCTAACGCTTTAATAGCTTGAGCAGTTACTTCTGGACCAATTCCGTCTCCTGATAATACAGCTATGTCTAGTTTCATATTTTTGTTTTTTTGTAACACCAAATGTGTCGAAGTTTTTTATTCTATTATTATTTAGGCTTCGACAAGCTCAGCCTTACAATTTTTCTATTTGCTTATACTCTTGAGTCCTCAAAAGCTTCTATTTCGGTTTTATTACTTATTAAAAAGTCTATATCATCATAACCATTAATAAGACACGTCTTCTTGTAAGGATTAATTTCAAACATTGAAGAATTGCCAGTAGCAAGAATTGTTATTTTTTCTTCTTCAAGATCTACTTCAAATCTGGTATTAGGATCTTTTTCAATTTCATTGAACAGTTCTTTTAAGAAATCTTGAGATACCTGTATCGGTAATACACCATTGTTAAGTGCATTTCCTTTAAAAATATCTGCAAAAAAACTCGAAACAACTACTTTAAATCCATAATCATGAATTGCCCACGCAGCATGTTCTCGGCTTGATCCACAACCAAAGTTATCTCCTGCTACCAAAATTTTACCACTATATTTGGTATTGTTCATAATGAAATTTTGATTTAGACTACCGTCTTTATTATAACGCCAATCTCTAAAAAGATTTTCGCCAAAACCATCACGATTGGTGGCTTTCAAAAAACGTGCGGGAATGATCTGATCTGTATCTACATTTTCAATAGATAATGGTATTGCAGAGGATGTTAGTTTTGTAAACTTATCCATGATTAATTCAAATGTTTAGTAATATCAATAATTTTTCCTTCAATTGCAGTAGCTGCAGCTACCAGTGGACTGGCAAGAATCGTTCTCGAACCTTGACCTTGGCGTCCTTCAAAGTTTCTATTTGAAGTCGACACACAATATTCGCCTTCAGGTATTTTGTCATCATTCATGGCAAGGCATGCAGAACAACCGGGCTGGCGTAATTTAAAACCTGCTTCTTCAAAAACTTCATTAAGACCTTCTTCTACAATTTGTTGTGCCACTTGTTGTGACCCTGGTACGAACCAAGCCGTTACGTTATCGGCCTTTTTCTTCCCTTTTATATAACTGGCAGCGACCCTAAAATCTTCAATTCGACTATTGGTACAACTTCCAATAAATACGTAATTAATTTCCTGATTAATGAGAGATTGTCCCTTTTCGAAATTCATATAGGCCAATGATTTCTCGAAAGAAGCATTATTCTCTGTCGGAATGTTTTCTGAAATTTTGATTCCCATTCCTGGATTCGTTCCATAAGTAACCATTGGTTCGATATCTGCAGCGTCAAAGTGGTATTCTTTATCGAATACAGCGCCTTCATCTGTAGGTAAAGTTTTCCAATAAGCTACTTTTTTATCGAATTCATCTCCTTTTGGAGCAAATTCTCTTCCTTTTATATATTCGAAAGTAGTTTCATCTGGAGCTATCATCCCACCTCGAGCTCCCATTTCAATACTCATATTACAAACGGTCATACGTCCTTCCATAGACATTTCTTCAAAGACGTTTCCTGCATATTCGCAGAAATAACCCGTACCGGCATTGGTGCCTAATTTTGCAATGACGTATAGAATAACATCTTTGGGTAGAACACCTGCCTTTAGTTTTCCAGTTACATTTACTCTAAGGCTTTTAGGTTTTTGTAATAACAAGCTTTGGCTTGCAAACACTTGAGCTACCTGACTAGTACCAATTCCAAAAGCGATAGCACCAAAAGCTCCGTGTGTCGAAGTATGGCTATCTCCACACACCATGGTCATTCCGGGCTGAGTGATCCCCAATTCTGGAGCCATTACATGTACAATTCCATTATATTTATGACCCAAACCGTAAAGAGTAATATCGTTTTTCTTACAATTTTCTGTAAGTTGTGCCAATTGATTTCGGGATAACTCATCTTTTACTGGTAAGTGCTGATCTACAGTTGGTGTATTGTGATCTGCGGTAGCCACTACTTGGTCTGGTCTAAAAATTGGGATTCCACGTTGTTCTAATTCTGCAAATGCTTGCGGACTAGTAACTTCATGGATCAAATGCTTGTCTATATATAATATTTGTGGACCGTCTTGTATTTCTTTGACCACATGCGCATCCCAAACTTTATCGAATAAGGTTTTCTTCATCTATGTAATTTAAAGATACCTCCTAGGTTTTACAAGAACTTAGGAGGTATATTTCATAATTGTATACTTTTATTTATGCAACAACAGCAGCTGTTACATTTGTGTTTTTCATAATTTGATGGATATCCTCGTCGATGACTTCTTTCTTCTTGTCTGCAAAGTTCAAAAATTCTTTATACACTTTATCCAACTGAAGTTTTGTCAATTCATATCCTACCTTTTTGGCTCTATAAGCCAACGCTGCTCTACCACTTCGGGCCGTAAGAACGATAGCAGATTCGGTTACGCCAACTTCTGCAGGATCGATGATTTCATACGTTTCCCGATTTTTAATTACTCCATCCTGGTGTATTCCTGAACTATGTGCAAAAGCATTGGCTCCAACTATGGCCTTATTTGGTTGCACAGGCATACCCATATTTTCTGAAACCATGCGACTGGTATCATACAATAATTTGGTGTCAATATTGGTGTTTAAATTTAAGTAAGGGTGTTGACTCATAATCATCACCACCTCTTCTAAGGCTGTATTACCTGCACGTTCTCCGATACCATTTATTGTACATTCTATTTGTCGAGCTCCATTTATTGCTCCAGAGATCGAATTTGCAGTGGCTAATCCTAAATCATTATGGCAATGACAAGAAATTATGACATTATCAATTCCTTTTACATTTTCTTTTAAATATTTGATCTTGGCCCCATATTCTTCAGGTAAACAATATCCTGTTGTATCAGGAATATTAAGAACGGTCGCTCCGGCTTTGATCATAGCTTCACAAACTCTTGCCAAAAACTCATTGTCGGTGCGACCGGCATCTTCAGCATAAAATTCTACATCTTCTACAAATGATTTTGCATATTTCACAGCGGCTATACCACGCTCGATTACCTTTTCCTGAGTAGAGTTGAATTTATATTTTATATGAGATTCTGATGTTCCTATTCCAGTATGAATTCTAGGTCTTTTGGCGTGCACGAGAGCTTCTGCAGCTACTTTTATATCATTTTCTACTGCTCTTGTAAGTCCGCAAACAGTAGCATTTTTTACAATCTTGGCAATTTCGGTTACCGAAGCAAAATCACCAGGGCTAGAAACAGGAAATCCTGCTTCGATTACATCGACTCCCAAAAGATCTAATCGCTCTGCAATAATTAACTTTTGTTCGGTATTAAGTTTACAACCAGGGACCTGCTCTCCATCCCTTAAAGTAGTATCAAATATTTGGACTTTATTATCGCTCATGAGAATTCTATATGTTATTAGTTTTCTACTTTTAAGAAATGATCATCTTTTTTTAAATAATCTTACAAGATGTTTCTTAAATCTCTTACGAATTTATATTTTGGGAATTCAAAAGGGAAGTATTTGGATATTAGTTTTACAATGCTAAACTATTTTAATAACAATATAACTTTCTTTTAATCAATTAATTACAATATATTTTCTTACAATGACTACTGATCAAAAAGATCCTTTGTTTGTTTTAATTAAATCGCTTTCTAAATCTGAAAAAAGGCAGTTTAAAGTATATGTAGGTCGATTAGGAGTAAATACGGATTCAAAATTTTTGGCACTTTTTAATCATTTAGACAAGAGTGACATCTTGGATGAAGAACTTATTATAAAAAAGGGGATCGTAAAAAAGCAACAACTTTCTAATCTAAAAGCTCATCTATACAAACAGATTTTGATTAGTATGCGATTAAGTCCGTTGCATCAAAATATTCGGTCTCAAATACGAGAACAGTTGGATTTTGCTTCAATTTTGTACCATAAAGGACTATACAAACAAAGTTTGAAGATGCTTGAAAAATCTAAAGCATTGGCTAAAGAAAATCAGGAACACAATATTGCATATGAGATTGTAGAGTTAGAAAAAATTATCGAAACGCAATACATAACAAGGAGTATAAATAGCAGAGCAGATGAATTAACTGTTGAAGCCAAGATGTTGAGTATGAAAAATGTACTCACCAGCAGGCTGTCTAATTTGTCTCTTCAACTTTATGGATTAATGCTCAAGAGCGGATATGTAAGAAGCGATAAAGAACATAATGTAATTACCAACTACTTTCACAGCAAGTTACCCAAGTATGAATGGAGCATGATGGGTTTCAGAGAGAAACTATGGTTATACAAAGCGCATTTGTGGTATAGCTTTATAGTACAGGACTTTTTGTCTTGTTATAAATACTCCAAAAAATGGGTTGATTTGTTTTATGAGCACCCGAAAATGATGACTCAAAACCCTGTTTTCTTTTTAAGAGGAAATCATTATTTATTAGAATCCTTATACCTAATCAAAGATAAAACACAGCTTCAAGCAACATTATCTGAGTTTGAAGAGGCAATTACTAGGGATACTTTTCCCAAAGATGATAATATTGAAGTATTGTCATTCCAGTTTATTTATAACAATAAGCTTAATATTCATTTTTTGGAAGGAACTTTTGATGAAGGAGAGTATCTCGTTGAAGAGATATTACATGGGATTGAAAATTATAAGAACAGAATTGATGATCATCATATCATGGTATTTTATTACAAGATTGGTTGTTTGTATTTTGGCATGGGCAATCATAGAAAGTGTATAGAATATTTGGCAAAAATTATCAATAATAAGTCCTTGAAAATGAGGGAGGATCTTATGTGTTTCTCCAGAGTGTTAAGTTTGGTAGCGCATTATGAGGCCGGAATGGATTATCATCTTGAGACGCAATTAAAAGAGACATATAGGTTTCTTATTAAAATGGATGATTTGTACGAAGTACAAAAAGAGATGATCAAATTTCTAAAAAATCTGGGAGATATTTTTCCTCATCAGATCAAGGATGAATTCAAAAAACTTCATAAAAGACTGAAGCAATATGAGGATCACCCTTATGAGAAAAGAGCATTTTTGTATTTGGATATTTTGTCATGGTTAGAAAGTAATATTGAAGGAAGACCTGTTGCCGATATTATTAAGGAAAAAGCTAAAAAATCGGTTCGATAAATCATTCTACATGCAAAAAAGTCTACATCTACGTAATATTCTAGAATTAAATTTGGCAATGCTCTTAATAAGTACTTCGGGAGCATTAGGAAGGTATATTGATATGCCAGTGCCCGTTATTATTGGCTTTCGTGCTTTGATGGCTGGAGTCTTATTGTTTATTTTTTGTAAATGGCAAGGAAATTCGTTTAGAACAAGTAGCAAGGATCGACCTACAATCATCCTGAGTGGTATATTAATGGGGCTTCATTGGATTACCTATTTTTATTCGCTTAAATTATCAAATGTTGCCATAGGGATGTTGTCTATATTTACATACCCTGTTATTACTGCTCTTTTAGAACCACTGCTGCTTAAGACAAAATTTCAAAAAGTACACCTGTTACTGGCGTTATTAGTATTGTTGGGAATCTATTTTCTAGTTCCTGACTTGGATTTTTCAAACTCATATACAAAAGCTGTAATCCTTGGTATTATTTCGGCATTATGTTACGCATTGCGTAATATCATCATGAAAACCAAAGTGGGGGATTACAATGGTTCTGTTTTAATGTGGTATCAACTTGTGATTGTAAGTATGTTTTTGCTTCCTTTCTTATTTATAATGGATAGCTCTGGTATCAAAGATCAATGGCTCCCAACATTAACTTTGGCATTATTGACTACGGCGATTGGACATACGCTATTTTTGGCTAGCTTTAAGCGGTTTTCTATTACAACTGCGAGTATTATTAGTAGTGTGCAACCTGTCTATGGGATCATTATTGGAATAATATTTTTAGGAGAAGTCCCCGTGTTATCAACCATTATTGGTGGGATTTTAATTTTAACTTCGGTGGTTATTGAAAGTGTACGAACCTATAAATAATGCTATTTTATGAAAGATCTATTAGAGAAATTAGAAAAACTTATTGTAAAAGGTCGTCAAACCATAATAGAAATGGATGGCGAAATTCTGGAATACAAAGAATCAGAAATGAAATGGTCGAAAAAAGAAATTTTAGGTCATCTTATAGATTCTGCTATTAATAATCTACAGCGTTTTTGTGAAGTTCAATTCATACCAGAACCTTACGAAATAAGAAAATACAACCAGAATGAACTGGTTAAAGTAAATTTATATCAAGAACTCGATATAGAAACCTTGTTGACACTATGGATTTCTTTAAATCAACAAATTGTTGTGGTTACCAGTAATATAGACAAAAAGACATTAGATCACTCTATTAAGCTTGACGGAAATGTTGATAAGACGGTTCGTTGGTTAGTAGTTGATTATATTGATCATATGGAACATCACATGAAACAAATTAAAGAATAGATGATAAGCAATCATCCCAAATAGGATCAGACGGAGGAGGAGCGACGATAGTAATAGGTTCTTTTTTAACTGGGTGAACAAAAGATAGTTTACGAGCATGTAAATGAATGCTACCATCTTTATTACTTCGATTAGCACCATATTTTAAGTCCCCTTTAATTGTACAATCTATAAAGGACAGTTGCGATCGTATTTGATGATGCCGACCAGTATGTAAATCAATTTCTAGGAGATAATAATTATTTAATTTTTTTATGATCTTATAATCCAGAACTGCCTTTTTGCTATCAGGTACCTCATTTTTATGTGCATAGGATTTGTTTTGTTTTGGATTACGTTTTAACCAATGGGTTAGTGTGTCATTATCTTTTGGAGGTTTATTTTTTACTACTGCCCAATACGTTTTTTTTGCCTCTTTGTTGGCAAACAGTTTGTTGAGCCTAGGTAATGCCTTACTCGTTCGGGCAAATACAACAATACCACTGGTAGGACGATCCAAACGATGTACTACACCAAGATAAACCGCACCGGGTTTGTTATATTTTTCGGCTATGTATTCCTTTACAACCTCACTTAGTGGTTTATCTCCGGTTTTATCGCCCTGTACAATATCTCCAGCACGTTTGTTGATGATAATGATATGATTATCCTCATAGAGAACTTGAAGATTGTTTTTATTGGAGAGCGTTTTGGGCATTGATTTTTAGATTCTTGGATTTTTAGATTGTTGGATTATTTTAAAGTAGAATTGAATTTTGAAGTCATTTTAATGATAGCCTCTAATTCCTTTGAAAGTGAGTCAAGTTCTTCTTTATTAATAAAGCTTAAATCATAAGAAATTAACAATTGTGTTTCTATTTCATAGGCCGACCCCAAAGTAATTTGCAAGAATCTAGAAAAATCTTTGTTTGACTTTCTTGAGGAACCTTCAGCTATATTAGATGGAATTGAAACAGCAGCCCTTCGTAGTTGATTTGTTATTCCGAACTTTTCGGATTCTGGAAATTTAGAGGTGGTAGAGTAAATTTTAGAACAGAACTCTCTACTTTTTTTCCAAATTTCTAAATCTCTAAACCTGTGCATAGTAATAATTCTAGAAATCTAACTTGTCCAAATATCGAAATGCTCTAGAACTAATACTGTTCATTTTCATTAGGAAAATCGACAGATTTTACATCACTTACATATTGTTTGAAGGCATTTGTCATTTCTGTATACATATCCAAGTAACGTCTTAAAAAACGAGGATTAAACTCATGAGTCATACCCAACATATCATGGGTAACCAATACTTGCCCGTCAACACCGTTACCCGCACCAATACCAATAATTGGAATTGTAAGGCTTTCTGCTACTTCTTTGGCCAATTTGGCAGGAACTTTTTCTAAAACAATGGCAAAACAACCGATTTTCTCAAGCATCAAAGCATCTTCCTTTAATTTATGGGCTTCTTCTTCTTCTTTTGCTCGTACTGTATAGGTTCCAAATTTATAGATAGATTGTGGTGTAAGTCCTAAATGTCCCATCACAGGAATACCCGCATTTAAGGTTCGTTTGATAGATTCTTTTACTTCTTTTCCTCCTTCCATTTTAACCGCATGGGCTCCCGATTCTTTCATGATTCGAATAGCAGACCTAAGTGCTTCTTTAGGATCACTTTGATAACTTCCAAAAGGAATATCAACAACAATCAATGCTCTATCTATAGCTCTTATTACCGAAGAAGCATGGTAAATCATTTGATCCAATGTAATAGGTAGGGTAGTTTCATGACCTGCCATTACATTAGAGGCCGAATCACCTACCAAAATTACATCTATCCCAGCACCATCCACAATTTTGGCCATTGTATAATCGTATGCTGTTAACATTGATATTTTTTCGCCGTTGGATTTCATTTCCACCAAAGACTTTACCGTAACGCGTTTGTAATCTTTTTTTGCTGTTGACATTTGCTATCGTTTTTTAAGGATTGTAAAAGTAATCATTTAACAATATCGTAACAAGTCTATTTTTATATTGATTTTCTTTTATACTCCCTCTGGGGAAATTAAGAATTCCATAAATTAATTAAAGTCTTACATTTATAAACCAAAAACCATCATTATGTATAAAATATCGACAGCAATAGTTTTGTTTTTCTTTTTGAATTTGGGCTACTCGCAAAAGGATATGTCTAAAGATAATAGTAGGTATAAAAATGAAGTGAAGACTACAATTTTAGAGTTTTTTGAGGGCTTTCATGCCGGAGACACATCAAAAATCAATAAAACCATAGACGTAAATATGACGTTGCAAACGGTAGTCAAAACTAAAGATGGGACAATCAAAATAGTGAAAACAGATACTCAGAAGTTTTTAGATGCCATTCATAATAGACCTGTTGAGCAACGTTGGGATGAACGATTGTTACTTTTTAAAATTGAAGCAGATTCATCAATAGCCAATGTGTGGACTTCATATGAGTTTTATCTTAATGACAAATTTAGTCACTGCGGTGTCAATGTTTTTCAATTGTATAATGATGGTACATCTTGGAGGATTCTGGCTCTTACAGATACTAGAACAAGAGAGGGATGTAAATAATAGGTTTGAGGTTTGAGGCTTGGAGTTTGAGGAAGTCTGGATGCACTTTGTAGGTGTTCAAACTAATTTGGTCGCTGCTTGGATGTACTTCATCGATGTATAAATGGGGTTGGTTTCTGCTTGGATGCACTTCATCGATGTATAAATAGGGTTGATTGCTACTTGGATGCACTTCATCGATGTATAAATGGGGTTGGTTGCTACTTGGATGCGCTTCATTGATGTATAAATGCAGTTGGTTTCTGCTTGGATACACTTCATCGATGTATAAATGGGGTTGGTTTCTGCTTGGATGCACTTCATCAATGCGTAAATAGGGTTGGTTGCTACTTGGATGCACTTCATCGATGTATAAATGGGGTTGGTTGCTACTTGGATGCGCTTCATTGATATTTGGAATTACAGCATACCTTTGTTAGGTATGGTCATTGCTGTTTGTACTTTGTGCCTTTGCAACTTACACTTAACAATCACTCAAACTCACTTTTACCGCCAAGCCACCTTCGCTGGTTTCTTTGTATTTGGTATGCATATCCTGAGCCGTTTCCCACATAGTTTCAATAACCTTATCAAGAGGAACTTTGGCATTTGCAGCATCGGTATCCAATGCCATTTCACAAGCATTGATAGCTTTGATAGCGCCCATAGCGTTTCTTTCTATACAAGGAACTTGTACCAACCCGGCAATAGGATCGCATGTTAGCCCCAGGTGATGTTCCATTGCGATTTCACTTGCCATAAGAACTTGCTCGGGGGTTCCACCCATAAGTTCGGTCAAGGCACCAGCAGCCATGGCTGAAGAAACTCCTATTTCAGCTTGACAACCTCCCATCGCAGCAGAGATTGTAGCACCTTTTTTGAATAAACTGCCAATTTCTCCTGCGACCAACATAAATTGTTTTACATCGTCAAAGTTGGCATCGTGGTTTTCGATTACCATATAATACATCATGACAGCGGGGATAACTCCGGCACTTCCGTTAGTGGGAGCAGTAACTACTCTTCCTAGTGAAGCGTTTACTTCATTTACAGCCAAAGCGAAACATGAAACCCATTTTAGGATTTGTCTAAATTTTACTTCAGTATCTCTAATGGCCTCGATCCATTCAGTAGGATTATTGTAAGGGGTATCACCGATTAGTTTTTTATGAGTGTCATAGGCTCTTCGTCTCACGTTAAGCCCTCCTGGCAAAGTACCTTCGGTATGACATCCTGTATACATAGATTCTAGCATGACATTCCATATTTTAGAAATGCGCTCATCTATTTCTTGATCATTAAGTAACGATCGTTCATTTTCAAGTACAATTTCAGAGACTTTTTTGTTTTTGGTATCACAATACCTTAATAAGTCAGTTGCCTTTTGTATAGGAAGCGGAAATTGTTTAAAAGCAGTAAGTTTTTTTTCTTTTCTTTTTCGTTCTTCCTTGACTACAAAACCACCACCAATAGAATAGAACGAAGATGAAACTTTGGTTCCGTTTTTTAAAGTGGCATGATATGTAATGGCATTGGGATGAAAATCTTTAAATTCTCTGTTAAAAATTATTTCAGTTTCAGGGTCAAAAGAGACCTGTTGCTCATTATTCAAAAGAAGTTGTTTCTTTTCTTTAATCGTATCAATAATTAAAGAAATTGATGATACATCAATAGTTTGAGGATCGTAACCGCACAATCCTAAAATTACAGCAATGTCTGTGGCATGTCCTTTTCCGGTAAGAGACAAAGAACCAAAAAGGTCTACCTTAATAGATATTACAGATTCAAATAGTTTTTCTTTTTTTAATTCTGCTATCCATCTGCGTCCAGCGCGCCATGGTCCTAACGTATGTGAGCTGGATGGACCAACCCCTATTTTCAGCATATCAAAAATACTGATACATTCCATAATTCGTAATTATTGAAATAATTTGAGGGGTAAATATAGTTTTTTGATAGATATGAACCGTATTTTTTATAGAATACTTAAGACTATAGCTTATGAGTATGTGAGAATGTGAGTGGATGAGTCAGTTGTAATTGAAAACTAAAGCCAAAAGTTAAATATGAATAATTGGTAGACAATGAATAGTAGTAAAAGTTGTTTTAATTTGCTAACAACTAATAACTAATAATGACATCCTGTCAGACAAACTGCAATGGCATAATCATTGACCTAAGAGGAGTAAATTATTATGAATAAAATTATAACAATTAAGTATAAAGATGAGTAAAATAATAGGAATAGACTTAGGGACAACCAACTCTTGTGTTTCCGTAATGGAAGGTAATGAGCCTGTAGTAATCCCTAATGCTGAAGGTAAAAGAACCACTCCTTCTGTAATTGCTTTTGTAGAAGGAGGAGAAATTAAAGTGGGTGATCCTGCAAAGCGTCAGGCGGTTACCAATCCAACTAAGACTATCTCTTCTATAAAGAGATTTATGGGTAATAAATTCTCTGAATCGGCAAAAGAAGCTGAAAGAGCTGCTTACAAAGTTGTAAAAGGTGACAACGATACGCCACGTGTAGATATCGATGGGCGTTTATATACTCCTCAAGAATTGTCTGCAATGACACTTCAAAAAATGAAGAAAACTGCAGAAGATTATTTAGGACAAGATGTTTCTAGAGCAGTGATCACTGTGCCTGCTTACTTTAATGATGCACAGCGTCAAGCTACAAAAGAAGCTGGAGAAATTGCAGGCCTTAAAGTAGAAAGAATTATTAACGAGCCTACTGCTGCTGCATTAGCATATGGACTTGATAAAAAAGGAACTGATCAAAAGATTGTTGTATTTGACTTTGGTGGAGGTACCCATGATGTATCGATCCTTGAGTTAGGAGATGGTGTATTTGAAGTATTATCAACCGATGGTGATACACACTTGGGAGGTGATGATGTTGATCAAAAAATTATTGATTGGTTAGCTGAAGAATTTAAAGCCGACGAAAATATGGACCTTAGACAAGATCCAATGGCTTTACAACGTCTTAAAGAAGCTGCAGAAAAAGCGAAGATCGAATTGTCTTCTTCTGCACAAACAGAAATCAATTTACCCTATGTAACTGCCACTGCGTCTGGACCAAAACACTTGGTAAGAACGTTAAGCAGATCTAAATTTGATCAATTGATCGATGACTTGGTAAAACGTACTATCGAGCCATGTCGTACAGCACTTAAAGCAGCTGGATTATCAACTAGTGATATCGATGAAATTATACTGGTAGGAGGATCTACTCGTATCCCTGCAGTACAAGAAGCGGTTCAGAAATTCTTTGGAAAAGCACCAAGTAAAGGTGTAAATCCAGATGAGGTTGTAGCCATTGGGGCCGCTATCCAAGGTGGTGTACTAACAGGAGATGTAAAAGATGTATTATTATTAGATGTAACACCGCTTTCTCTTGGTATCGAAACTATGGGGAATGTAATGACCAAACTTATTGATGCCAATACTACGATCCCAACCAAGAAATCACAGATTTTCTCTACCGCAGCAGATAATCAGCCATCTGTAGAGATCCATGTGTTACAAGGTGAGCGTCCTATGGCAGCAGATAACAAAACAATTGGTCGTTTCCACTTAGATGGGATTCCACCTGCACAACGAGGGACACCGCAAATCGAAGTTACTTTTGATATTGATGCCAATGGTATTATCAAAGTATCTGCTACAGATAAAGCAACTAACAAGTCTCAGGATATTCGTATCGAAGCATCTTCTGGATTAACAGAAGAAGAAATCGAAAGAATGAAACAAGAGGCAGAAGCCAATGCTGAAGCTGATAAAGCTGCAAAAGAGACTGCAGATAAGCTTAATGAAGCTGATGGAATGATCTTCCAAACTGAAAAGCAATTAACTGAATTTGGTGATAAATTATCTGATGATAAGAAAAAACCAATCGAAGAGGCTTTAGAAGAATTGAAGAAAGCTTATGAGTCTAAAGACCTGGCAGTTATCCAACCAGCACTTGATAAAATCAATGAAGCTTGGAAAGTAGCTAGCGAAGAGATGTACAAAGCACAAGCCGAAGCACAACAAAACGGACAACCTGGTCCTGATGCCGGAACAGATCAATCTGGCGGAGGTTCTGAAGGTAGCGATGTTGAAGATGTTGACTTCGAAGAAGTGAAGTAATACATAAGTAAATTATTTTTATATAGAATGCACGGTGTAAAGCCGTGCATTTTTTTTATAAAAAATAAAACTGTAACAAAAAATACCTTTTATAGTCTATTCTTATGTAGTAACACTTATTTAAAAATCAATCAAAAAACTATATCATGCAAATCACAAAAGAAATTCACAAAATACTAATCTTCACAATGCTTTCTCTGTTTTGTGTAAGCACTACTTTTAGTCAAAAAAATATCAAAGGAAATGGTAATGTAATCAAACAAGAAAGAACCGTATCATCGTTTGATGAGATTATCATTAAAGGAGTGTTCAATGTTCATTTAGCGCAAGGAAATGAAGAATTTGTAATGGTTGAAGCTGACGAAAATCTGCAGCCTATTATTACAGTGGAGAATCAAGGCAACGCGTTAGTTTTAGGCTGGAAAAAAGGAAAAAATGTTAGAAATAAAACTAAAATGAATATTTATGTTACTTTAAAAGATATCCAAAAATTAAAAATAGAAGGAGTGGGGAGTGTTAAGACTGCATCAACACTTTCATTAAAAAAACTAAAGCTAATGGTTAGCGGCGTAGGAAATACAGCGTTGAAACTTAATTGTGATACTTTAGATGGAAACATTAACGCTTTAGGAACCTTGACATTGGAAGGAAATGTTGATCGGGTTACATTAAATAATAGTGGAATAGGGTATGTAAAGGCCTTTGACCTTATTGCCAAAAAATTAGAGCTCAATAATTCGGGTATAGGAAAAGTTGAAGTTTATGCCGATGAAACTATCGATATAACTTCATCCGGAATTGGAAGTGTTCGTTATAAAGGAAACGCTCAAAATAAAAATATTGATTCAAAAGGATTAGGGAAAGTAACCAAAGTGAATTAAATCATCTCTATTAGGTGAATGAACAAAAAAAGCTTTGATTGAAGTCGTTTTATAGTGTATTTATACTCTGTGTAATGCTATAAGATAATGCCTTGAGTTTTTATTGTGTCGTTTTACTTTAAGTAATTCGTTTCAAGGCTTCTTTTCTTGATAGAGGTTTTAGGTCGGTTTTTGAAACAAATTCTTTTATCGCCTCTGGATGTACTTTTGAATATTCTCGTAGTGCCCATCCAATTGCTTTTTGGATAAAGAATTCATCTGATGATTTATGTTGATCGCAAAGTTTAAATAACAATTTTGAATCTGTATTTTCTTTATATCCTAACTGGAACAAAATGGCACTTCGGTTGAGCCACATATTTTTTGAAGAAGAAAAACTTGTAATTACCGTACTAATTTGATCGGGATATTGAAGTAAATAATTGCCTAAGATATGCTTTGCAATTATATCAACCGAATCCCACCAGGAATTTGTCGTGATTAACTTTTCGATGAATTTTATATCTTCTTTGCGATACTTTTTCTTAAGAAAACGGTCTACCAGTTCTATGGCACAATAATGTAACTCTCGATGAAGATTTTGGTATAATGCATTAGCTATTTTTATTACGTTTTCTGGTCTAAGTTCTTCCTTAAATTCATTAATCACTTCTTTTAATAAAGCTTTTCGCATCGGTGCTTTTATTCCATAAAAAGAGAAAAGATCCTTCATGTAAGCTTCCATTGCCCGAGCTTCTTCGGCATTTGCCTTACGTTCAAATTGTTTGATTAATGTAGCAACGAACTTCATTTTCTTATTTCATTATTAAAAACCTATGGCAGTATCATCTCCTCGTTTATCGGCACCACCTTCCAATGTGCCATCGGGAAGCGCTAAAATCCCATCAACTTTTCCAATGATTCGGGATTCTTCTTCATTGATTTTATATCCTTTGGCTTTTAAATTATCCAAAAGCTTATTGTCAAACGAATTGGGCTCAAAAACAACCACATCAGGTAACCATTGATGATGAAAACGAGGTGCATTTACAGCATCCTGCATGGTCATACCATATTCTCTTACATTAAGTATGGTTTGCAACACTGAAGTAATTATGGTCGAACCCCCAGGCGTACCCACAGACATCCAAAATTTTCCATCTTTTTCTACTAGGGTAGGCGTCATAGAACTTAACATTCGTTTTTCTGGAACAATAGCATTGGCTTTGGCACCAATTAGTCCAAACATATTAGGTACTCCGGGTTTAGCACTGAAATCATCCATTTCATTATTTAAAAAAGTACCTACTTCGGGTACAAAAAGTTTAGAACCGTAAGCTCCATTAAGCGTAATAGTAACCGAGATTGCATTTCCAAATTGATCTACAATAGAGTAGTGGGTGGTCTCATCACTTTCATATCCAGTAATGACTCCGCAGTTGATTTCATTTGAAGGAGTAGCTTTGTCAAAGCGAAAGTCTTCTATCCTTGTGGTTAAATATCCTTTACTTATAAGAGTGTCAATGGGTATGTCTACAAAATCGGGATCACCAAGGTAATATGCTCTATCGGCATATGCTCTTCGCTCTGCTTCTGTGATTATCTGTATGCTTTCAAGTTGGTTATGACCATATTGTGAGATGTCAAATGGCTCTATCATTTTCATGATCTGGGCAAGACAAACGCCACCGCTGGACGGTGGAGACATTGAAATAACAGACAAATCTTTGTAGTCAAACCGAACAGGATCTCGCCATCTTGCTTCGTATTTGCCAAGATCTTCCATAGTAATAATACCACGATTGGCTTGTATATGTTCTACAATTTTTTTTCCGGTTTCACCTTGGTAAAATTCAGATTTTCCGTTTTTAATAATCCGTTTTAGTGTTTGGGCAAGTTTTATATTTTTTATAGTGTCACCGGCTCTATATTCCTTAGCAAATAGTATAGTATCTTTATTAACTTCAAAAAATAAATCTCTCTTTTCTTCAAATCGTTTTTGCTGTTTTTTAGTAATTGTAAAGCCATTATTAGCCAATTCTACAACAGGTGTTAGAATTTCTTCAATCGGCATAGTGCCAAACTTTTCATGAACTGCAAAAATTCCTGCAATGGTCCCAGGGACACCAATTGCCAGGGCACCTAACTGACTTTTTTCGGGGATGGGATCACCTTTTTCATCCAAATACATATCTCGATGTGCAGCCAAGGGTGCTTTTTCTCTATAGTCTAAAGCACCTATTTCTCCGTCGGCTTTGCGATACACCATAAAACCACCACCACCTAAACTCCCTGCAAAAGGATAGCTAACTGCCAGAGCCATTTCGGTGGCAACCATTGCATCAAAGGCATTACCTCCTTTTTTCATAATAGCCGCACCAATCTTTGAAGCTTCTTTCCTAGCCGACACCACCATTGCTTTTTGTGTAATTACACCACGAACGGGTTTATAAACCTTGACTTCTTTCTTTGTACTGGTTTTGCACGAGATGAAAAATAAAAAGGAAAGTAATAGGTATAAGTAGCTTTTCATGATTTAAAGTTTTCTCATTTCATTTTTGGTAAACAGTTCAAGTTCTTCAAAAAAAGAACGAAACTCTTTTTCGAAATCAGTGTAGTACTCTTCAAGTTCGATAACTGCAAAATTCATTTTGGATCTATTTTTCGTTCTTCGATTCATACCCGATAATACCGAACCAATACCTGCAACTGTCGCATAACTTAATAACCAATTATCCCTAATCATATACGGCAGAAAATGTTGAATTGGTTTGGGAAGAATTTTATAATGATCCTGGAGTAAATCATAGAAACTTAAGGTGTAATCTTCCAAAGGAATACTAGAATATTCTTTCCAATTGGCAGCCAAAAAATGATCATATAGTATATCTACAATGACAGAGCTATAACGACCGTATTTTGATGATAATCGACTTATACTTTGTTTTACAATTTCATGCGAATCTGTATAAGAGTCTATTTTACGATGTAATTTTATCCCTTGGGAAATTCGTCTTGGGTATTCTAGAAATTTTTTGCCTTTTACAGAATCGGCAATAAAATTACCTATTTTGAGTTCGGGGTCTTCATAAGAAAGATAGATGTGAGCAAGGAAATTCATTAGTGAAATTTACAATTTTTTGATAAGTATGTATTGTTTTTTTGTAAACTTTAATAGTAAAGTTGTACTAGTGTGTTATAGCTTGTACATTTGCGACCAAATTTGGACCAATCAATCAATAATAATATGACATTAATAAAATCAATATCTGGAATTAGAGGGACTATAGGAGGAGGAGTAGGAAATAATCTTACACCAGTAGATGCAGTGAAATTTGCTTCTGCCTATGGGAGTTGGCTTAAAAAAGAAACTAATAAAGAACATCCTATTGTAGTGGTGGGGCGTGACGCGCGTATTTCTGGATCTATGATACAACAATTGGTAATGAACAGTCTTGTTGGATTAGGAATACATGTTGTCGACCTTGGGCTTTCTACTACACCGACTGTAGAGGTGGCAGTACCTCTTGAAAACGCAGATGGAGGAATTATTTTGACCGCCAGTCACAACCCAAAACAATGGAACGCCCTAAAACTTCTGAATAACAAGGGAGAGTTTCTAAATGCCGAAAATGGAAAGAAGATTCTTGATATTGCCGAAAAAGACGCATATATCTTTGCAGAAGTAGATGATTTAGGAAGTATTACCGTAAATAACACCTATATTGATAAACATATTGAAGAGGTATTAAATCTTACTCTGGTAAATGCAGATATCGTAAAAGAGGCTGGTTTTAAAGTTGTTGTAGATGCGGTTAACTCAACCGGTGGAATTGCAATTCCCAAACTTCTTAAAAAAATGGGTGTGGATGTAGTGGAACTTTACTGTGAACCTAATGGGCATTTTCCACATAATCCAGAGCCTCTGAAAGAGCATTTAACAGATTTGTCTGAATTGGTGGTTAAAGAAAAAGCAGATTTTGGACTTACTGTTGATCCAGATGTAGACCGTTTGGCATTTATGAGTGAAGACGGTGAAATGTTTGGAGAAGAATATACGCTGGTAGCATGTGCAGATTTTGTATTGGGGAAAACTCCTGGTAATACAGTTTCTAATCTTTCTTCGAGTAGAGCCCTCAGAGATGTTACTCAAAAGCATAATGGAAATTATGAAGCAAGTGCAGTAGGAGAAGTAAATGTTGTAGAAAAGATGAAAGCCAATAAAGCCGTTATTGGGGGAGAAGGTAATGGAGGGATTATTTATCCGGAATTACACTATGGACGAGACTCACTCGTTGGAGTAGCGTTGTTTTTGACGCATTTGGCAGAAAAAAAATGTAGTGTAAGCGAATTAAGAAATAGCTACCCGTCTTATTTTATGAGCAAAAACAAAATTCAACTTACTCCCGATTTGGATGTTGATGCAATTTTGGATGGTTTTCATAAAAAACATGCATCCGAAGAAGTTTCAACTGTAGATGGCGTAAAAGTAGATTTCGCAGATCGTTGGGTACATTTAAGAAAAAGTAATACCGAACCAATAATTCGTATTTATACCGAGGCTTTTAGTCAGGATAAGGCAGATCAATTGGCTCAAGATACCATTTCAACTCTAAAAGAAATTGCTGGTATTTAAGACTTAAAAAAAGCGAGATTTTTCAATCTCGCTTTTTTTAATCTATTGTAGCACCTTCGGGTTTTTCTGCATTGCGATGTTTCCATCGTTTATGTGACCAAAGGTAATATTCGGGATTGTTTTTAATTTGCTTTTCGAGCATTCGCAAATAGCTTTTTACAATGAAGTAATCTTCACAGTTTTTCGAATCTTCGGTAATTGGTACAAATTCTGCTTCATAATATCCCCGCTTAATTTTTTCTACTTTCAAGTAGTATACATTCATACCCGATCTTTTAGCTAGTACTTCGGCACCTAAAAAGGCAGGCACCTTGATCCCCATAAAGTCGGTCCAATACATGGCATTATAAATCTTTGGGGATTGATCTGAAACCAGGCCATACATGTACAGGCCATCATTCATTTCCTGATCTTTGGTGATTTCTTTCATTGCATTTTTTGTAGTAACCACACGAGAACCAAAACGAGCTCTTATTCGACGTACTAAACGGTCAAAGTATTTGTTTTCAATTTTTTTATAAATACCTACTGCTTGAAAATTTGTTTGTATATCAACAACATTAGACCACTCATAACTGGCATAATGTGCCATAAAGACCATGATGTTTTCTCCTTTTTTCTCAAGTTCGTGTATTTTATCAAGGTTCGTGATCTTAAAACGCTTTTTCATCTCATCATTAGAGATAGAGATTGATTTTATCATTTCTAAAAACATGTCACACATATGCCTGTAAAAACCTTTTCGTATTTTTTTGATTTCATCATATGCCTTTTCAGGAAAGACAAGTTGCATGTTTTGAGTAACTGTTTTTCTTCGGTACCTAAAGATGTAATAAATCAAGAAAAAGATGGAAGTAGAAAAAGCATAAAACAAACGCCATGGTAGTTTTGAAATAAACCATAGTAGTGGATAAACCAAACAATAAACAAATAACTGCATATAAGGGTAGGATTTGGACCGCGAAAATACATGTATTTTGTTAAATACCTCTTATAAGATGTTAAAAAAAACTAAATAAATTGAATTAAACAAGAGTATTAGTATTCCTAATCGAGTATTGCTCCTTTTGGAATTTCGGCGTCTCGATGTTTCCATCGTTTGTGAGTCCAGAGGTATAATTCTGGTCGATTTCTAATCTGTTCTTCGAGCATTCTGATGTATGTTTTGGTTATGTAATGCTCTTCGCAGCTTTTAGCATTATCAGTTATAGTAACAAATTTTGCTTCATAATATCCACGTTTTACTTTTTCGACTTTTAGATATGCTACTGCCATGTCTAATCGCTTGGATAGTACCTCGCCTCCAGTAATCACGGGTATTTTGATTCCCATAAAATCTGTCCAATAATGTGCGTGTTTTAATTTGGGAGATTGATCAGATAGCATGCCATAAGCACATAGGTTTTTGTTTATTTTATCTCTTGTGATTTCTTTAATTACCTTGTGACTTTCAATAAGCCTGTTATTAAACTTACCACGAATTTGATGTGCCAATTGATCAAAATATTTATTCCTAATTCTTTTATATACGGCTACTATAGGAAAATCTAATTCAAACTGAGCTGCTATTGCCCATTCATAATTCGCATAATGCCCCATCAAAACAACGATACTCTTGTTTTTTGCTTGTAAATTCTTGAAATCTTCGGGCTCTATAATTTTAAACCTTTTAATCATTTCTTCTTTAGAAATCGACATACTTTTGATCATTTCCATGAAGAGATCACACATATGCTTATAAAAATCTTTCCGTATTTTTTTGATTTCCTTTGCCGACTTTTCGGGAAATGCTAAAGAAAGATTAGTGCTAACGATTTTTTTTCGATAACCAATTATATAATAGATAAGAATATAGATGCAAGAAGAAAGCATATAAAATAGTCGCCAAGGCAGTTTAGAGATAAGCCACAAAATGGGATATACCAAACGATATACTATAAGTTGCATGAAGAATTAAATTAAGCCCACAAAGATAAAATTATTCAATTTTTTAAATCATAAAGGAATGCTAATACATGATTTTAAATCAAAATAGATTTTATGTGGTTTAATACGGCGGGATATTTATATTTGAATAAAAATACAAATACATGGGAAACCTTGATCTTGTTGTAATTATTATTATTGGAGCAAATATATTGATGTCGTTAAAGGGATTTAATGATTTTTCTTTTTTTGAAAAATATAAATTTAACATAGGAGGGATACGAAGGGGAGAACAGATAAGAATGTTAACCTCTGGGTTTTTACATGTGGATTTAACTCACATGTTCTTTAATATGTTTACACTGTATTTTTTTGCGCCGGTCGTGCTTAGTTTTGTGGGGAATGTTAAATTCTTAATTGTCTATTTCGGAAGTTTGTTGATGGGGAATTTGTTTTCACTTTTTTTTCATAAAGATGAATACTATTATAGTGCGGTAGGAGCTAGTGGAGCAGTTTCTGGGATAATATATGCAGGTATTTTGTTTCGCCCGGATATGAGTTTATATTTGATGTTTATACCCATTCCGATTCCGGCTTATGTTTTTGGAATAGCGTATTTGCTTTATTCTATTTTTGGTATGAAGAAACGTTCAGATAATATAGGTCATGATGCTCATTTTGGAGGAGCAGTAGGCGGATATATTATTACATTGATTTTGGCGCCCTGGCTTTTTCAGGAAAATTTATTAATGATAGGATTGTTAGCAATACCCATTGTTATTCTTTTTGTTTTACAGAAATTAGGAAAGCTATAAAAAGAAAAAAATGACCCGGAGAGGGTCATTTTTTTTTCTTATTCTTAAGAGTGTTTTTTTTATTTACAATGATCCTCCCAGTAATTCAGAAATCTTTTTTTCTAGCGCAGGACCACGAAGGTTCTTTGCAATTACATTGCCTTTCTCATCCAAAATAAAAGTAGCAGGAATTGAACGAACTCCATAGGCTCTTGCTATTGGATCTTGCCAGAATTGTAAATTTGATACGTGGTTCCATTCTAATTTATCATCTGCAATAGCTTTTACCCAGGCTTCTTGTTTTTTATCCAATGAAACTCCTATAATATTAAGACCTTTGTCGTGATACTTGTTATAGACTCTTACTACATTTGGATTTTCCATTCGGCAAGGCTTACACCACGACGCCCAAAAATCGATAATAGTAACCTTCCCCATAGATTCTTTCAAAGAAAGTGTTTTTCCATCTGGAGTAGGGCCAGAAAAGTCCTGAGCTTCACTGCCAATATCAATTCTTTTTTGAGAAGCGCTTGCTATAGCATTATTAATACGGGCATTGAGGTCTTTTCCAATTCTTGAACTTTTTAATTCATCGCTTAAAATGTCATATTTTTCTTTTGCATCTTTTGGAGTAAGAATTTTCATATTCATTAAATCTCCTAATGCTATTAAACCAACCAAAGAATTAACATTCTTCTCTGCTATTTCTGTTCGGTATTCTTTCTCTTTTTCATTGATCTCTTGTTGCTGAATAGCTATTTTGGCTATTTTTTCTGCTTCATTTAATTTTGCTGCAATTTGATATTGAGTGTTTAACTTTATTTTTTCATCAGAAAATGCTCGTATTTTTTTGATATACCCAAAGAATAGCTCGTTTTCTGATCCGCCTTTTACAACTGAAGATCTCAGGCTATCCTTATAAATAGTAATTTTGATAGGATTGTTCTCTGCTAGATATAGTACATTTCCTCTAACATTTTTAAAAGTAAGATAATTGAAATCATGACCTTCTGGAGGGGGTAGTTTGATTTCAAACTTCTCTTGTTTAATAACCGCAGTATCTATAACTACAGGTCTATTGGATTGGCTAATGGCATTAATGTAAACTTCGGTGCCATCATCAAATCCGGCCGCATCTGCAGATATGATATATCCAGTTTCTTCTTTTTGACATGAGGCAATTAGCATGATTATAGCTAGTAGGGCTATTCTTTTCATAGTTCTTACTTTTTTTAGTAGGCGTAAAAATAAAGAATCCTAGGTATATACTCCAAAAATTAACTTTTTGATATCACATTTGTTAATGACTTCTAATAAACACTTAAAAAAGATTAAAAATTAGGTTAGGGTGTAACAAAATTCTAAACTATTTAGTCTTACTTTTAATAGATTTTCTATGTTTAATTAAAAAAAATATGGACTGGGGTCTGGTTTTTGACAAATAATTCGTCATTATATTGAATGATCTTGAAATATATTTTAATTAATTGTTAATGTTTGTTTAAGCAAATTTGATTATATTATTTTTGTTAAATATTTGTAAATAGGGGCATATGAGGGTGTTAGAGCAGGATTTTCCGCTAGACATATGGATAAGTTTTTCAAAGTTTTTTGAACAGTATAGAAGTTTTTTAAAAAGTGATAATGAACTTCTTAAGGATCGTGCTACGCGTGTTTTAAAAATCCTTGAAGAATATCCAGAGCTCGAAGAAGGGATTAAAACTGAAGAACGTGTGCAAGAATTGTTACCTCAAATTCATTTGGTGCTAGAAGACTCTTTTGCACAGATATTACAATCAAACGAAATTAAAATAGCTACAATACCCTTTAATAATACAGTGTTACAATCTTCACTACGTTATAAGAACATCGTAAAAGATGCAGGTGAAAATTTTGAGCCTCAAATAAAAAATCTTGATGAAGATCATTATTTTATAATGGGATGTAGTATTATCCTAAACAATTATTATGGTTATAATATAGATTTCAGAAGGCCATTTTTTTATGACATACCAGATGCAAATGGTATAATGAGACACTACAGAATAATGTATAATGCCGATTTTATAGAAATAATAAAGACTGAAAAGGCAAGGGATATTACCAAAGAAGATGTAGCAGAGCTATTAGATAATTTTGATAACGTAGATATCTGGAAAGAAAAATTCACTCCAAATAGTTGGGTGTTTAAGGGTATTGTATTGGCCAATATGTTTGATGTAACCACCGATGTTTCCTTATCAGATTTTAAAACCAGTCTTATACGTTATGATAAAACACAAGGAGATTTTGTTGGTAGTTTTCAGGAAATTTTTAGGGCAATATTTAATCTGAGAGAGATTAAAGTTGGTTTCTCAAATTATAATCCTGAAGAAGAAGTCATCGAAAGAGTGCCTCTTAAAAATATTGATAGTTATATTCTATATAATAAATTCTCTGATAAGTGTGATAAAGCACTATGTGGTGGAACATTCCATTATTTGTTTGAAGAATCGAAGTATTTTGCTATTTCTGATGTAAAAAAATATCAGAAATCCACTCCAGATGAATTGATGTATAAAAATTTGGTAGCTCAAGGTATTAACAGTGCAATTCTTGCTCCTATAAAGAGTGAAGGGAAAATGTTAGGTATTCTTGAAATAGTTTCGCCAAATATTCATGAATTAAATAGTATCAATGCAAATAAATTACAAGATGTAATGCCGTATTTGGTTGATTCTGTATTACGCAGTAAGGCAAAAGCCGAAAATGAATTAGAGCTTATTATTCAGCAAGAATGTACCTCGATACATCCTAGTGTACATTGGAAATTTAGACAAGAAGCAAAACAGTTTATTAGGGCTATGGTTGAGGAAGCACCGGTTTCTTTTAAAGAAGTTGTATTTGATAATGTCTACCCTCTATACGGTCAGATTGATATTAAAGGTTCTTCTGAAGCTCGTAACCAAGCCATACAAAAGGATCTTGTATTACAACTTAATGGTATCTCAAGAGTGATTAATAAAGTGTTAGAAGCAGATACTTTACCAATCTATGAGCAGCTGAAATATAGAACTACACGTTATATTGAATCTATAACAGAACAGTTACAAGTTGATAGCGAGCAAAAAATAATCAATTTTATTAAAAAGGATATCACTCCTTTATTTAAACATCTAAGAAGAAAAAATAAAGACCTTGAAGTTGCGGTAGAAAAGTATAATACGTTACTAGATAATAATTTAAAAACTGTTTATAAGCATCGCAAAGCCTATGATGATTCTGTGATGATTATCAACAAAAAACTGGCAGCATTACTTGATCAAAAACAGGATGAAGCTCAGGGAATGTACCCTCATTATTTTGAGCGTTTTAAGTCTGATGGAGTAGAACACAATATGTATATTGGAGAATCTATTACTAAACATAATACCTTTAACAAGGTATACCTATATAACTTGAGATTGTGGCAATTGCAGATAATGTGCGAAATGGAGAATGCATATTATCAAATGAAAAAGGATCTGCCTGTCGCTTTGGATGTCGCTTCTATGGTATTGGTGTTTAATACCTCTTTGTCTGTACGATTTAGAATGGATGAAAAACGTTTTGATGTAGATGGGACATACAATGCCAGGTATGAAGTTGTTAAAAAACGAGTAGACAAGTCAAAAATTAAAGGTACAGATCAACGTATAACAGAAAAAGGGAAACTGGTAATAGTGTATTCTCAAAGTTCTGATGAGAGAGAGTATATCAAGTATATTAATTTCTTGCAATCCAAGAATTATCTCGAAGAAGAAATAGAAATTGTAGAAGTAGAAGATCTTCAGGGGGTAACGGGGTTAAAAGCTTTACGTGTTAATATTCTTTATCATAAAGACGAAGAAGACAAAGAATATTATACTTATGAAGATTTGATGAAAGAATTAAACCTATAAACCATATAAAGTCCCGCTTTTATAGCGGGATTTTTTTGTCAGAAACTTTTATTGCAAGGTATTAAAAGCTATTACAAATGAAATTACAGAGGATACAATTCCAATCATAAAAACGGTATACGTAATTCGAAGAATCTTATATTTTTTGTGTAATACTCTACCCAAGAAGTAAAGATCTTTAATCATTGTGTCATAGATATATTCTTTATCCATCATAAGTTCTGTCATGGCAGACTTATATTCATTCAAAGGCATTTTGTGAAAGTTTCCGAAGAATAGTAAGTTCACTTTTTTCTCTTCAATCTCCTTACGCGTAAATTCTCCACTAGTCACGTTTGGGCGCGTTGCCAGAACCGATAGTACAATAGAGGCTATACTAAAGATTAAGAAAATCATGGTTGGATAAATAAGATATTGATTAGATGGGTTATCCAATTTTGGGATAAGATTTGATAATGCAAGTGAAATAATAATAGCATTTACCGAAAGTAAAATATTGGCTTTCGTATCAGCAATATCACTTAATTTTAAATGGTTTCTAAGAGTAACTCTAAATAATGTTTGAATACCTTTTTCAGGGCTTTCTTCTTTGTACAGTTTTTTTAATTTTTCTTTCTCTTTTTTCTTTTCTTTTTTAAGCTTTGCTTGCTCTTCCAGCATTTTGGAAAGATTTTCTTCCTTTTTGGGTTGCCAATGTGTTAAGGCATATTCTGTATAGTAATGATGCTTATTTTGAAACAAATCGATATTGGCTTTTAACCATTCAGAAGCACTTAAATTGTTTACATTGTTAAGTTTAAACTCTTTACGTAAAAGTTCGCTGGTCTCGCCATAGTAATCTTTTGCAAAATGAGAGGCATCAGCATCTCTAATAATTTCTTCCATCAAATTAGTGGGTGCATGTTCCATTTTAGTGGCCATAATTTGTTGGCACACTTTTTTAATAATTTCAGAAGAAACTCCGTTTTTTGATAAAAATTCTTTTGCTATTTCTACACTGTGTTCTTCGTGATTTTCAGAGCTTTTAGAGTATCCCGTATCATGCAACAAGGCAGTTAACAATAAAACTTCTTTATCTTCATTAGATATATTAGTATTATCAAGGATTTCTTTTGTACTTTTAAATACTCTTTTGGTATGATCGTAATTATGATAAATACACGAGTTAGGTAGCTCTTTTTCAAAAAGCTCCAATACAAAGTGATCTGTTTTTTCAATTAATGAAGACATGCTTTTATTTTTTCGATAACCAAAATAACTAAAAAAAAGAGATTGTACTCCGCAACAATGAATAAATATAATAAGATTCTATTTATTTGCACAGCTTTATTATTTGCATCATGTGCAACATATTCTCCTCAGTATAAAGTCGAAAATTTTTCACAAACATTACCAAATCAGGAAATTGAGAAAACTTTTTTTCTGGTTGGCGATGCAGGTTATGCCAAATTAAACAAAAGTACTGAGGGTTTGTCTACCTTGACCAAGATAATTGACACTGTTCAGTCAAAGGATGATTATCTGATTTTTTTAGGAGATAACATTTATCAAAAAGGGATGCCAGATAAAAATTCTCCTGAAAGAGCATTGGCCGAGCATAGAATTAATGCACAAATCGATGCGGTAAAAGATTTTGATGGGAAAGTGATTTTTATTCCAGGAAATCATGATTGGTATAACGATGGATTAGAAGGTTTAGAAAGGCAAGAAAAATACATTAAAAAGAAAATGGGCAGAGATGACGTCTTTTTACCGTCTAGTGGGTGTCCTATAGAAAGTGTCGAAATAAGTGACAAGGTACATTTGTTAATACTTGATACACAATGGTACTTGGTAAATTGGGACAAGCATCCAACTATAAATGATGATTGTGAAATTAAAACTCGCGAAAAATTCTTTATTGAGTTGGAAGGAGAGCTAAAAAAGCATAGCAAAAAAACTATACTTATTGCTATGCATCACCCTTTGCTCACCAATGGACCACATGGGGGTAAATTTAGTTTTGACAAGCACATTTTTCCTTCAAAAAAGAAAATTCCATTACCAATTTTGGGATCTCTGGCTAATATGATTCGCGCTCAAGGAGGGGTAACAGCACAAGATATATCAAATAATCGCTACAATATTTTAATAAGAAGGCTTAAAACTATGACCAAAGCTATAGATAGAGTAGTTTTTGTGTCTGGGCACGAACATTCATTACAATATTTGGATAGTGATGGGTCAAAACAGATTGTGTCGGGGTCAGGAGCCAAAGTTTCACCGGCTTCTTTGGGTAAAGATGGCCTGTTTTCATACCCCGGTCAAGGATTTGCGATCCTTGATGTTTATAGAAACGGATCTTCAACTGTTCGTTATTATGGTAACGAAAATGGAAACTCTAAGCTGGTGTATCAAACCCAGGTTCATGAAAAAGAAGAAGAATTCGATTTTGGTGGTCTCTCGAATACTTTTGATGACGAGATATCTGCTTCTATTTATAAAAAGGATGAAGTTGAGAAATCAGGTTTTTTTAGATCAATGTGGGGAGATCATTATAGAAGTATTTATGGTAAAAACATCAAGGTCCCAATAGCTACGTTGGATACCCTCATGGGGGGCTTTACTATCGAAAGACAAGGAGGGGGGCAGGTGACCAGATCATTGCGCCTTATAGATACTCTAGGGAAACGTTATAGTTTAAGAGCTATGCGTAAAAGTGTTACTCAATTCCTTCAAAAAGGAGCATTCAAATATACCTATCTTGATGGTGGATTTGACAATACATACACAGAAGATGTGCTTTCAGATTTTTATACCTCCAGCTATCCATATGCCTTTCTTACCGTAGGTCCTTTGGCCGATGCAATTGGAGTATACCATGCAAATCCAGAATTGTATTATGTGCCCAAACATCCAGCTTTGGGCAAGTATAATGAAAGTTTTGGAGATGAAATTTACTTTCTTGAAGAGCGACCAGGTAAAGAATATGGGGATGAAATTTCTTTTGGGCAACCAGATGATATCGAAAGTACAGATGATCTTTTAAGTAAACTTCGGAAAGATGAAAAATATAAGATAGACGAAGCGCATTATATAAGAACCCGATTATTTGATATGATTCTTGGCGACTGGGACCGCCACTCTGATCAGTGGAGATGGGCACGTTTTGATACTGAAGAAGGAAAAACATATAGACCAATTCCTAGAGATAGAGATCAGGTGTTTTCTAACTATGACGGACTAATTTTAGATTTAGTAAAATTTGTTTCTCCGCTATCACGCAAGTTTCAGGTTTATGATGAAGAGCTTAAAAAAGTAAGATGGATCAATCAATCAGGTATGCCTTTGGATCGCGCACTTATTCAGAATTCTGGAAAAGAGGTTTGGCTAAAAGAAGCAAAGTATATTAAAGAAAATCTTTCAGATTTAGTAATAGATCAAGCGTTTGCGAATCTTCCAGAGGAGCTTCAGGATGATACCGCCAAAAAGATAAAAAAAGATTTAAAAGCCAGAAGGGATAATGTTGTAGATATTGCAGATCGATACCAAAAATATCTTTCAAAGCATATTGTAATTACGGGGACAGACAAAGATGATTTTTTCGAAGTTATTAGAGAGGACGATAAAACCAGGGTAAGAGTTTCCAGAATAAAAAAAGGAGCTGTAACAACATCGTATACAGAAAGAGTTTTTGATTCGAACCTTACCAAGGAAATTTGGATTTATGGTTTGGATGATGACGATCAATTTGAAGTAAAAGGAAAAGGAAAGAACCCAATCAAAGTAAGAATTGTTGGCGGGCAAAATAATGATATTTACACTATTGAAGATGGCAGGAAATTAAAAATATACGATCATAGGTCTAAGCCCAATACTATTAAGAATAAGGGAGGAGCAAAATTTAGGTTTACCAACATTTATAATTATAATATTTACGATTATCGAAAGCTTAAAGAAAAGACCAATGTAGTAGCTCCATTTATAGGTTTTAATCCAGATGATGGACTTAATGTTAATGTTACCGACACATATACAGTCAAAGGTTTTAAAAACAATCCCTATCAGAGCAAGCATAGATTTAGAGCAGCATATTATTTTCAGACTGAAGGTTATGATCTTTCTTATTCTGGAGAATTTATGAATGCATTAGGAAACTGGAATATTTTGGCTACAGGATTGTATACAAGTGAAAATTTTGCTCAAAATTTCTTTGGATTGGGTAACGAGAGCACGAATGACGATGACGAACTTGGTCTTGATTTTAATAGGGTAAAAATAGGTACTTGGGCAGCGGGTATAGGCATTTCCAAAAAAGGATTTTATGGTTCCGAGTTTTCGGTGAAAGCAAATTATGAAGGTATCGAGGTGCAAGATACCCAAGGAAGGTTTATTACTTCTGGGCTTGGTATTGTTGCGAATGACGCAGAATTTTTTGAGCGTAAGTTTTTTGCCAACCTGGATGTGAAATATAAATTTGAAAACTATGACAATGCTGTAAACCCAACACGGGGGATGTTATTTAGTCTTCAAGCAGGAGCAAGGATGAATCTTGATGATACCGATAGAACCTATGGGTATATTATTCCAAAAATGGGATTTTATAATGCAATTACTCGAAACCGCAAACTAGTTTTAAAAACCGATGTTATCGCTCAAATAAATATTGGAGACGACTTTGAGTTTTACCAAGGTGCTACCTTGGGTGGGCTTAATGGTTTAAGGGGGTATCGAGAAGAGCGTTTTACAGGTGAAAGTGCATTGGCTTTCAGCGGTGACCTGCGATACAGTTTTAATAAGTTTAAGACGGGTTTATTGCCATTGCAAATAGGGGTATTTGGGGGTTATGATATTGGTAGAGTTTGGTTGGATGGAGAAGATTCTGATACCTGGCATGATTCTATTGGTGGAGGATTATGGATCAATGCAGTAGATACTATAGGTGGGCAGTTAGGCTTGTTTAATAGTGATGATGGATTAAGATTTACCTTTGGTTTTGGATTGAGTTTTTAGTGCGCTATTGGGGGTAGTTTAAATTCGTATAGTTTCGCCTTTTTATGCCTGGTCTTTTCATCGGCAATAAAAAAGGTAGAATCATTTTTAAAACAAATACTTTCTTTTTGAGAAGTATGGCCTAATTTTATTTTTGTTACATCTCCCTCAAGTATGTGATCTCCCTTAAACTTATGAAACAAAAATATTTTGTTATGTGTAAGAAGGGCAATTTTATTTTGCGACTTATTGATAGATGCACCTGTTACCAAACAATCTGAAGGATCTTTACAGGTTTCATATCGTCCTATAAGTTTTGCAATGTGTTTTCCAGGAGTTGCCGGTATTTTATAGATTTTAGTCGTTTTTATTGATTCTTTTGCTCGATTTTTGGTGAACAAATATAAATTTCCATTGAAATGAATGAATGCTTCAACATCAAAATTGAAATTTTTCTTTTTTGGCGGAAATTTTTTCTGGTCTTCAAAGGCGAATTTGATTTTGGAAACAACGATCGTATCAGATAGAATTCCCGATACTTTGTAGATTTTTAAATCTTTTCTGTCATTATTGTTGTTCCCGAAATCACCAATATAAATGTTGTCCTCTAGATCATAGGCTAGATCTTCCCAGTCTTTATTTTTTGCATTTGGGACGTTAATTTCAGAAAGTATTTCTCCTTTTTGATTTAGACGAAATAGTATTGGGGCATTACCAGAATCATTGATTGCATACAGCTTGTTGTCAGATAACATAACAATTCCCGATATTTCATGTATCGCATTAGGTAAGCTAGAGATCTTAATGAGATTAAGGTTTTCATTCTTTTGACAACTTACAGATAATGTTATCAAAAGAATGAAATAAGATAATTTTGATATGTTAATTTCTTTGATTCCAGGCATTAAGCATCCAGCTAGTTTTTTCTAATTCACCAATATAGGTTCCTGTTATATCAAGAGTTCCATCGTCATTAGCATTATCCGCCGTCTTGGTTACTAGTTTCAGTTGTTTTAAAAGAACCTCATGATCTTCCAGGACTGCCGATACCATTTCTTGATCCCTAAGATTAATATCGGATTCTTTAATATTTGAGGTGCTTAAATAAGAACTAAAGTTACTTATTGGTTTTCCTCTTAATGTTAATATTCGTTCTGCAATTTCGTCTATTTTTAGTTTTGCTTCCTCATAAAGTTCTTCAAATTTTACATGCAATTCAAAAAAATGAGGTCCGGTAATGTTCCAATGAAAATTCCATAGTTTTTGATAATGCATATGATAATCCGCTAGCAATATATTCAATGCTTCTATAGTTTTTTGATTTGAATTCATTATAGTTTTTGTTTATTGGTTTTTGATATTCTATACAAAAATACTATAGTTTGGTGTTTCCTTTTCAAATTACAATAGTTAGTTCTAATACCAATATTATTATAGTCGATTTGTGATTTCCTTAAGAACTAATGTATAATAAGCTTTATCATGGGGTACAAATTCATTATTACGCTCTTTATTATTTACAATGTCTTTGAAAGTTTTAATTTCAAAAAGAGATACCGCTGCAACTTCTTCTTCTTGTAGTACTAGGGTGTGAATAGGTGTACTTAGTTTTGATAAATAGATATGATGAAATTCGTTATCAAAAATATCAGGTTTAGGAGTTTTTTTGGACAAATATATTGTAACAAATTCTAGATCATTCTTTGTAATCTTAAGCCCTATTTCCTCTTCAATTTCTCGAATAGCAGAATTCAAAGGAAGTTCTCCCGTTCCGATATGTCCAGCTACAGAAACATCCCATAAATTTGGGAAGGTGTCTTTGTTGGATGCTCTTTTTTGAAATAAAACTTTTCCATCGACAGTATAAAACCAGACATGTATACTAGCATGATAGAGCCCTAGCCTGTGGGCTTCGGTTTTTAGTTTTATATCTCCCGTGGGTTTTCCGGTTTTATCCAGAACATCTATAAATTCATCTGCCATGTTCTAAAAATAAAATAAATCCCGCTCATTTTGAGCGGGATTTATTTTATTTATACTTTAATTTACTTTCCAAAATAACTGAAGGTTTCTCCAGCTTTTATATTAAGTAAACTTTCGTAGATAAGTTTGATTACGTTTTCAACGTCATCTTTGTGTACCATTTCTACAGTAGTGTGCATATAACGAAGTGGTAAAGATATTAAGGCAGAGGCTACACCTCCGTTACTATAAGCAAAAGCATCGGTATCTGTACCCGTCATTCTGCTCGACGCCATACGCTGAAAAGGAATTTTTTTATCCTCGGCCGTAGAAATAAGCAATTCTCGTAATCTGTTCTGCACTGCCGGCGCATATGATATAACAGGGCCATCACCGATTTTGGTCTCACCTTGTGTTTTCTTTTCGATCATCGGAGTAGTAGTGTCGTGGCAGACATCTGTCACAATAGCAACGTCTGGTTTAATAGTGTGAGTGATCATTTCTGCACCCCGTAGTCCTATTTCTTCCTGAACAGAGTTGGTAATATATAATCCAAACGGAAGCTTCTTTTTATTTTCCTTAAGCAAACGAGCTACTTCAGCAATCATAAAGCCACCCATTCTATTATCTAAAGCGCGACATACAAATTTATTTTTATTAAGAATAAAAAACTCATCCGGATAGGTGATGACACAACCAACATGTACTCCAAGTTTTAAAACTTCTTCTTTGCTAGAGCATCCTACGTCTATACATATATTATCTAGCTTCGGTGGTTGTTCTTTTGCTTTATTTCTTGTATGTATCGCTGGCCAGCCAAAAACACCTTGTACAATTCCTTTTTTGGTATGAATATTTACACGTTTTGAAGTAGCTATTTGGTGATCGCTGCCTCCATTTCTGATAACATAAATTAATCCATTGTCTGTAATGTAATTTACATACCATGATATTTCATCGGCATGACCTTCAATTACGACTTTGTATTTTGCCTTGGGATTAATTACTCCAACTGCAGTGCCATAGGTGTCAGTAATAAAATCATCAACATATGGTTTTAAATAATCCATCCATATTTTTTGACCTTCCCATTCATATCCGGTCGGAGCTGGGTTATTCAAATATTTTTCAAGAAAATTTATTGACTTTTTGTTTAATATGCTTTTTTTAGCCATAGTTTTTAATGCTGTAATATTGTTTTTTTACGAAATTAACAATATTCACAAAGATTTCACGCTTTAGAAACTGTTAATTATTAATTTTGGTACAATAATAGAAGACCTCATAATTTATTATGGTAAAATATTTATCTTACATACTATTAATATTCTTTGGTTCTTTTGTGAGTGCACAAAATGATACTCAAAAATCTATTGATTCCTCAAAGATTGATACAACTGGTTATGTGCAATATTATATAGTTGAAGGAGATACGATTCCACATGAAGCCATAGATCTTGATGAAGTAATAATATTAGGAAGGCTTAATTTTAAGGATAAATTAGCAAGAAGGAAATATCTTATACTAAGACGTAAAACCAGGAAGGTATATCCCTATGCAAAATTAGCTTCAGAAAGGTTGTCGACATTAAATGAAAGGTTAGAGGGTATTACTTCCAAAAGAGGAAAAAAGAAATATATAAAGATACTCCAGAAGTATATGGAGGAAGAGTTCACTACAGAATTGAAAAAGTTGACTCGAACCGAAGGGCAGATATTGGTCAAGTTAGTTCATCGACAAACTGGGAAAACGATGTTCAATTTGGTTAAAGAATACCGTAGTGGTTGGAGGGCCTTTTGGTATAATAATACGGCCAAAATATTCAATATCTCTCTGAAGAAAGAATACGATCCTATTAATGTAGAGGAGGATTATTGGATTGAGGATATACTACAACGTAGCTTTCAATCTAATATTTTAGAAGAGCAAAGAACAGCTTTAGATTTTAGTTTTTATGATTTAAGGAATAAATGGACAGATACTATTAAAACAACTAATACAATTAAGAACTAATACATTTTTCTTTTTTGAATATAAAATAGTTCATTTTTTTTCTCTTCGTTTTGATTAATTTTAGTATCTTCGTTTTCTATCTTTTTTAAAATCAAGTGTTTCCAATTCTGGAAAAAAATAGATTAAAAAAGTCATTGTTATTTATTGAAAAGATTATATGTTTGCACCCGCAAAACGGGGTTTATGTTTTGTGTTGTTCATGAGGTTTTGTGGTTAGGGGGAAACTTTTTCAAAAATAATTTAAAAAAGTTTTGGTGGTTAAAAAAGGGGTTGTATATT
>NZ_JAYKLX010000013.1:0-98134 GCF_035285365.1 Aquimarina gracilis | reverse complement strand
CATTAGGTTCGTATAAGAATTTCTTTGGCGTGCCCAAAGTCAAAGATTGCTCTGCTTCATCTTTTAAAATAAACGAGAACTCCTGTTTTTGATTTCTAGCTAGATTAACAGTCTTAATAATACGATCTGCTTCAAAACTTTTGTCTAATACCCAAAGAAGTTCTTTGACCTCATTTCTTACCGCAACCACATGAATCTCTTTTACATGTTGCAAAGAATTCAATCCCACTTTAATGTCAAGTAGAGGAGAGGTTTTGATTAAGATGTTGTTGGCTTTTATAAAAAGAAGTTCAAGATTATCGGGCACATTAGGTAAGCAATCTTCGAGAAAGAATACTTTTCCTTTGGCATCATGTCTTCTAGATGGGTCTATATAGATCCAATCAAAATTAGTATTGTTTGTAAGAGTTTCGAGTCCATCGCCAGAAATGCAAGTAACATTTTCTGTTTCCAGTGTTGTAAAGTTATGCTTGGCAAGAGTACTCAATTCATCATTAAGTTCACAATGAATGACTTGTTGCATTTTTTTTGAAAAGAAATAGTCATCAATTCCCAACCCTCCTGTAATATCGATCAATGTTTTTCCGGAAACCAAATTGCTCTTGTATTGCGCTGTGAGTTCTGAAGAAGTTTGCTCAAGATTAAGAGTTGGGGGATAGTAGATTCCTATTCTTGCATACCAGGTAGGTAATTTTTGTTTTGCTTTTTGTCTTCCTACAATTTGTTGTGCTAGTTCTTGAGCAGAAATGCCTTTAAATGGACTACCACTTAATATCAATTTACTTAGATCAATCGAAGCGTCGGATTTTTCAAAAATGTATTCTTGTACTTCCTTATGTAAAATTAACGTGTTCAATTAAAGGTCTTTGGTGAGCGTCTTTACAATTTTGTATTCAGATAAAAATTCTTTGGCAATAACCTTGATGGCGGTATAAGAAGGCACCGCAACAATTAATCCACCAATTCCAAACAGAAGACCAAATATTAATATCGCAAGAAAAATTTCTAGCGGATGTGATTTTACACTGGTTCCAAAAATTAAGGGTTGATTTAAAAAATTATCAATCAACTGTATAATCATATAACCAATCAAAATATAAGCAAGTTTAGGTAATATTACAGTTGGAAAATCAAATCCAAGGTTACTTGTAGTGGCCAGGATAAGAACAAAAATCCCACCAAAAAGAGGTCCTATATAGGGGATAAGGTTAAATATTGCAGCTATTAGTGCCACTGCAATAGCATTGTTAACATCAAAAACAAGCAAAAGTATGGTATAAAGCACAAATAGAATAAAAACCTGAAGCAACAACCCTACGAAATATCGAGATAGTAAATCTTTGATTTTGGTAAAAGCCCGCATAAACTTGTTTTCGTCTTCCTTTTTGGCAAAGACAAGTAGGCTGTTTTCCAATAAAAGACTATCCTTCAATAAAAAGAAAGAAATAAATAATACCGAAAAAACACCAATCAAAACCGATCCAAAACCACTCAAAAAAGAGTTAATAGTATTGGGTACAGCCTTAAGATCCAAGAACTGCATAAGATCTGTTTTTTTAACCAATTCAACAAAACTGAGTTTGTCGATATTAAAATAATCACTAATCTCCTGATTCAATTGATCAAGATCATCACTAATACTATTTACATCGATTTCACCTATTAATTGTCCCTGTTCTACGACAATTGGGACAAATAAGGTAAATATGCTTAAGAATAAGAGTATGGTTATGAATAGCGTGCATACAACGGCAACGGTATTGTTAAACTTTAGTTTTCGTTTCAAAAATGAGACTAATGGTCTTCCCATTAAAGAAATAACTGATGCAAAGGCGATATAAATTAATACCGATTGTATTTTATATAAAAACCATAATAGAATAAGAACACCCACTATAATGGCAACTGCCCGTAAAATACCGTATGCTATTGTTTTTGAATTCATTTTTTAAAGGTACAAAGAAGCAAAGTTAAAAAGTCTAAAAGAATCAAAACTACAAAGAAAAAGAGGATCTTTTTTTAACTTTTTAAAAAAAGAAAAGCAGATTTTTCACATTCTACTAACCACTAACCACTAACCACTAACCACTAACCACTAAACACTAGCCACTAGCCACTGTTTTGTTATTTCATATAAAGCAATACCGGTGGCCGTAGCAACATTCATACTACTATTGTTGCCATACATATTGATATGAACGCTTTGTTTCGATATTGAAAGTATTTCTTGGGACACTCCGAAATTCTCTTCTCCGATGACTAAGGCAATCTTTTCAGATGGCGCTATGGTACATTCAGATATAGGAATACTATCTTTTGTAATTTCCAGAGATAGAATGGTGTAATTTTCAGCAATGAGTTGTTGAATTACAGTAATTATTTCTTCAGATTGTTGATAAGGTACAATTTCATGAGTTGATCTCGCTGTGCGCTGCATACGTTTGCTAACAATAGTAATATCTTCTCCACAAAAGTAAATTTGTTCCACCCCAAAACTATCTGCAATTCTGAAAATACTACCAATATTAGCAGGAGAGTTAACACTATCACAAACTAATGTAATTGGGAATTGTTTTTTTATAAAGCGATTGTTATTGTGATTCAATTGTTGATCCATTAATTCTGAAACGCGTATTTAATAATATTAGCTCCCATTTTTAGTGCTTTCATACGAACTTCTTCAGGGTCGTTATGTACTTCTGGATTTTCCCAGCCATCTCCCAAGTCACTTTCAAAAGTAAATAGTAAGACAAGGCGACCCTCATGAATTATCCCCAGAGCTTGCGGACGTTTACCATCATGTTCATGAATTTTAGGTAATCCCTTTGGGAAATCGTAGTGAGAAGAAAAAATAGGATGTGAAACCGGTAGTTCTACCAATTCCTTATCGGGGAAGACTTTTATAAGCTCTTTTCGAACATAGGGTTCCATGCCATAATTATCATCAATATGCAAAAACCCGCCGCTTAAAAGGTAATTTTGAAGATTTTCAGCATCCTGATCTGTAAAAAACACATTACCATGCCCTGTCATGTGAATATATGGATACTGAAAAATATCTACACTTTCGGGCTTTACTGTTTTTGGTTTATCGGCAATACGCGTGTTAAGATTCTGATTACAAAACCTGATAAGATTAGGTATTGCCGTAGGATTACTATACCAGTCACCCCCACCTTTATAATGTAAAATAGCTATATCTTGACCATAAGTGGCATAAGAAACTAAAAAAATAATAAGACAACCCGTAAGTTTGTTCATGATAAACGTCTAAAATAAAGTCTAAATGTACTAAAATAAAACAGATGCAAAAGAAGCTTTTAATGCTATTAACAACTATGCTTTCAATGGCAAGTTATGCACAATCCAATGAATCTGCTATAGTACTTGAACTATTTACTTCTCAAGGTTGTAGTAGTTGTCCTCCAGCAGATCAGTTACTTGACAAAATTAAAAAACAGTATCAAGATCAAAATGTGTTTGTTTTATCGTATCATGTAGATTATTGGAATCGTTTAGGATGGAAAGATCCTTTCAGCAATGAATCTTATAGCGATTATCAAAGAGAATACGCAGAACAATTCAATAGCAGATCCATTTATACACCGCAACTTGTGGTGAACGGAAGGGAACATTTTACGGGCTCTAATCGTTACAAGGCAGAGGAAGCCCTTAAAAAATATGCAAAATCAAAATCGAGTAATATCATAAAGGTACAAGGTATCCAAAGAGAAGAAAAGGCAATCGAGTTTAATTACTCGGTAGAAGGGGATAAGTTTAATACTGTTACGTTTGCAATAGTAGTTTCTGAACGAGTAACTAATGTTTCAAAGGGAGAGAACCGAAACCGAAGTTTAGCAAATACAAATATTGTTGCCAATCGAGTTACTACAAAGGAAGCTAATGGGAAAATTGCTATTTCCATACCCGAATGGATTACAAATGAAGACCAACTGTCACTGATTACGTATACGCAAGATGTTTTTTTAAAGACAACCGGAGCTTTACAGGTCAAAATTTAAGAGAGTCAATGTATTCATTGTTCATACATTATAATATATTTATGTACTCATTAAATATGGTAATACAATGAAGCGAACAAAACAAATAGCAGATCGATTTAGAGAAGTTGTTTTAAATGGAAAATGGGTTGCCAATACAAATTATAAAGATCAATTACATGACCTTGACTGGATACAAGCTACCACCAAAATAGAGCCTTTTAATACTATTGCGGCGCTTACTTTTCATATTAATTATTATATAGGAGGGGTATTAAATGTATTAGAGGGTGGGGCTTTAGAGATAAAAGATAAATATAGTTTTGACTGTCCCCAGATGCAATCACAAGGGGATTGGCAACTTCTCAAAAATAGTTTATGGACGAATGCCGAAAAGTATGCCAGTCTCGTTGAACGTTTACCCGATGAGATACTGGATGAAGTATTTGTGGATAAGAAATATGGTAATTATTTAAGAAATCTTGAAGGAATGATAGAGCATGCATATTATCATTTAGGACAAATTACGTTGCTAAAAAAAATGCTTAATTGATAAATTGTTTCTTCTATCAATTAGGGAAGTACCTTGAAAACAATGAACTGGTTAAGTTGTGGGTAAAAAGAATTGAAGTTATTATCAGATATCACCACGATACTTCTACTACCATCGGCAAGTTTTGGCCCAAAAGTAATCCCTTCTAGATTGTCGACAGTATTTCGTGTTAATTGACTTCGCACTTGTTCAAAATCAAATAGCAAAGTTTTTGAAGCTTTTGTGTAACTGGTGCTGGCAAGATTATCAAGTAGTAATGTATTTGTGGCATTGGTTGCATCTACTTTATAGATTTTTACATTGTTTCCTCCGTCTATATATCCCGAGGCAAAAGATCTTTCTAATGCCAAAAACTTATTTTCATCATATTCCAAGAGTTCTACCAAGCCATTTATTTCAAAAGTGGTTCCCAATGTAGCTTCTCGGGCAACGGGATCAAGCTCATAAGCAAACTGCCGCTCTGGCATTCCTGTAGTTTTTTTAAAAAAAGTAATTCTTACCGGTGAATCGGTATCTGTAGTGGTTGGTTCTGGGCCATCTTCGATAAGAGGTAGTTCAAAAGAGGTCCAATATCCTTTGTTGTCAAAACTCAAAGACAAGCCTTCCAAAACTCCGTTATGTCTTGGGCCAGAAGTGTCACTAGCTGTATTTGCTTTAAAATTATCGGGTAATGAAAAACTTCTTACCTGACTGGCTTCCATCGAAATTTCAATCAGAGCAGGATCGATCCCATTATTAATAGAACCTTCACTTGTATACAAAATTGTGTTGGTAACAGGATCAAATCGTATGGCTTCGGGATCTACAACACCTTGTTCCAACGAAAAACCAGAGTTATCTTTAATCTCTACCATTTTGGCCATACTTACCTCTTGAAAACCTTCATTTGTATAAGTAATGTTAGCCTCATAATAGCGAATTGGTGGAGTAGAAGTGTCGCAAATGATATACCATTTCCCATTGTAATAATCAATTCCCGAGAATCCGCCTATTGGGACACCATTGATTTCTTGATCGGGTATTATGAATTCATCAATAAACTGGATCGCGCTAATTGTATTTTGATTAGAATCTGGGTTGGATGTGTTCGAGTCATTGCTATTAGATGAGCAATTCAAGAATAAAAAAAACAAAGGAAAAATACTGTAAATCGACTTTGGCATAACGCAATGTATTGTGATAATGTAAAGGTATTGATTTCTTACCGAATGATTCTTTTTAAGAAAGATTAATAGAGTATTTACTACAGTAAAACCTTACTGGGATAGAGTGATTTAACCCTGGTGTATTAGGTGTATACCTCTTGAATTTAGAAGTACTAATCTATTACTTTGCCTTCAGTTTTTATTAATGCTTGTACGGTTAATTACCCCCTTTCTGAATATTCAGAAGAACTTCGAACTAATAGTTGCAGGTTTCCATAGAGTGAACCTCACAGATTAAGGGAAAACATATTTATTAACTAATTTATACAAATCATTATGAAAACAATTTATTACTGTATTGCCTGTTTTTTTATTGTGAATTTGGGGTATTCACAATTTCAACATTCTTATGGAACAGAAACCTCTGAAATGGGTAGATCGCTTACCCAACTGAAAAAAGTTGAGAAAGGATATTTGATAGCTGGATATACCGCTCGTAGTTATATTGGAAGTCTGGAAGCTACCTTGGTAAAAACAGATCTTGATGGGAATCAAATATGGTCACGAGTCTATGGAGGAGAAAGTCATGAGTATTTTAATTCGGTTCGGCAAACCAATTATTTTAGTGCCAGTAACCCGGTAGCCTATGTAGCGGCTGGATTTACCAATAGTTATGGATTTGGACAAGGGGATGCATTCATGGTAGCCGTAGATGATAATGGATTTCCGGTTTTTTCGAGAGTATTTGGGGGTGAGAGATTTGATACTTTTCACTGTATACAAAGCATTAAAGATGAGAACGGAAAACCCGGTTACATCATGGTAGGTGAAACCAGAAGTTATGGTAATGCTTATCCAGGATCAAATATGTATGTAGTTAAAACCGATTTTATGGGCAATCTTACCGGAGCTACCGTAATTGGTGGTGAAGGAGATCAGAGAGGATTGTGGATCGAGCAAACTTGGGATGGTGGATATATCATTTCTGGGTCTACAACAAATAATCGATGCGGAGGAAGTGGGGCGTTAACAAACCCACCAACCGATCTATTTGTGGTTAAGCTGAAACCAGACCTTAATCTGGAGTGGAATAGAATTCTTGGATATCCAGATGAATTAGATCCTACTATTGGTTATAGAAACGAAGCTACTTGTGTAAAACAAAATAAAGATGGCGATTTCGTACTTACTGGTTATACCAATAGTTTTGGAATTAATAATTCTCATGATGCATTTTTGTTATACATGAGTAATGGAGGTAATTTTTTGGGAATGAAAACCTACGGGACCGAAAGAACAGAATATGGATACGGAATTGAAGTGACCGTTGACGCTTCAGGAAAACAAGTGTATACTATTGTGGGGCTCAATAATATTTCTTCAACTTTTAAAGCAATGTTGTTTCAAACCGATAGTTCCGGAAACTTACAATGGACGCGTAATTATGGACGAAATGGAAGTGAGATAGGAATAGAACTTGTAAGTGATGATTTTGAAAAAGGATTTGCTTTTACGGGATACACAACTTCAATAGGAGCAGGGGGTATAGATAAATATCTAGTTGAAACTACAGACACTGGAAAAACAGGAACACCCTGTGAAAAGGAAATTGATCTTAAAGAAATTAAACATGAACCCTGTGTTACTCGAAGCATACAGCAGATTTTTGTTGATGAGTATCGAGAAATCCAACATCATGCCATAAAAGTCGAATTTAAAGAGGATATATGTGGCACAGCTAGTGGTTCTAGAGAAAGTGGAATCAAAACACTCGAAAAGAGCCCTAAAGCAGAATTGTTTCCTAATCCTGTAAATAATTTACTAACTATACGTACTGGTGAGATCTCAAGAATTATAGAAATGAAAATTTTTGATATGAAAGGAGAAGAAGTTGTTCGAGATAATGATGTAAGTCAAACAGGAGAAATTGTAGTATCTACAGAGTCTTTGGCTCCTGGTATTTATATAGTAAAACTTAAGGCAGAAAATGGTAAAACTCATATTATGAAGTTTTTGAAAAAATAAAACCTTACTTATAAATTAAAATTGAGAGACTGTCGCATTGGTTACGCCCAAGGTGGCAGTTTTTTATAATTATCCTAAGAATTAATAAACGCAACGCTATGGGCCGCAACAATAGCAGCGGTCTCGGTACGCAGTCTGGTGTTGCCTAATGTTACCGGTTTATACCCCTTACTTAAAGCCGTCTGGATTTCCTTGGGAGAGAAATCACCTTCGGGACCAATTAATATAGTGATATTAGTCTTAGGTAGAAGTACATCCTTTATAGATTGTTTTTGAGTTTCTTCACAATGGGCTATAAATAATGTATCCGTGTTATTTTTTTCGAGAAAATCTGAAAGTGAGATTGCAGGGTTAAGTCTGGGTAAGTACGCCTGTAGGGATTGCTTCATTGCACTTTGTAGAATACGTTCAAAACGCTCTGCTTTTATAACTTTTCGTTCGCTATGGTCACAAAAGATTGGGGTGATTTGATCAATTCCTATTTCTGTAGCTTTTTCAAGAAACCATTCATAGCGATCATTCATTTTTGTAGGGGCTACCGCCAAGTGCAATTGATAAGGTTTTTTTGACTGGGTTTCAACAGAGTCGATAGTTGCATGGCATTGAGATGGATTAGAAAATGTGATTTTTGCTATAAAAAAATGACCCTTTCCATTGGTTATATGCAAGGCATCTCCTTCTTTTTTGCGCAAAACCTTAGCAATATGCTTGCTTTCTTCTCTAGAAAATTTTATTTCGGTACTCGATTTGGTAAGTGTATTATTATAAAATAACTGCATAATTGTAGAAAGTAGTCTTTAGTAGTTAGAGCGTAGTTTTTAAAGCGTTAACCTTTTTAGATTTTTAGCCGATAAAATTATAGGATTTTTATATCTAAATATGAATAATAAATATTTTCCATCAACCATCAACTCATTAAAACTTAACTCGGGCTTTTGCTACAACACTCATATCGGTAAAATCTTTTTTCAAAAACTTTAGATATCCTACAATACCAATCATAGCCGCATTATCTGTCGTATATTCAAACTTTGGCACAAAAGTTTGCCAACCGTATTTTTGTTCGCCTTCTTTAAGTGCTTTCCGTATTCCAGAATTAGCAGAAACTCCTCCTCCGATAGCAATACGTTTAATACCCGTTTGTTTTGAAGCTTTTTTTAACTTATCAATAAGAATATTAATGATGGTGTATTGAAGAGAGGCGCAAATATCGTTTCGATTTTCTTCAATAAAATTGGGATTTTCTTTTATTTTTTTCTGGATAAAATAAAGTACAGAAGTCTTAAGCCCGCTAAAGCTAAAATTGAGGTCTCCTACTTTGGGCTTCGGGAATGGGTACGCCTTTGGATCTCCCAATTGCGCGTATTTATCAATCAATGGACCTCCGGGATATGGGAACCCTAATATTTTGGCACTTTTATCAAAAGCTTCGCCAACAGCATCATCGATGGTTTCCCCTATGATTTCCATATCAAAATGATCATTTACCTTCACAATTTGTGTGTGCCCGCCACTTATAGTCATGGCAAGGAAAGGAAATTCTGGTTTTTCAAATTCATCTTCATCAATAAAATGAGCCAGAATATGAGCCTGCATATGATTTACATCGATTAACGGAATATCCAGGGCCAAGGCCAATGACTTTGCAAAGGATGTCCCCACCAATAGCGAACCCATCAAACCAGGGCCTCTTGTAAATGCAATGGCATTTAAATCATTTTTATCAATCCCTGCTTGTTTAATTGCTTGATCGATCACCGGAACAATGTTTTGTTGATGTGCTCTCGACGCAAGTTCTGGGACCACACCGCCATACAATTCATGAATTTTTTGAGAGGCTACAACATTTGATAAAACTTTTCCGTTGCATAATATAGCTGCAGAGGTATCATCACAGGAAGACTCAATACCTAGGATATATATTTTTTGTGGATTCATTATGAGGAAAAGGGCATAGAAATTGTTAATATTGTCTACAAAGTTAAAACAATAAAACGTATCAAAAAATTAAGGCAAATATTGTTGAGGATATTTCTTGTCCTCTTGTCACTTACTGCATTAATTGTAGTTACGTTTTCTATACCTGGAGTTCAAACATTTTTGGGTAAAAAGGCAACAGGATACCTTAACTCCGAATACGCGGTTGATATTAGTATAAAAAGAATAGGCCTTACCTATGCGGGTGATATACAACTCAAAGAAGTTTTTGTTAGGGATCACCATCAGGATACGTTGTTACATGCTACTGGTATTGAGACATCAATTGGCAGTATGAGTGATGTGCTTAACAATAGACCAGAATTAGGAGATGTGTCAATAGAGGATCTTACCTTCAGAATGAAGATATATAAAGATGAAGGAAGTGATAACCTCATGACGTTTATTCGTAAATTCGAAAGTGAAAATGCTACTTCATCAGGACAAAAATTCCTTCTTACTGCCAAGCAGATTATCATTACCAATGGGAAATATAGCTTCATTAATGAAAATCTAAATAATCCCGATGTTGTTAACTATAGTAATATCTTACTAGATGCCGATAATCTAATGGTAGACGGACCAGATGTATATCTTGATATTAATAGTCTGGCATTTGATGATAAGCGAGGTCTTAAAATTTCTAAATTACATACCTGTTTTTCTATTAAACCTGAAGGGATGCAGTTTCAGGAGTTGACCATTGAGACTCCGGATTCTAAAATAGCGGGTGATGTCGAATTTTCTTATGCCCCCGGCGGGTTGGATGATTTTGAGAATAAAGTAAATATTAATGCAATATTTAATAGAGCCACGGTATCGACCAATGATTTGATCCCTTTCTATAAAGGCTTTGCCAGAAATCAACGTTTCAAAATAAGAAACACGTCGGTTCAGGGAGTGCTTAATGACTTCAAAGTTGTTAATGCCAATATCTATGGGCTCGATAGATCCAATGTAAAGGGAGATATACGGATTCAGAATGCCGTTGCAGACCCTACCAAGTTTAAATTAGAAGGAGATTTTGATAATCTTACCACCAATTATTATGACTTAATAAATCTAATGCCAAGGGTATTGGGAAAGTCACTTCCCAAACAACTCCATGAATTTGGTAGTGTTATGGCTATTGGTAATGCAATTGTTACTACCAAAGCTGTAGATATCGATATGGATTTGTTTTCACAATTGGGTAAAGTTAATGCTTTTGTATTGCTAGAGAACCTGGACGATATAAATAAATCTACATACAACGGAAATGTTATCTCAAGTAGTTTTAATCTCGGTAAATTAATAGGTAGAGAAACAGTAGGCAATTCAGCCTTTAATGTTCATGTAGATGGAAGTGGTTTTACCTTGGAAAGCCTGAATACTAGAATTGAAGGAGACATTAGTAGGTTAGAATTAAATGGCTATACCTATACAAACCTTCGAGCCTTAGGAAACCTAAAAGATCGCGTTTTTGATGGAGATCTGAGTTCCAGAGATCCAAACGCCAGATTTACTTTTAAAGGGGTAGCAGATCTTTCTGAAGAAATTAATAATTATGATTTTGTTGCCAATGTGGATCATCTGGATCTTAACAGGCTCAACATATTTACTCGAGATAGCGTTGCTATTCTTAACGGAGATGTGTACATGGATATGAAAGGAACCGGGGTGAATGATGCTTTTGGAACCATTTCTTTTACAAAGACATTGTACACAAATCAAAATGCCGGGTATTATTTTGAAGACTTTGATATCACCTCCAGTTTTGATGAAAATAGGGTTAGAACCATTACCATCAATAGCCCCGATATTGTAGAAGGAAATGTAAAAGGCATTTTCAGGTTTGAAAATGTATATGATCTTTTTAGAAACTCGATCGGAAGTTTATACGCCAATTTTGAAGCCACCGAAATTACCGATGACGAATTTATGGAGTTTAACTTCAGTATCTATAACAAGATTGTTGATGTGTTTTTTCCTGAAATTCAATTTGCACCCAATACGGTCATTAAAGGAAAAGTAGAGAGTAACGAATCAGAATTTAAACTCAATTTCAAATCTCCTTCAATTAATGCTTTTGGAAATTATATGGAGGATATAGATGTTCAGGTCGATAATAAAAACCCACTTTTTAACACCTATGTCGCGATCGATAGCATCAATTCAAAATATTACAATGCATCAGAATTTAGTTTGATCAATGTAACATTAAAAGATACCTTGTTCATGCACTCAGAATTTAAAGGTGGTAAGAACAATGCAGATAATTTTAACCTTGAATTTTATCATACAATAAACGAAGAGAATAATTCTGTAGTCGGGTTCAGAAAATCAGATTTCACCTATAAAGGATATACCTGGTATGCCAATAGAGATAAAAGTAGGGACAAGAATAAAGTGATTTTTGATAATGATTTTCAAAACATAGATATACAGTCTATTGTGTTAAATTATCAAGATGAAGAAATTAAAATTGATGGTATCACCCGGGGGAAGGATTATAAAAATATAAAGGCGACTTTCGATAACGTAGATCTTAACAAAATTACACCTAGGATTGATAGCTTAGAATTTGGAGGTAAAGTTGAAGGGGAATTAGCCATACTTCAGGAAAATGGATTGTACTTTCCAAACTCGGCAATCGATATAAATGATTTGTCGATCAATCAAACGACTTTAGGACAATTAAAACTGAACGTAGCTGGAAATGCCGATCTTACCGAATATAATATCAATACGCGTTTAATTAATAATGAAGAGAAACGAACTTTATCTGCTATAGGAGCTATTAACGTAGCCAGGAATAATTCCTCGATAGATGTTGATTTGGATTTTGATGAGTTTAATATTGCAGAGTTTAGCGCTCTTGGAGGAGTCGTTATTTCTGATATGAGAGGATTTGTTTCGGGGCAGGCCAAAGTTTCTGGGAATTATAAAAACCCGGATATCGATGGTGTTCTTAACTTAAATGAAGTAGGACTTACATTTCCCTATTTAAATGTAGACCTTGATTTGGCCAATAACGCCAGAGTAGTATTAAGTAAACAACGTTTCGAGTTTGATAATATCGATATTCGAGATACAAAATACAATACTCAAGGTATTTTAAAAGGGTTTATTGCGCATAGACGCTTCGCTAAATGGAATCTAGGGTTAGAGATCCTGGCCAATGATCGTCTATTGGTTCTTGATACCGAAGAAGATGAAGAATCCTTGTATTATGGTACCGGCTTTATAAGTGGTGAAGCCAAGATTACAGGACCAACCGATGAGCTGGTAATCGATGTAAATGCAACCACCGAAGAAGGAACTATATTCAAAATACCATTAAATGAAACCGAGTCGATTGGAGATAATTCATATATCCACTTCTTGAGTCCCGATGAAAAACGAGCTAGACTCGAAGGAAAAGAAATTGTCCTTGAAGATATCAAAGGACTTGAGCTTAACTTCGAACTTGATGTAAATGACAATGCCGAGGTTGAAATTGTAATTGATAAAGAAACAGGAAGCTCGCTTAAAGGACGAGGTGCAGGAACCTTGCTTATCGAGATTAATACCAATGGTAAGTTTAATATGTGGGGCGATTTTGTGGCGTATGAGGGAACGTATAATTTTAGATATCGTGGTTTGGTTGAAAAAATATTTACCGTGCGCGACGGGGGAACCATCAACTGGGATGGCAGCCCTACCAGGGCGGTATTGGACCTTAGTGCGGTATATAAAACAGAAGCAAACCCGGCAATATTGCTAGAAAACGCATCGATCAATCGTAAAATCCCCGTAGAAGTAGTGGTAGATCTTCAAGGGCAACTTATACAACCCGATATCAATTTTGATATAGAATTCCCTAACCTGAGTTCGGTAGTAAAAAGTGAATTAGATTATAAGTTAAGTGATCAGTCTAATAAAGATATTCAGGCCTTGTCTTTGGTGTCTTCAGGACAATTTTATAGCGGAACTCTGGATACAGGCGCCATAACCGGAGGCTTATTGGCAGAGCGGGCTTCTAGTATTTTTAATGGGATCTTTTCTGATAAAGATGACAAGTTTCAAGTCGGGTTGAATTATGTTCAGGGGGTACGTACATTGGATCAGGAAAATGCAGATCAATTCGGACTTACACTGTCCACGCAAATCAATAATCGTATTTTGATTAATGGTCGAGTAGGAGTTCCCATTGGGGGTGTAGACGATTCTAATGCTAATGTGGTTGGCGATGTAGAAATCGAGTATCTGTTTAATGAAGATGGATCCCTAAGAGGAAAAGTGTTTAATAGGCAAGATGATATTCAGCTTATAGGAACAACCAACCAGGGATATGAGCAGGGAGTAGGGCTTTCGTATTCTGTAGATTTTGATAATTTCAACGAATTATATACCAAAATTTTTAAAAGCAAAAAAGTTAAAGATTCGATCATAAAACCTAAAGATACGGTGAAGCTGGAAACACCGGATTTTATTAACTTTACTGAGAAGAATGAGTAATGGTTCAGGTACTTGTCTTTATTATTCAAAATCGTCAGTGCGAGTGTCCCGATAGTAATCGGGATGTATCGAGAATAGCTTTTCATTTATACAGTACATAATTTGTTATACATTAAATAACCAACTAAATAACAATACTACATGGCAAGAGAGATCAGAACAATTGGTGTAATGACTTCAGGAGGAGATGCCCCAGGGATGAATGCAGCAATTAGAGCAGTGGCTCGTGCATGCGCCTATTACAATGTAAAGTGCGTGGGGTTTTATAGAGGTTTTCAAGGAATGATAGAAGGAGACCATTGTATTATGAATGCGCGTAGTGTACGTAATATTATTAGTCGTGGGGGAACTATTCTGAAATCTGCCCGTTCTGAAGAATTTCGCACACCCGAAGGAAGAGAAAAAGCGGCCCTTCAACTTAAAGAGATAGGGGTCGATGCGATGGTGCTTATCGGAGGAGACGGAACTTTTAGAGGAGGACAAATCTTTAGCGAAGAATATGATATCCCTGTAATTGGTGTACCAGGAACCATTGATAATGACATTGCGGGGTCCAACTACACTATTGGATATGATACTGCACTCAACACTGTAATTGATGCCATAGACAAAATAAGAGATACGGCTAGTTCTCACGATCGATTATTTTTTATTGAAGTAATGGGGCGCGATGCCGGTTTTATAGCACTTAATACCGGAGTAGGAGCCGGAGCCGAAGAAATTCTTATCCCAGAAGAAGATTTGGGATTGGATAGATTACTTGAATCTTTGAAAAGAAGTAAAAGATCAGGAAAATCCTCAAGTATTGTGGTGGTGAGTGAAGGAGATAAAATCGGAAAAAATGTATACGAACTTGCAGATTATGTTACCGAAAACTTACCAGATTATGATGTGCGTGTAACCGTATTGGGCCATATGCAACGTGGGGGATCGCCTACTTGTTTTGATAGAACCCTTGCTAGTAGGCTCTGTGTCAAAGCAGTCGAGTTATTATTAGATGGCGAAAAAAATGTAATGGTGGGCCTTATCAACAACAAGGTGGCTTCTACCAGTTTTGATAAAGGACTTTCTGGAGATCATGCGATCAATAAAGAATTACTGCGTATTTCTGATATACTTTCTACGTAGAGGGTAGTAGTTAGTATTGAGTAGTTAGAGGTTAGAAAAGTCTAGCATAACCACCCTTCGAGAACCTCAGGGTTCGAACCTGTACCGAGGGCTGAGGCTCTCGAAGCCCAGAATTGTTTTTCCATAAAATGTACACTTCGATATGCCTGTCCTGAGCGAAGTCGATGGGCTCAGTGTACGAATAATATACTATAAATAGAAGCAGCCTTGTACCGAACTAAATCCAAGGATTCGGTTAAAAAAAAAGAAAGAGTAATCAAAAAGATAAGTCCAAGAGTCTTAGAGGTACTTCTAGACCGCAACAAGGTAGCTCGAAGCATCAAAATCACAGCGCGAAGCACCCATGCAGGCGGTTCGAATTATCAAAAAGATAGTACAAAGCGATACCAAGGTAATTCGAACCACCTTTTTTTGGATCGGTACCCATCTGTCTATCAAAAATAATAGGTAAACTATCGCTTCGAAGCCGCAATGGATCAAAAACAAGGATCAAAAGATCAAAACGAAGCGGCAAAGTATCGCGTGCAAGCACCAAATTATCAACTAGAATCACCTTGACGCGGCCTCGACCCCTAACCAAAAGGGGTACACCCCCTTATATAATCGCGATAACTCGGATTTAAGGTTGCAATCCGAACAAAACTAAACATATACTCACACCAAAACACCCATACAAATACAAACCGATTCCCTCCTTGAGGAGGGCCAGGGAGGTGTTTTTATAAAGAATTGTAATTTTTTATTAACAATTTTTAACAAACTTTTTCCCAGGAATAGTGCGGTTTGAGCTAGCATAACAGGGGAAAAATCCCCTGCTTTCCCTACGGAAATCCGTAAACGGCTTTCAGATTAATTGCTTAGATTCGTGATCTCTCACGCAAATCGTTCCTTACAATAAGGAATTTTTATTTATAACATCAGTTAGTATTCCTCATGAATGTTTGTACTGTGGTTTTTCACACAGCTAGTGTTTAGGGTTGCTTTAATTTTGAAAATATAATAGAAGTATTAGAATTTGTTGTGCCTAATTTTAAAAAAAGGAATAATATATGATAATATCATTGATAATAAGACATTATAAAGTATATAAAGGAATTAACTATTTGCCTCTTTCAGATGGAACTAAATTTTCAAGTATTCTTGGTGAAAATGGAGCAGGGAAAAGTTCAATTTTAGAATCGTTTGATTGTTTTTTTAATAAAAAACCTTTTTCTGATTGGTCTATTAACTACGAAGCTAAATCCGAAGGAATAAGTGGTGATAATAGTCCTTATATTCTTCCTGTTTTCCTGATTCCAAAAGATAAACTACGCAATTCTTTAAAAGCTGATATAGAACAATACAAAAAAGCTGAAGTGTTATCAAACTTTCTATGGAATACAACCGAAAAAGCTAAAGGTTCATCTTTAGAGGCGTTTTATGAACATAGAAAAAACATTAAAGAGAAATTTGATCAGAATGAATACTTCTTATTACTAGTTGGAAGAAAATATAAGAGTAGTGGTTGTTTTTTTGGTTCATACCATAAGAAGCTTTCATTTATAAATAATGAACATCATAAAGAATATGCAGAGACCGAGTTACAAGATTATTTTGATGGTTTTTATGAATATATAATCTCACATTATTCATATTTATATATACCTGTTGAGACTGATGTTCAAACTTACACGAAATTAGAAACGCAGGATATGCAAAAATTAATGGATAAAAATGTTCAATCGGAAATTAAGAAAGCGATTACACAAAAAACCATTAGTCAAATAAATGGACATTTAGATAAATTTGTTAAAGACATAGAAAGTGTTTTAGAGACTTATACTTATAAGGGTAAATTTAAAAACAACTTGACAATGCCTGACTTAGTTTCTAAAATAATTGAATCTTATTTTTCAATTAAAGAACTTAACAAAAAGATACCAGGTTCAACAAAAACTATATCCGTAAATGAATTAAGTTCAGGAGAGAAGAGAAAAGCTTTGATAGGTCTAGCATATTCTTTCTTAAAAAAGAATTCGGATAGAGGTTCTAATCTAATAATTGCTATTGATGAACCTGAGTCTTCATTACATATTAGTAATTGTTTCGAACAATTTGAAAAATTGATTGAAATAGCTAAAGAAAATCACCAAATATTAATTACGACGCACTGGTATGGTTTTTTGCCAATAGTAACAGAGGGAACTGCTACTTCAATAAATAAAGGCTCTGATAATAAAATTTCAACAGATTTTTTTAGCCTAAGTAATTTTAGAGAATTTATAAAGCAAGAAAAAGAAAGACATAAAAAAGCAAAAATAAGAGGTCCTTTATCAATAGACTATCGTATCAAATCCTATAATGATTTAATTCAATCTATAATTATTTCAATAATACAAGAAGAGCCATATAACTGGATAATATGCGAAGGCTCTTCTGAAAAAATGTATTTTGAATATTATTTCAAAAAGGAAATAAAGGAAAAAAAATTAAGGATTTTACCTGTTGGCGGTTATGAGGAAGTATTGAAAATTTACAACTATTTGTTAGGGCCATTTAAAGATTCTGACTATGAGAAAAAAGGTAAAATAATTTGTTTAATAGACACTGATGCAAACAGAGTTGATGCAGAAACAGTGGTTAATAATAAAAATTTATATTTTAAAAGATTAGTCTTTAACAAAAAAGATAATACAATTTTGTATAAAATCAATTCTGATTTAACTACTGAAACGACAATAGAGGATTCTTTAGATTCGGCTAATTATGTCGAGACATTAAAATATTTATCTGATAATAATGAAGAATTAAAACCATTAATTAAATCTGAAAACATACGGGAAACATCAACATATTCTAAAGATGCATTAGATTTAAAAGACTCTGAAAAAGATATATTGAAGGATTTTTTTAATAAAGATTTTGGTAAGAATAAATTAGTTTTTGCTGAAAAATATCTAGAAATTACTGATAAGGTAGGTGTTAATAAAACCCTGGGTTGGATTGAAGAAATAAAAGAAATAATAAATAAATAGTCATAACAATAAACCAGATAGCTCGGATTGGCAATCCGAGAATTTCTGATTCAACAATAAAAAGTAACAAACCCACCCCATACAACTTAAACCCATAGCAATATCAAAAACACGGGTGGTAAAAGCATAGATTGCTCGAAGCTTTCTTAGTTTTTAAAAATCTGCGCATCTACAATTTGGGTAAGATCGGTTTTTACTTCGTAATACATGTTAAAAACGCCATCAACACGATCGGCATCGGTAATATCAGGAAATCGTTGGTAACTGGTTCCTGTACCTGGTGGCCAGGCTACCGATTCGGCTTTCACGGCGATATTTTGATTGGTAATGCCAATCTCTTGTATATTAAAACCATTGGTTTTGCCGTCATCTTTTTTGGCAATCATATAGGTTGCTTTTTCGATTGCACCGGTTTCGGGGTTTAGTTTGGCGATGATCGATACTTTGGGGCCACCGCCGGTACCATAACTTTTTTGATAAACATTGGCAAAAGCACCTTCTACAATGGCTTGCGTGGTGATATAGGTAGGGGTATTGCTGCCGCCCACTACGGTAAACACTACCCAGGGCGTGTTGTTGTTATCGATTAAGATCATCTTGGCTCTGCCGTCCACCTCAGATTTTTCATGTTCTACATACCATATCGTTTCGCCGGCTGCATTTTTCTTTCGTACAAAAGGATCTTGGTTAATCGATGTAACCTGGTTAAAACCTATTTCATAGCTGTTGCCGTTATCATCGGTGGCCGTAGTGGCATTCGTAAAATCTATGTTTTCAAGATTTGGGTTTGGGGTACCATTGTCATCTTTGGTGTCATCAGAAGTGCATCCAAGGAGAAAGATACATAGTAAGCAATAAGAAATCGATCTTCTCAGGTAGCAAAAAGATCGATTAATGTGTGGTTTAAACGCCATTTCGCTAAGCAGGTTTAGTACACTGCTAACGAAAAACCTGTCATTTTATTTTGAACGAGATGTTAAAAAACAAACCGGATACAGTAAGGGTCCATGTTATCTGTGGTTTTTACAATTTATCAAAGGTGTAGCCTGCTTTTTCGGCACCCCATACTTGCTTATGATCTTTATCAAAACCTTGATCCCAGCTATACACCAGGTCTTTTTTAATGGTTACTTTAGAGGTAGCATAGCTTGCTCCGCGCAGGGTACTTTTACAGTTGTCATCTAGTGTAGACCCTTGGTACACCCCATCTTTGTTTTTGGTTAGGTATACCTCGCAACCCGATCTTTCTTCAAGAATTGAAGTGTCGAACGTATCAAAAAAGTCTGTTGTTTTCCATTTACCAATAAAACTTTTTTCATCCTTTAATTTAAAAATGGTGGTCTTAAATTTATTCTCAGAAATATGCGCTACTTTATATACTCTTTGGCGATAAGGTGCATCTTGTTTGCTGTACAATGCCTGTTCTACATAGAGCCAGGATGTATTCTTGTCTTTTTTCCAAATAGGGTACATGTGCAACGATATATTGTAATATGTACTATCTGCTTTGGATTGTTTTTCACTATTGTATGAACCTGTCATAAGTGCTACCAAGTCTTTGGTTTTATGGGCTTTGTTTTGTCCATATGTATAGGTGATGCTACAAAATGCAATAAGCAAGACACTTGTAGTTTTAAAAAAAAACGTTTTCATTGGTATGTACTATTTGTGGTTGTTGTATTTTGGTTGTTAATTACTGTATTGCAATTACCGAAATTTCTACATTAACAAACTTGGGTAATGCGGCTACGGCAACGGTTTCTCTGGCAGGAGCCGTGTCTTCATTAAAATAATTACCGTAAACTTCATTTACTTGTGCAAAATTGTTCATGTCGCTTAGAAAGATGGTAGTTTTAATCACGTTTTCAAAGGTCATTCCAACCTCGTCCAGGATGGCTTTTAGGTTTTGCATTACCTGTTCGGCTTCGGTTTTGATGTCATCCATGATTAACTCACCTGTTTCTGGGTTGATAGCAATTTGTCCCGAAGTATATAAGGTATTCCCGGTTAAAATGGCTTGGTTGTATGGGCCAATTGGTGCAGGAGCTTTGGATGTAGTGATGATTTTTTTCATGTGAAGAATATTTTATGATGTAGTACTGTTTTTTTTATACTTTTTGTGCAAGGTACAAGAAATAAACTTCAAGACTAAGAAAGATTATAGTTGTCTATCAGGTTCTCTTCGTTTGTCCCATTTGATGTCACTAAGAGCAGAAGATTTTATACCAATAAAAAAGTTCCAAGACGTTCGATCGCTAAATGGAATCCAGTTAAAGTTCATTCGCCAACTTTCTAGATCTCGCTGAAACCTTAAATTGGTAAATGTAAATCCTGGGTTTGCAAAGTCATATCCCGACGATACACCAACCGACCAGCGTGGGGCAATTTCAACATCTCCGGAAAACATCAGAGAATGTGCCGATATTGTATTTTCGCGGGCATTATTGCTGTAATTTACGTTGTACGAAAGTCGCAGGGTCCATGGTATCTTATAACTATAATCCTTGGCATTAGGATCAATTTTTTTGTCCCTGTTCCTATCAAAGGACCTGTCTTCGCCAAAATCGGTAACCCCACCAAACAAGTCATCTGGTCGTCCTTCGTTCCTGAAATTCTGGTTTTCTAAGGGGTCTTCGATTACTTTTCCTTTTTCAAAATCCTTACTAGAAAAAGAATATCCAAAGTTGGCACTGGCCCTGGTAAGTCTAAAAAGGCTTCCGCCATTATCAATATTCCAGACATCAATCTTGCGATTATTGTTATCCAACGCATATGGATCCAAAGTGGCATTAAAGTTAATGTCTAGTTTATTTTGAATAATAGGGATATTTCCTGTAACCGATATTGGACTTAGTTTTAAAGAATCACCAGCAATATTATAGGCCGTGCTTATATTAAGGTTGTTTAATAAGATAATCTTTTTGGGTTCTGTAGCGGTGGTGTCTTTGTCTTTAACCTTCATCTCTACATTGTTACTCAAAGAAAAACCTATACTACTTGAAAATACATTGCTAGGCGCACCAAAAAAACCACCTTCAAATCGCGAATATTCTACAATTTCTTCGGATTCAATCTCGGGAGTTGTAGGATCGTCTTCAACAGTTCTTGTATAGGTATCATAAAACTGATCAAAGGCAGGATTAATACTATAGCTTATCGATGGTCGCATCGTATGTCGAATCGCTTGTATTTTTTTACCTTTTTTAAAGTTGAAAGTACCATAAATAGTTGTTCCCAAACTTGCCGAGAAGTTGTAGGTTCTAAAGGTATCAAAACCTTGAATAGTATCACGTACCACTTCGCCAGCCCCGTTATTGGCATCTGGATCAAAATCTTGTTTGATTGTTTCAAAAACCCAATTTTCCTGGTAATTGGTTCCGGCAGTGGCGCTTAAGTATTTAAAAATTTTGAAATTTGTACTTATCGGTATAGAATGCTGCATTCCTAACGTGGCACCTTCAAACATCTCTGCAGAGAAAAGATCATCATCTGTGGTTTCTATTCTATTTTCTCCTCTGAAGTTATACTGCGTATTTATATTTTGAAAGATTCCTTTTTTTACACCTACTTTGGGCGCAAAAGGAAATATTCTAGATACGCTGGCATTCATATTTGGCAGTGACATATTCACAATCCCGGTATTGGTGTTAGAATTGTGTGTAGCCGCCATATTAATATTCACTTGCGGGTCGCCCGGAAAGGTCTTTGAATAGGAAATAGAGGAACTAATCTGGTTGTTTAAGAAGTTTCCGGTATTTAATTGGTTTGTGGACTGTTGAAAGAAATCACTACTTCCAAAATTTACTGAAGCTGAAAAACGGGAATTAGGATTTGCTTTGGGATCCTGGCTATGTGTCCATTGGATATTGTAAGTAGTTCTTTGTGCAAAATCTGGAAAACCTCGCTCACTGGTTAGGTTGTTTTCATACCTAAACCTAAGGTTTCCTCTAAATCTATACCTGCGAGCATAGGCAGACTCTACAGCAAATGTGTAACTTCCGTTGGTATAATAATCCCCTAGTAATGTTAAATCTGCATAATCGCTAATAGCGAAGTAATATCCACCGTTTTGTAGAAAATATCCACGATTATTTTCTTCTCCGGGATTTGGGATGATAAATCCTGATGTACGATCTTCAGACAACGGAAAATAACCAAAAGGTAATCCTAACGGAGTGGGAACATCGGCAATAAACATGTTTACCAATCCGGTAACAATTTTCTTTTTAGGAACAAATTTGATGCGTCTTGCATAAAAATAGTATTCGGGATCTTCAATATTTTCAGAAGTAGTAAACTTTACATTTCTCATGTAAATTACCGAGTCATTTTCCCGTTTTGAGACTTCATTTTTAATTTTAAATCCGTTTTGCTCTGTGCGCGAATTGTAGATAAGCGCTTTTTCGGTATCAAAGTTAAATCGAATTGAGTCGGGTTCGACCACATTTGACCCTTGTTTAAAGACAGGGGTTTGTATATATTCACCTACAGAGTCTTTGATACCATAGGCATAGACTTCACTTTTTTCATTATCTACGACAATGCGACCGGCATTAATTTGCATATCACCATAAATGATTTCGGCTTCATTATAGAGATACATTTTATTTTCTCTTCGGCTTAATCGCATGTAATCTGTGGCTTTATAATCCACTTTATCGGTTAAAAGTTGAGGTTCTGGAGCAATAGAATCGGTTTTTGCCGTATCCTGGGCTTTTTCACCAATTAGCTCTTCCGGATTAATAACCACCCTTTTTGTAGTATCAACCATTACAGAGTCTTTTTCTGCAGGAATAGGTACCTCAGTAGTCTTATTTGTTTCTTGTGCAGAAATTTGACAAATACAAAAAAGTGAAAAACTTAGTGAATAAAGTATGTATCTTACCGTTGTTTGCAATGGTTTAAATCCTATTTTTGTATAACTATGGCTTAGTTTTTGAAGTGCCAAAATTACATATATTTTTGATGCCTAGATTGTAATTGGTAAAAAAATAAAAAATTATGTCATAGTTCTGCTCCCAAAAGGTTGTGTTTGACCGGGTAGCACTGTTATTTTTATGAATCATAATGTATTGGTTTGTTATTAAATACTGAAACAAAAAGGGAATGTTTCAAGTATATTGTAAAATTATTTTTAATTAATGAAACGGAATATAGCATATAGTATTTTTCTTGGAGGGCTAATTTTTATAGCAATGGCATTTCAAGTACCTGAAAGTTTGCAGAGTGAAAAGAAATTCATTGTGGTATTAGATGCCGGGCATGGAGGACATGATTCTGGTAACCGAGGAAATGGATATAAAGAAAAAGAAATTGCACTAAAAGTAGTTTTAACCGTGGGGGCCGCTTTAGAAAAAGACCCAAGGTTTAAAGTTGTGTATACTAGAAAGACAGATAAGTTTATAGAATTGCATGAGCGAGGAAAAATTGCCAATAAGGCAAATGCCGATCTGTTTGTATCGGTGCATTGTAATTCTCATCGTTCTCAAGCATACGGTACAGAGACTTTTGTATTGGGGCTTCATGCAAATGACGAAAACTTTAATGTAGCCAAAAATGAAAACTCGGTAATTCTACTTGAGGAAAATTATGAAGCAAATTATGATGGTTTTGATCCAAACTCTCCAGAATCTATAATCGGGTTAACCCTCATGCAAGAAGAGTACCTTGATCAAAGCCTTACTTTGGCCAGTTTTGTACAAAATAGATTTAAAAAATATTTGGATAGAAAGAGTAGAGGGGTAAAACAAGCCGGATTTGTGGTATTGCACCAAACGTATATGCCTAGTGTACTTATTGAACTTGGTTTTTTAACCAATAATAATGAAGGGAAATTTCTTAATTCAAAAAAAGGGCAGGAGCAAATGGCAAAATCTATTACTACTTCGATCATAGATTATAAAGAAAGCTTGGATGCTATTTATTATGTTCCGAAACCTGAAACTCCAGAGATTGTTAATACTTCTGCAAAAATGGAAGGGGATAAAGTATATGAGGATATAACATTCAAAGTACAAATTGCTGCGGGATCTGCAGATATTCCCCTGGAACCGTTTAACTTTAATGGTTTGGATCAATTATCAAAGGTGAGATCGGGAGAATTGTACAAATATTACTTTGGTAGCACAGCTAACTATACTCTTATTCAAGAATTAAAAGAGATTGCGGTAGGCAAAGGTTTTGATTCTAGTTTTGTGGTAGCGTTTCGCAATAATGAAGTAATTCCTTTAACAGAAGCACTAAAAGCTAACACATCTTCCAACTAATCTTAATAAATACTGAGAATTCCTTAAAGAATAATCCTTGGAAATGTATTTTTTATTCTAAATTTGTCACCAAAATTTAATCTATTTTGAAATTTACTCGAGAAGTCAAGACCGGAATATTAGCAGTATGTGCTATAGCACTCTTAATTTTTGGATATAGCTTTTTAAAAGGAAAAAATCTTCTGGAAAACGATAGAACGTTTTATGCAGTCTATAAAAATGTTGAAGGATTGATTCCTTCTTCTCCGGTAACTATAAATGGATTGGTTGTTGGACAAGTGGTAGCCATTAAATTTGCAGATACCCAAGGTAATTTGGTTGTAGAGTTTAATGTGGATAACGAGTTTTCCTTTTCAAGAAATAGCGAAGCCAAAGTATACGGAGGAGGATTAATAGGAGGAAAATCCTTGGCGATTATGCCAAAATATGAACAAGGCCTGGAAGCAAAAAATGGTGATACATTACCGGGTAGGATTGAAGCGGGGCTGTTAGAGCTGGTTAATGATAGGCTTACACCCTTGCAAGAAAAACTCGAAGCAGCAATTACCGATGCAGATACACTGTTAACATCGGTAAACGGAATTTTGAACGTAGATAATAAAAATAACCTGAATTCGATATTTAAAGATTTAAGTAGTACGGTTAAGAACTTTAAGGTTGCTTCGAATTCTTTGAATAATGTTTTAACGGGTAATCAAGACAAGCTGAACAATACATTAGCCAATCTTGATAATATGTCTACTAATCTTAATAAAGTTTCCGATTCTTTGGCAAAACTTAATGTTGCCAAACTTGGTAAAGAGCTGGAAACAGTTTTATCAAATTTTGAAAAAATTTCAAAAGATCTAAATACTGGCAAAGGAACTGCAGGAAAACTGCTTAAAGATGAAAAACTATATACAAACCTAGAAAGAACAACAAAAGAACTAGAGCTATTGTTACAGGACCTGCGGTTGAATCCTACTAGATATATAAATGTATCGGTATTTGGAAAAAAGAATAAACCATATAAAAAGCCAACAGACTCAATAAATTAAAAACTATGCAATATATTCCTAATATCTTATTTGTAATTGCCCTAGTGGCTGGAATTGGATATTTCACCAAAAACATCCGAAAAGTCATTCGTAATATTCGTCTTGGGAAAGATGTGGATCGTTCAGATAATAAAGGTGAACGATTTAAGAACATGGCTATGATTGCCCTTGGACAATCCAAAATGGTAAGACGACCCATCGCTGGAATACTGCATATTATAGTTTATTTAGGTTTTGTTATCATTAATATTGAGGTGTTGGAGATTATTATTGATGGTATTTTTGGAACGCATAGAATTTTTGCACCCCTAGGAAGCTTTTATGATTTTTTAATTGGATCTTTTGAAATCCTTGCTTTACTAGTGTTGGTAAGCGTTATTCTTTTTTGGATTCGACGAAATGTGATTAATATCAGACGTTTCAAAACGTTAAAAGGATGGCCCAAGAATGATGGGAATATTATTCTCTATTTTGAAGTTGTTTTGATGACGTTGTTTTTAACCATGAATGCTGCCGATCTTCAATTACAAGCCTTAGGTGCCGATCATTATATTAAAGCTGGTGCGTACCCGGTAAGTCAATTCATATCGCCTCTGTTTAATGGTATGACCGAAGGAAGTTTAATATTAATAGAAAGAGGAGCCTGGTGGTTACATATACTTGGGATATTAGTATTTCTCAACTATCTGTATTTTTCAAAGCACTTACATATCCTTTTGGCATTTCCAAATACATATTATGGAGATTTGAAACCTAAGGGAGAATTCGATAATCTAGAAGCTGTAACCAAAGAAGTACAGTTAATGATGGACCCAAGTGCCGATCCTTTTGCTGCGCCTGCCGAGGATGAATCTGAAGGTGAGCCTGAAAAGTTTGGAGCATCAGATGTTATGGATCTTAACTGGGCACAATTACTTAATGCTTATACGTGTACAGAATGTGGCCGTTGTACCAGTGAATGTCCTGCAAACCAAACGGGTAAAAAATTGTCACCACGTAAAATTATGATGGATACCAGAGACCGTCTTAAAGAAGTAGGAGATAATATAGACAAGAACGGAAGTTTTGTAGATGATGGCAAACAACTTTTAAATGATTACATCACTCCCGAAGAATTATGGGCATGTACAAGTTGTAATGCTTGTGTCGAAGCTTGTCCGGTAAGCATTAGTCCACTGTCAATAATCATGGATATGAGAAGATATTTGGTGATGGAGCAAAGTGCTGCACCTTCAGACCTCAATAATATGATGTCCAATATCGAAAACAATGGAGCTCCTTGGCCATTCAACCAAATGGACCGTATGAACTGGAGTAACGAATAAGATAAAAAGTCAAACCAAAACATTAACCAAATAAAAACCATATTAAAATTAAGAGAAAGTAAACGTTATGAAGAAGGAAGAAGTAGAAAAATTATTGCATGACAAGGTAGAGGCCGGAGAACATATAAGTCCCGTATTACCTGAAGGAATTAAGAATTACCTTATCGATATCGATGGAACAATTACTGAAGATGTACCTAATGAAGAGCCAGAACGTATGGTTACCTGTGCGCCGTTTCCCGACGCATTGGCAACATTAAATAAATGGTTTGATGAAGGACATATTATTTGTTTCTTCACCTCTAGAACAGAAGATCATAGAGAGGTTACCGAGACATGGTTAAATAAACATGGATTTAAATATCATAGCCTTTTAATGGGAAAACCAAGAGGTGGAAATTATCACTGGATTGATAATCATTTGGTAAAAGCAACTCGCTATACAGGTAAATTTACAGAATTGGTAGAAAGAGTTGTTACGATTGAAGTTTTTGATGATGGAAAACACGATTAATTAGGGGTAAGGTTCCTTGATTTTATAAAATTTAGAAATATAAAGTAGTATTATGAGTGAGACTATAAAAGTGCCAACTATGGCAGAGTATATGGCAGAGGGCAAAAAACCTGAAGTTTTATTTTGGGTGGGTTGTGCCGGTAGTTTTGATGACAGAGCAAAAAAAATAACCAAAGCTTTTGTAAAATTACTTCATAATGCTAATGTAGACTTTGCGGTTTTAGGTACAGAAGAAAGTTGTACCGGTGATCCTGCCAAAAGAGCGGGCAACGAATTTTTATTTCAAATGCAAGCGGTTACCAATATTGAGGTAATGAATGCTTACGAAATTAAAAAAGTAGTGACAGCTTGCCCTCATTGTTTTAATACTTTAAAAAACGAATATCCATCTTTGGGTGGAGATTATGAGGTAATGCATCATACTCAATTTCTTAAATCTCTATTAGATGAAGGAAGACTAGCTGTAGAAGGAGGTAAGTTTAAAGGTAAACGTATCACTTTTCATGACCCTTGTTATCTTGGACGTGCCAATAATGTATATGAAGCACCCAGAGATTTGCTAAAGAAATTAGAGGTTGAGTTAATCGAAATGAAGCGTTGTAAACGTAACGGTTTATGCTGTGGTGCAGGTGGAGCGCAAATGTTTAAAGAGCCAGAACCCGGTAACAAAGATGTAAATATCGAAAGAACCGAAGATGCTCTTGAAACAAAACCTAATATTATAGCAGCAGGATGCCCATTTTGTAATACCATGATGACCGATGGTGTGAAAAATAAGGAGAAAGAAGATAGTATTGAAGTAATGGATGTTGCAGAACTGATTGCCAATGCTCAAGATTTATAGAATTTTTTCTTAGTTATATACAATTTAATAAGGGTTAATATGTTGTTCATATTAACTCTTTTTTATAGAAGTAAATAGAAATAGTTTTTGTTACTTTAGTAACAAGTAAAAAGAATAGCGAATGTTGGTAGATTTTAATGACCTCCCGGAAACATCCAGAGTATGGATTTATCAAGCAAATAGGTCATTTTCTTTGGAAGAATTAGAGGAGATTAAACAGGAATTGGATCAATTTATAACTCAATGGACGGCACATGGTGCAGATCTTAAAGCGGGTTATGATATCAAATATAAAAGATTTATTACCATTGGATTGGATCAAGGAGTTAATGCAGCTTCTGGCTGCTCTATAGATGCATCTGTTCATTTTATTCAGGAATTAGAAAAAACGTATGATGTTGATTTGATGGATAAAATGAATGTATCCTTTAAACAAGGAGAATTTGTGGCCTATAAATCCCTTACCGATTTCAAAAAAATGGCAAAAAACAGATCAGTATCCCCAAATACTATCGTATTTAATAACCTGGTGACTAACATTGCTGAATATCGAACCAATTGGGAAGTGCCAGCAAAAGATAGTTGGCACAACCGTTTTTTAAACTAAAATTTTCGTGTGGCAAATAATTAAAAAGTACATTTCTTTCATTGTTTTTTTTATTACCTGTGGTATGCTTGCCCAACAAGATAATCCTCTGTTTACAGAGGATTATGAAGAGCAAAAACGCTGGGTAGATAGTGTTTATAATAGGATGACATTAAAAGAGAAAGTAGGTCAATTGTTTATGGTCGACGTGTTTTCTTCAAAATCCAAAAAAGATACCGATAAGATAAAACAGTTAATAGAAGAATATCATATTGGTGGGGTTATTTTTTCTAAAGGAGGCCCTAACCGGCAGGCTAAACTTACTAACGAATATCAGGAGTTATCCAAAACCCCTTTAATGATAGGAATGGATGCAGAATGGGGATTGGCCATGCGATTGGATTCTACACAGGCTTTCCCCTGGAATATGACCTTGGGAGCCATTCAAAATAATGACTTGATCGAGGAAACGGGAAGGCAAATTGCAAGACACTGTAAACGATTAGGGGTTCATATCAACTTTGCTCCGGTAGTTGATATTAATACAAACGCCAAAAATCCGATAATTGGTAATCGATCTTTTGGTGAGAATAAAGAAGAGGTAACCCAAAAATCTCTTGCCTTTATGAAAGGGATGCAAAAAGAAGGGATAATGGCTAGCGCAAAACATTTTCCGGGACATGGTGATACCGATAGTGATTCTCATAAAACACTACCTACAATTAGTTTTGATGCCAAAAGAATTGATAGCATAGAGCTTTATCCTTATCGTAAACTTATCGAAAAAGGATTGTCGAGCGTAATGGTGGCTCATCTTAATATCCCAAGTCTTGAGTCCAGGCAGGGATACCCCTCTTCGATTTCTAAAAATGTTGTTACCAATTTATTACAAGACAGTCTCAAATTCAAAGGTTTGGTTTTTACAGATGCTTTAAATATGAAAGGGGCATCAGATTTTAAGAGCCCTGGAGAAATCGATCTGGCCGCATTTTTGGCTGGCAATGATGTTTTGTTGATTTCTGAAGATGTTCCTTTAGCTTCTCAAAAAATCATTTCTGCATATTATTCAAAAATTATTACAGAAGAACGCCTCGCACATTCCGTTCGAAAGATCCTATTAGCAAAATACAAAGTTGGGCTTAATAGGTATAAGCCTATAGAAATGTCTTATTTGTATGAAGAACTTAATAGTGTAAAAAATGAGGTACTAAACCACGAACTGGTAGAAAATTCAATTACTGTTATAAAAAATGAAAGAGCAACACTTCCTGTAAAGAACTTAGATCTTAAGAAGATTGCTTACGTTTCGTTGGGAGATGATTCTGGCGAGGCGTTTTATGAACAGCTTAATAAGTATACTCAGGTAGATTGGGTAAAGGCGAGTCAGCTAGGTGAAATGATCGATAAGTTAAAAGATTATAATTATGTAATCGTAGGTTTTCATAAATCCAATGCTTCACCCTGGAAAGGTTATAAATTCACTGATAAAGAATTGGTGTGGTTGTATGAAATTGCCAGGCTGAATACAACAGTTCTTAGTGTTTTTGCCAGACCCTATGCGGTGCTTGATATGTTAACAACCAAGAACTTTGAAGGTATTGTAATGGCATATCAAAATAGTATTATTGCTCAAGAAAAGACCGCTCAATTACTTTTTGGTGCAATCGAGGCCAAAGGGAAGCTCCCGGTAAGTTTGGGAGAAGAATTTCCACAAGGAATGGGGTTAGAAACCAGGGCATTAAAACGACTTACTTATGGATTGCCAGAAAGTGTTGGAATGAATTCGTATAGACTTAACAGAATAGACTCTATAGTGAATAGCACTTTAAGAGAAAAAATGACTCCTGGATTACAGCTAATTGTGGCGCGAAAAGGGAAAGTAATTTTCAATAAAAACTATGGTTATCATACCTATAACAAGCTGAAAAAAGTAAAAGGATCAGATATTTATGACCTTGCGTCACTTACGAAGATATTAGCAACATTACCACTTACCATTGAGCTTAAAGATAAGGGAATAGTTTCTATGGACACTCGAGTAGGAGAGATGCTTCCTTCATTTAAAGATTCAAATAAAAAAGACATTACGCTGCGATCTATGTTATCTCATTATGCAAAATTAAGAGCATGGATTCCCTTTTATTTGAAGACTTTAGATTCTGTTACTCAAAAACCAGATAGAAAATATTACCGAAATAATTTTTCAGAAGAATTTAACATACAAGTCACAAATAACCTTTATCTAAGAAGTGATATGAGAGACTCGTTGATGTTAAGAATTAAAGATAGTGAACTGCGAAAAAGACTTAGATATAAATACAGTGATTTGCCATATTACCTTTTAAAAAAGTACATCGAAGATCATTATGATGACACGCTAAATGAGCTTACTCAGCAACATTTTTATAAACCTTTAGGGGCAAATAATACTTCATATCTTCCAATAAAAAAATTCAATAAAAAAAGGATTGTCCCAACAGAAAACGATCAAGCGTTTAGAAAGGAAATCATACATGGGTATGTTCATGATCAGGGAGCTGCAATGTTTGGTGGTATAGGCGGTCATGCTGGATTATTTGCAAATGCAAACGATGTGGTCAAAATTATGCAAATGTACCTTAACGGAGGGTATTATGGAGGAAAACAGTATTTTAAAAGCCAAACGCTAGAAGAGTTTAATACCTGTTATTATTGCCATAAAGATGTGCGTCGCGGTGTTGGTTTTGATAAACCACAATTGGGAGAAATTGGACCAACTTGTGGGTGTATATCAATGACAAGTTTTGGACATAGTGGATTTACGGGAACTTTTACCTGGGCCGATCCTGAAGAAGAAATTGTCTATGTATTTCTAAGTAATCGCACATTTCCAAATTCGGCAAATCGAAAATTAATATCTAATGATATTCGATCAGAAATTCAAAGAGTTATATATGAAGCGATTGATTATTGATTGGATTGAAACGTAATAACTACTTTGATAAGTAAAGAAAAATTTAAATGAAAGTTAAGATTTCAAAAGCAGGACCAGTTTTTTCACGTATTGTAGCGGGTTGCATGAATTGGGGTGAATGGGGAGCTAATTTATCGGTGCAACAAGCTCAAAAATTAATTGAAGATTGTATTTCGATTGATGTTACCACTTTTGATCATGCCGATATTTATGGTCATTATACTACTGAGGAACTATTTGGAAATGCAATCAAGGGTAACTCTTCACTTAGGGAGAATATTCAATTGGTAACCAAATGTGGTATTAAATTAGTGACTCCTAATCGTCCAGAAAATCAGATAAAATCCTATAAAACTACATCAGATTATATTTTTAAGTCTGTCGAGCAATCGCTGGCTAATCTACAAACCGATTATATAGATTTACTTTTAATTCATAGGCCAAGTCCATTAATGAATCCTGAAGAGGTCGCCGAAGCTTTTGTTAAACTTAAGGGAGAGGGTAAGGTTTTGCATTTTGGAGTTTCAAATTTTACTACTTCACAATTTGAGATGCTTAACAGTTATGTCCCGTTACAAACAAATCAGATTGAAATATCTCCATTACATCTTAATCCTTTTATAGATGGTACCCTTGACCAATGTGTCAAACATAAAATCAAACCCATGGGGTATTCTACTTTGGCAGGAGGTAGTTTCTTTGCTGCTAAACCCGAAGAAAGAGTTAAGCGTATTAATTTTGTAGCAGATCAAATAGCAGATAAGTATACTAGCACAAGAGACCAAGTGCTTACCTCTTGGATTCTTAAACATCCTTCGGTTATTTTTCCAATAATAGGCTCTACGAAAATTAATAGAATTCATTCAGCAGTGAAAGCGCTCGATGTCAACATCACAGATGAAGAATGGTTTATGATATGGGAAGCTTCTACAGGAGAAGAAGTGGCGTAAATCCGTGAAGTGTTAAAAAGTATTGAATATGTGTGATTTACGGGTGCTTTAACCTAGATTATTTATGGGTTTGCAGCAAAATGTTAATGTTAAAATACTTGTAAATTACATCACGAATATAGTTTTTTGTTTATATTTAACCATCGGACTCTTAAACGCAAATACAATTTTATGGTAAATTGTTAATCGTAAAACCTAATAAACCTCACACAAGTTAAACTCCCTAACATTAATCTCCCCCTGACCAATGAACAAGTATAGACTTACGCTTTTTGGATTGGTATTATCTGTTTTTATTTATTTTTCTACCATTTTCTTGGATCTAGATTTATTCGAAAAATTCATGGACTTTTTGGCAAGTTTGGAAGAATTTGAATTTGATGAATTGATTATTCCTTTTTTGATCTTTGTAGCTTTTCTGTTTATTGATACAACAAGAAATGCCTGGAAAATTCGAGTGGAGAACGAAAAAAAGAACGTATACAAGGCTATGTTGTCTTCAAGTCACCATATTTTAAATAATTTCATATATCAAATGGATATCTTTAAGCTTACTGCCGAAGATACTCCTGGATTTGACGCCCAGGTGTTAGCTTTTTATGAGGATATCATTAGTAACGCTTCTCATCAAATAGATTCGTTAAGTAACTTAAGTACTATAGATGAGTTTTCGATAAGAACGTCTGTGATGAGTGATTAAAGTAAGAGTTCTTAAAAAGAAGCAACCTATCTTTCGAAAAAACTAAATACAGACCCTCCATATTTTCTGGAGTAAGAGAAATTAGGAGTTTCTTCGATTGAGGTGTATTTTGAATGCTCAATGATTAACACCCCACCATTATTTAATAATTCTTTTTCGAAAACTAACTCGGCTATACGAGAGAATTGTTCTGGCGAAAAATCATAAGGAGGATCGGCAAATATAATGTCAACTTTTCGATTTACTTTTTCCAAATAACTGTATACATCACTTTTTACGGTTTCGATGGAGAAGTCAAGATCTTTTGATACGCTTTTAATGTAGCCCAGGCAAGCATAATGAGAATCTACAGCAGTTATATCACTAGCTCCTCTAGAAGCGAATTCATAACTTATGTTTCCTGTTCCCGAAAAAAGATCAAGTACCGATACATGATTAAAACTGTATGTATTGTTTAAAATGTTGAACAGCCCTTCTTTGGCCATGTCTGTAGTGGGGCGAACCGGTAATTTTTTTGGTGCAATGAGTCTTTTTCCTTTATATTTTCCAGAGATGATACGCATATTTTAGAAATGGCTTAATAGTACAAAATGTTGGTGTGGTTCGATTGGTTTGATAGTTGAGGTTAGTTGTTCGGATTTACTGTGATTGCCGAAACTCATATTTCTAATGTATTTGTGAGTAATGTTAACGTATTCACTAGTGGCAAGGATGTCTCCCAAAAAAACTAACTTAAATTCTTCTGGATTTAACTGTAACTGCTCTGTAGCGAATAATAAGTAATACAGAAAATCTTCTTTGGTTTCATGATTAAAAGTATTTGCTAGTAATAGTTTTCCCTTTCGTATCACTATTAAGTCAAAGGATTTTTCATTCATGTTAGCAAACACTGTAGTCTGGTAGCTATGTTTCTCTTGTGTAAGTAATGTACTGGTCAAAACGGTGCATGCGTGTTTATACGTAAACGAGCCAAAGGTATCAAAAAAGAAATTGTTGATATTAGTATAGGGTACATATACAGTTACAATTTCATGTTGCTCCATCTCGTCATAGGCCAAAAAATCATTTTCTAAAATTCGAATATTATGCATCAAATACTCCTTTAAAGAGTTTTTGTCAAATAATGCTTTGGGAACCAATGAATAAAGGTCATTTTGGTGAATAACTTCGACAACTTCAAAATCTTCCTGAAGTGCCGGATTATTATCAAAAGTATATTTTATTTTATCAAGTACCTGTTCTGGAGATAGCTGTATCCCAAAATTATCTTGTTCTAGAGCTTTTATTTTTTGATTAGCATCTAGAGTACAAAAAGAAAGTCCATTCAAGCTAACCTGAATGGACAGTTTTTTTGATATTGTATTTGTATTACTGGTCGTTTGCACCATAAGTTCTTGGCCAGTTACCAGAAGTCATTACTTCTGTCATAGAACCAACAGAAAGGAAAGGCCCGTTAACTCCATCAACAGAAACAACTTCTTTCTCTTGTGCTAATAAATCTTTATCTAGATCATGTAGAAGAACTTCTTTGGCTACTTTTGCTTCAAAAACAGCAATTCTAAGATCATTTTTATTGATATAACCAGCGTTCATTTCAAAATTAGCATCGACATCTTTTAAAGGTATTTTCATCATAGTCTTGTGTCTTCCTGTCTTAAATAAAGAATCTCTAACAGAAGCATATCCAAGGGTATCTACAACTACCGTATCTTTTGGTTCGTCAATCCTTAATATTTTATTATAACGGATAAAACTAGAATCTCTTCTTTGAGTAAGAGTAAACTTTGCCGTATCTATAAATGCTATTAATTTTTCAGGATCTTTTTCAAATCTACCGGTAACAGCTCTATGGGCTATTTGTGCTGTACGTATATCTCTAAGATTTTCAACTGCTTTTGCATATCGAGCCTCTTTTATTTCGTTGAATCTTACAGGCCCCATTACGGATTCGTATACAAGGTATCCTAAAAAACCTATCACTACCCAGAGAACTAATTGAATAACAATTTTCATTTTATGATTTAGCTTTAAACATTAGTGTATACGCAAATCTACAATTTTTTTTTAATCGTAAAAGTTTATTGCAAAAAAATCATTCTATCTTTGATTTATTAACTTTAGTATTAATGCAACATCTTACTGTTTAATGAGGGAAAAAGAATTTTATGAATTGTTAAGAAATGATTTCCCTTTTGAACCTACGTTAAAACAGGATATCGTTCTACAAAAATTGTCTCATTTTATACTAAAAGGATCCAAAGACGCTCTTTTTTTACTTAAAGGCTATGCGGGCACTGGGAAAACTACTTTGGTAGGAACATTGGTAAAAAATTTATGGAGAGCAAAATTAAGCGCTGTACTTTTGGCACCTACCGGAAGAGCAGCAAAAGTAATAAGTAACTATTCTGGAAGACAAGCTCAAACCATTCATAGAAATATTTATTACCCCAAAAAAAATAAGGCCGGTGGAATGGCTTTTCAATTAAAGCAGAATAAAGCTAGAAACACTATTTTTATTGTAGACGAGGCTTCGATGATTCCCGATACACCAAGCGACAGCAAGTTGTTTGAAAATGGATCATTGCTTGATGATTTGATGATGTATGTCTATTCTGGTCATAATTGTAAAATCCTTTTTATAGGTGATACGGCACAGTTACCCCCTGTTAAACTAGACGTTAGCCCCGCTTTAAATCCCGATAACCTATCCATGGGCTTCAATAAAGATGTAACACAGCTTGAGCTCGATGAAGTGGTGCGGCAAGCAGAAAATAGTGGGATTTTAATGAATGCAACCAGAATAAGAGAATTGTTAAATGATAATTTCTTTGATGCTTTTCAGTTTCAGATTTCGGGATATAATGATATTGTCAGATTTTTGGATGGACACGAGATCATTGAAGCCTTAAATGACGCATATTCAAACTCTGGCCATGAAGAATCTGTAATTATTCTTAGATCTAATAAAAGAGCCAATAGTTATAATCAGCAAATTAGATCCAGAATACTTTTTCAAGAAGAAGAGCTTTCGGCAGGGGATTATTTAATGGTCGTCAAAAACAATTATTTTTGGTTAGATAATAAAAGCGAAGCAGGATTTATAGCAAATGGAGATATAATAAAAGTTCTTGAAATATACTCTATTAAAGAATTGTATGATTTTCGATTTGCTGAGGTAAAAATTAGTATGGTAGATTATCCCAATCAAAAACCATTTGAGACAGTTTTGTTATTAGATACATTAACTTCTGAAACGCCTTCTTTGTCCTATGAAGAATCTAATAAGCTGTACCAAGAAGTTATGAAGGATTTTGAAGATGAAAAATCAAAGTACAAGAAATTTCTGAAGGTTAAGAATAACAAGTATTTTAATAGCCTACAAGTTAAGTTTTCGTATGCAATTACTTGCCATAAATCACAGGGAGGACAATGGGATAATGTATTTATAGAACAGCCTTTTCTTCCCGAAGGAATTAATAGAGATTATCTACGCTGGCTCTACACTGCTATTACCAGAGCAAAGAAAAAACTATATTTAATTGGGTTTAAGAATGAGTTTTTTGAGGAAAACTAGTATATTTAAATGCTTAGTTTACATGTGTTTAAGATATTTTTAAGACAATTATCTAAAACTTAAAACGTCTGATGTTCCGAAAATTGATATAAAAAAGTTAATTTTGCAAATCCAGAAAAGCAACAAACTTTGAACAAAAATACTCTAAAAATTATCGCAATGATACCTGCGAGATACGCTGCAACGCGTTTTCCTGGTAAATTAATGCAAGATCTTGGTGGAAAAACGGTTATTCGAAGAACCTATGAGGCGACTCTTGGCACAGGACTTTTTGAGTCTGTATATGTAGTAACCGATAGCGATATCATTTACAAAGAAATAACTGCTCATGGTGGTAAAGCTATTATGAGTAAGAAAGAACATAGCTGTGGTAGTGACCGCATTGCCGAAGCTGTAGAAGATATGGATGTTGACATCGTTGTTAATGTTCAAGGAGATGAGCCCTTTACAGATCGAGAAAGTTTAGAAAAAGTACTTAGTGTATTTTATGAAGATGATTCAGATCGCATAGATTTGGCTAGTTTAATGACTCCTATAAGCGATTGGGATGATATTATGAACCCAAATAGCGTTAAAGTAATTGTAGATGAAAACGATTATGCCTTATATTTTTCTAGGGCACCCATTCCTTACCCAAGAGATAAAGAATTAGATTACACTTATCATAAACACAAAGGCGTCTATGCTTTTAGAAAACAAGCAATATTAGATTTTTACAAACTCCCCATGCGTTCTTTAGAAGCTTCAGAAAAAATAGAATGCATCAGATACCTAGAGTATGGTAAAAACATTAAAATGATAGAAACACAACACGAAGGTGTTGAAATTGATACCCCGGAAGATCTAGAGAGAGCAAAGAAATTAATTAATACAGAAGATATTTTGAGTACAAAATACGTAGCTACTACTTCCGAAGTTTACACTTCTAATCATAGAAATTTCCCAATGGTCCCAAAGGTAGTATTCGGCAAGGGGTCATTTAATCAGATTGGAGAAATTATTGCATGCGAACGCAAGGGTGTTGCACCATTTATTTATCTAATAGATAGTGTTTTTGAAAATGATACTTCCTTTATAGAAGATAGGATTCCGCTTTCTACTGCAGATGAAATAGTTTATGTATCAACAGCCGAGGAACCTAAAACCTCCCAGGTTGACGAAATAGTTTCTAAACTAAAAAAGGATTATCAATATATTCCTAGCGGTATTATAGGAATTGGCGGTGGATCAATGCTGGATCTAAGTAAAGCGGTAGCAATAATGCTTACCAATACTGGTAGTGCTGCCGATTATCAAGGTTGGGATTTGGTAAAAAACAAGGCTGTATTTCATGTCGGTATCCCTACTATTTCTGGTACAGGTGCCGAGGTGTCTAGAACGACTGTTCTTACCGGACCTGAGCGCAAATTAGGAATCAATTCAGATTTCACACCATTTGATCAGGTCATCCTTGATCCAGAACTTATTAAAGATGTACCAAAGGATCAATGGTTCTATACTGGGATGGATTGTTATATACATTGTGTAGAGTCATTAGACGGAACGTATTTAAATGCATTTAGTCAGAGTTATGGAGAAAAAGCGTTGGATTTGTGCAAGGAAATCTTTTTAGAAAACGATCTAAGTAAATCTGAAGCCGATGCCAAACTAATGATGGCGTCGTGGCACGGTGGTATGAGTATTGCCTATTCTCAAGTGGGTGTGGCTCATGCAATGAGTTATGGTCTTGCATATGTCTTGGGAACAAAACATGGAATAGGGAATTGTATCGTATTCGATAAATTAGGAAAATATTATCCTGAAGGAGTTGCAGTATTTAAGAAAATGAAAGAATATCATGGTATAAACTTACCTGAAGGAATTTGTGCCGATGTTACCGAAGAGCAATTGAATATTATGACCAACGTGGCTCTAGGCTTAGAACCTTTATGGGAAAATGCCCTTGGTGCCGATTGGAAAACAAAGGTAAATGCTGATGTTTTAAAGGAAATTTACCGCTCTTTATAATTCACTATCTGCTTAATTTCATATGAAACGTATCTCTTCCTTTATATATCATAAAATTCTGGGCTGGAAACTCGTTGGAGATTTTAAAGGTGAAGAGATCAAAAAATGTGTGATTATTGTTGTTCCTCATACCAGTTGGCATGACTTTTATATAGGTTTGCTAATTAGACAATTGGTAAGTCTGAAAATTAGTTTTTTAGGAAAAAAGGAACTTTTTAAATGGCCATTGGGATGGTATTTCAAAAAGGTAGGGGGAATTCCTCTGGATAGAACACCTGGTCAGAATAAAGTAGAAGCCATAGCCGAGATATTTAAAAAAAGGAAAGAATTAAGATTAGCGCTTGCTCCCGAAGGAACCAGGAAAAAGGTAAAAGAATGGAAAACTGGCTTTTACCATATAGCAAAAGCTGCACAAGTGCCTGTCATAATGGTAACGTTTGATTTTGGGAAAAAACAAAATGCAATTTCAGAACCATTTTTTCCTACAGATGATATGGAAAAGGATTTGAAATTTATGTATAGTTTCTTTAAAGGAGTAAAAGGTAAAGTTCCCGAATATAGCTTTGACGTAGGCTAAAACTTACGTAAATGCTCTTTTTTTATTTCCTTAGGTTGTTTTTCTTGAGTGTTTCTTCCACCAAAAATTAATTCAGTACTGGTAAAGGTAGTGCCAAATGTTTGAGCGGCATAATATACTTGTGATATAGCACTTTCTACCTGTTCATTCGTGAGTTCTTTTAAAGGATGAATGTATACCGACCATAAAATTCCGTTAGCAATTGCATATTTAACATCCAAGGCAGAATGAAAGTTTGCAGTTAATGAATCCAATAATAATTCTTTATCCAGATTATCTGATTCTGTAATTGGAGCAATAATCCTCATTCTATTATTTGCTTCATCGGTAACGCAAAGCATAGGTGTTTCTTTATAAATAAATTTCCAATTACCAACCACACCACCAACAGTATCTGCTTTTTTCTCAATGATTTCTTGTAAACTAATATTGTTCATATTTTGAGCATAGGATATGCTTCCAGAAAGAAATAACACAATAACAATAAGTTTTTTCATACTATGGCTTTAATATATAGTCGAATAAATATAAAAAACATAACAAAAAAAGCCATCTTAAAAAAGATGGCTTTTATAGAGTACTCAAAAAATGAGTATATGATGCATTGTACTATTATACTAAAATTTATAACCTAGTGAGAATTGTAATACTCTATTGGTTGCTTTTGGAAAATTATCATCATCGGCATCGTTAGTGTCTGAAAGCCCAATATTATAACGCCCATCGATAAAAATCCCTATTGGTAACTGATACCCCAATCCCAAATTTATACCAAAATCAATGTTGCTAATCTCGTCTTTGATGTCTGTTTCTGTATCTATCCCAAGACTTTCTACACTATTGTTTGCAGATAATAAGAACCCGATTTGCGGTCCTGCTTGTATGCTAAACCCTTTAATAACATAATATTTTGTCATTAGAGGGAGGTTTAGATAATCAAGCTTGATCGTTTGTTCTATAAGAATTCCATTGTCAATAGGGTCATATTTTGCCCCCTGTGACGAGAAAAGTAATTCTGGTTGGAAAGCAAACTTCTCAGTAATTGGAATTTCAGACAATATTCCGATTTGTAATCCTACTCTGTTGAATTGATCTTGCGTTACAGCAACATCTCCAGAAAAACTTGCAATATTGATTCCTATTTTAACCCCGAATTTGATAGTATCTTCTTGGGCATTTGTAAGAATTCCACTGCATATGCATGCAATAAGTAGTAGTTTTTTCATTAAAATGATTTAGGGGGTTATTGATTATATGATTATTCTCCATTTGAAGAAGATTCTTCCATTGTGTGATATACATTTTGTACATCATCATCTTCTTCAATTTTTTCTAATAATTTTTCTACATCAGCTGCCTGTTCTGGAGTAAGTTTTTTGGTGACCTGTGGGATTCTTTCAAAGCCAGAGGATAAGATTTCTATATTTCGACTTTCTAGCTCCTTTTGGATAGTTCCAAAGCTACCAAATGGAGCATAAATTAGAATACCATCATCATCTTGAAATACCTCTTCGGCACCAAAATCTATAAATTCGAGCTCTAATTCTTCAGGATCAATACCTTCTCCATTTATTCTGAAATTACAGGTATGATCAAACATAAACTCAACAGAACCAGATGTACCTAAGTTTCCATCACATTTATTGAAATATGACCTAATATTGGCAACAGTTCTGTTGTTATTATCGGTTGCAGTTTCAACCAAAATCGCAATTCCGTGAGGAGCATATCCTTCAAAAAGTACTTCTTTATAATCACCTTGAGTTTTATCGGAAGCCCGTTTTATAGCTCTCTCTATATTGTCTTTTGGCATATTAACAGACTTAGCATTCTGTATAACCGCTCTAAGGCGAGAGTTAGAATCTGGATCTGGTCCACCTTCTTTTACTGCCATTACAATATCCTTACCTATTCTGGTGAACGCCTTGGCCATAGCAGACCAACGTTTCATTTTACGTGCTTTTCTAAATTCGAAAGCTCTTCCCATATGCTAATTTTAAAATCTAAATACAAACATAAGTAGAAACCAAGTTTTTGACAAATGTTTATTCTCCTTCTATAATCTCTTCTATGGTTTTGGCAAGTTTAAAATCATTGTCTGTAACTCCTCCTGCATCATGTGTGGATAGGCTAATTTGCAATTTGTTATATACGTTTGTCCAGTCTGGGTGATGTGATTGAAGCTCTGCTTCAAAAGCTATTCGAGTCATGACCGAGAAAGCATCTTTAAAATCATTGAATTCGAAAGTAGTATGAATCGCATTTTCATTATACTCCCATCCGTCAATTTTTTTTAGTTGCTCGTTAATCTCAGATTCTGTAAGTTTTTTCATTGTACTATGGAGTTTTAGTTTATTCTTATAATCCTAATTCTTCTCTAAGAACCTCATCCTTATTTCTGTTTTGTCCCCAATATGCCGACTTAATTTGTTTGATTTTGGTAGCCCTTGTAGTAAGTTCTCTTGCATTGGGACCAAAACCACTTCTAAAAGTCTCTGTCCAGTTTTCAATTTCAAAAGGGAAATTGCTATTAAAGGTGATACTGATATTTCTATTAAGTTCAGGATATTCAATACTGTAAATAGTAGCGTTGCCTTCAGTTTTAAGAGATGCTTTTGCAGAATACGCTTTGATTGCTTTGTGTCGTAATCTACTGAATTCTAGCGAAGGAATAATTTTTACATTTCCTGTTGGAAGGTCATCCGGATTGATTCGTATTCTTGTCCAAAGTTCATTTTCTAGAATGGCTTTGTTTAATGAAAATTCCTGGTCAGCTTCATTTTGAAAGTAGGAGTGCGAGGTGACCTCGAACTGTTCCCGATTATTTAATTGTGCATATACATGGCCACACCATTCTTGCATCGAGCTAGATACCTTTATAGCGTGTTGATTATCTGAAACCGGATAGAAGGTACTTTGCATAATTGAATATGGATAGATACCTGTATTAAATTTTTTGGTCGCGTTTAATTTAAGTACAGGAATGTTATCTGGATTTTGTCTGTCTGCTTTTACCTGCTCTTTGGGTAAAAAGTCTTCGGTAACAAAAATAAGTACAGCTATTCCCTTTCTTATCTCTCCGTATCGAGCTTGTTCTAATTGATAAGATGAAATTTCAGCCTCACCGGCATACCAGTACTTTTTAAAAGATTCAGAAAGATTTTTCGAAGGCTTCTCAATATCTTTTATCGGGGTGTCAATTGCTGTATTGGATACATCTGCTTTAACATTACTGCAAGCAATAAATATTAAAACACCTAATATTCCTAAAAGGAGAAATAACTTTTTCATAGCGGTTATATTAATTTACTTTCTAATGCAAATTACAATAAACCTAGGATGTGGCAAGAGTTGTTAACGTTTCGTAAACAAGATGCGTTGGGAGCCCCATCACGTTAAAGTAGCTACCTTCTATATTAGATATTGCTATAAAACCGATCCATTCTTGTATGCCATAGGCTCCGGCTTTATCCAAAGGTTTATGGGTGTTAACGTAATACTCAATTTCTTTTTTTGTAAGTTCTTTAAAAGTAACCTTGGTTTTGTGATGTACAATTTTGGTTTGTTGTTGTGTTTTGAAGCATACCGAAGTAATTACTTCATGAGTGTCATTAGATAAAGAAGCTATCATTTGCTTGGCTTCATTAAGATCTTTAGGTTTTCCAAGGGCCTTGTCTTTGTGCCAAACAATGGTATCGCTTGTGATCAGTATATCATCAGATTTTAAATCTTTAAAAGCATTGGCTTTGAGCTGTGCCAGATAATCTGAAATTTCTTCAGCTTTGAGGTGGTCTGGATATACTTCTTCCACTTCTTTCACCTGTATTACGAAATCCAAATCCAGATCTTTAAAGAATTTTTGACGCCTTGGCGAACCGGATGCCAAGATTATGTTATGATCTTTTAAGGTTTCTTTTAACATGTTTTATTTTAGAATGAATTGATACAATAACAAGGATAAAGAGGCAGCTATGAGGATCACTTTTAAAAGGTGTTTTAAAATAATAATATGCTTTTCTGATTCTGCGGTAAAACTTCTAATCATAAAATAAATAAGTGGACCAATAAGAAGTATTAATACAAAGATAACCGCCTGCGTATTTGAGAAAAGATATGTGTAGATGTAATAAATTATTGCTGCTATTGGTATGATGGCCGCTCCTCCAACGAGCTTAATTGTTCTACTTTTGCCATAAACTATCGGAATAGTTTTCAGCCCTGTATTATGGTCTCGATCCATATTCAAACAGTCTTTTACAATTTCTCTTAATAACACAATCAAAAAAGCAAAAACCGAGTAATCTAAAATAATAGAAAATATAACCGTTTGCGATTCTCTATTTTTTTCGGTGATTGCCGGAAGTAAATCAAAAATACCTACCACAATTAGGCTTAATGCCGCTAATATTGCGATTATGATATTTTTAACCACTAAAATTTCCTTTAAGTAAGAAGCATAGATGTAGAAAATACCAGAAACTAGGATAAAAAGGGCAGCAAAACCAGGTTTTCCAATAAGGTTGGCTAAATAAAACCCAATGAGGACACCTATAGCATTAAAAATAATAAATAATCGATTTGCTGATTTTTCTGTAATAGAAGAACGTAAAAGATTATTTCCTTCTTGGTCGTAAATCCTCAAAATAATATTTCCCGCTGCCCCAATAGAAATAGTAGCAATAACCAACAGGGCAATTCCAAAATTGCTAAGAGTAATGGCTACTCCAAAAGGTTCGAAAAGTCCATATTTGATGCATAGTTGTGCAAGCGCAATAATTAATAAATTATCAATTTTTATAAGCTTTAGGTAAGATAGCATAGAGGATTAGTTGATTAGTGAGCAAATGTAATAATTAAAACTGATTTTTGGACTCATTTACAACCCTTGATAGTAAAGGAATTCATTGGATAAATATGCTCAAATAAGAACTTCTTAGTATCAAAAACCAAAATATTCCATAGAATGTTCGTTATATATAAGAACCAATTTAAATAAACCACACAATGAAAAAACTAATCACACTAATTTGCCTTATTTTTTCTGTACATGCTTTTGCCCAAAGATCCCAAAAACCATGGGATAATTACCCTAATTATAAAGAAGATTTTCAAAAAATTAATCAGGACCGATCTAATTTAGAGTATCTTAAAACTTATTTTGAAAAAACTAATCAAAATCAAAAAGTAACCTTGAAAGATAAACCTAAACAAACCAAAGGAGTTGATGGGATTTCGTTTATTAACGGAATCAACCTTGCCTGGATTGAGTATGGAAGAGACGTTGGGGTTGACCCTTTTTTTTCTAGTAATCAATATCACCCCGATCTGGATAAGTTTGCCGAAGTAATGGATTTTGTGAAACAGCAAGGGGGTAATGTAGTGCGATGGTGGTATCATACCAATGGCTCTACGAACCCCGTTTTTGATAGTGATCAAAAAGTGACTCAAAATCCTTTATTCTTTCACGAAGATGTAAAAAAAATATTGGACTTAGCTCAAGAAAAGGGACTCAAAGTGCAGATTTGTCTTTGGTCATTTGATATGCTTAAAGATCAATGGGGGGTTGATGCCTTTGCTAATAAAAAGTTACTTACTCAGGATACTTATACTAGGGCGTACATTGACAATGCATTATTGCCTCTTGTTAATTATATAGGAAATCATTCCGCACTATTTGCATGGGAAATTTTTAATGAACCCGAAGGAATGACCAACGAATATGCTAGTCACTGGCCAGGGTTTAAAGAAAAAGTTACTATGCAGGATATCCAACGTTTTGTTAATAAAACGGCTGGTGCAATTAGACGTGCACAACCCAATGTAAAGATCACAAACGGTGCTTTAGGGTTTCTCACTAATGTAGAGGATAGTTCCAAAGGGTTTTGGAATGCGTATTCTGATGCGAATCTGATTTTTCAAGGAAACGATGATCAAGGATATTTGGATTTCTATAATATTCATTATTACAATTGGGCACGTTCCAAAGGCTCTCCGTTTCATAATGATTATGATGCAAACAAAATCGATAAACAAGCCATTATAGGTGAATATTACCCGGATAATCTCTTCTTTAATCAGCAAGGAGGTGATAGTGACCATAATCTTAATACTATACCTGCGGTAGATCTAGGTACTACGTTGGTGGACAGAAAATGGGCAGGTTCTTTGGTTTGGTCCTGGACAGATAGAAGTTCTGCCAACGAGAGAAATCGAATGGCGACTATTATCAAAAATGTGAGTGACCATTCTGACCATGAAATCATAGAAGAAGTAGCCTTTAATAATGCTTCGGATGTTATTCAGTCTCAGATCTCGTATACATTTAATATAGATTATAGTGCAGCTGAAGATCGAGAGATTGTTGTAGAATTTTGGGCTCCAGATAGATGGCTGGGAGAGAATACTAGTCGGGTTACAAAAGGAGAAGGTACACAATCGATAACGGTTACACTATCAAATCCCCCAACACCTGGATCTGGATTTTTTTATAAAGCTTATATACGTCCGGTAGGCACCACTTGGCAAGAAGCAATTCATAGAGTGGAATATCGAGATGTTTTAGTAATCGATGCTATTAATGACGAAGTGGCTTTTGTAAATCCTCTTTTAAGTTTAGCTCCTCAAAATTCGTATGAATTTATCATAGACTATACGGCGACAACCGATCGGGAAATTGTTGTCGAATTTTGGGCTTCAGATCGATGGTTAGGTGAAAAAGTAGAACAAGTGTCTTCTGGTACGGGTAGAAAAAATGTGATTGTATCATTGGAAAGCATACCAGAACAGGGAGATGGATATTTCTATAAGGCCTATATACGTCCGGTAGGCACTACTTGGCAAGAAGCTATTTATAGAGTGGAATTTACGGGAGTGACAGTAGGACCTTTACAACTAATAGAAGACGGTACTTACTATATTGTCTCACCAATTTCAAATCAAAGACTTATCTCGAGATGGTGGGAAAATTATAATGCAAGAATGTATGCAGCTAGAGATGGCAATAATCAAAAATGGACACTAAAACATTTAGGAGATAATGTATATACTATCCAGGATGAGGCGTATAATCGATATCTTGAGGTTAGAGATGCAGGATGTAATAACCGGGCCAATGTAATGTCATGGACAAGTGCTAATGATGATCATCAAAAATGGAAAATAGTTGCAGTCGATGATGGTTATTTTGTTTTTAAACCAATGCATTGCCTGGAAAAAGCATTAGATCGAGAAGGAGGGTTTAATAATGCAAATGTTCAATTATGGAGTTTTGATTCATCTAATTTCAATCAAAAATGGAAGATTGTTCCATCTTCTGATTCTAAAATAAAAGAGGGAATTTCGGGTACTGATAAATTAGAAGAGAATCTAAAGTTGTATCCCAACCCAGCTACAGAATATGTAAACATATCTGGAATTAAAAAAGGAGATAAAATAATTATTTCAGACCTTTTAGGTAAAGTAGTGAAAACATCAATAGCTAATCAAGAAGAGGAAAGGATATCGATTATAGATTTGGAGGCTGGTTACTATAACATTATGATTTCTGGTAGACCAAATAAAATATTAATCAAAGGATAAATAAAATAAAGAATGAGCCTATCTGTGATGATAAGGCTCATTTTTTAATATGGTAAAACCTCGATACAATTGCTCAACAAAAAATAGGCGTATCATTTGATGAGAAAATGTCATTTTTGATAAAGATATTTTGCTATTCGCTTGCTGATAAACTTGTGAATCAAAACCATAAGGTCCTCCAATTACAAAAACCAGTCGTTTTACACCGCTATTCATATGTTTTTGTAACATGTCTGAAAACCCAATTGAATCATATTGTTTCCCATTTTCGTCCAAAAGAATCAATAAGTCTGAATTTTCAATTTTGTTTAAAATTAATTTTCCTTCTTTTTCTTTTTGTTGTGACTCACTAAGGTTTTTCGCTTTTTTTATGTCCGGAATGATTTCAAAATCAAATCTGATGTAAAAACCTAATCGTTTGATATAGTTGTTGATAAGGTCCTCCAATTGTTTGTTATCGGTTTTTCCAATAGCGAGTAATTTAATATTCATTTTTATAAAGATTGTTTCAAAAAAGGACAAAACTTCTGCGCAGTAGTAGTATTAAACATAAATACCTCTTATTTCCTACTTCGTACTTCCGACTTCTTTTTTTACATTAGCAAAAATAACCATTCAATATGATTAGTGAAGCTCAATTCAATAAAGAAATTGATTTAATAATTGCTAATGCGATTCGTGAAGATGTCGGAGATGGAGATCACAGTTCATTGGCTTGTATTCCCAAAACCGTAACCGGGAAAGCAAAACTTTTGGTAAAAGATGAAGGTATTTTAGCTGGAGTTGAGTTTGCCAAGAAAGTATTTAATTACGTGGACCCGGAAATGATGATTGATGTGCGTATAAAGGATGGAGCCTCTGTTAAATATGGTGATGTTGCTTTTTATGTTTCGGGAAGTTCACAATCTATTCTCAAAGCCGAAAGACTTGTACTTAATGCGATGCAAAGAATGAGTGCTATTGCTACCAAAACAAATCATTTTGTAAAACTTCTCGAGGGCACAGATACCAAAATCCTTGATACCCGAAAAACTACTCCTGGGATTCGCGCCTTAGAAAAATGGGCAGTAAAAATTGGAGGAGGAGAAAATCATCGATTCGCACTATATGACATGATTATGCTGAAAGACAACCATATAGATTTTGCAGGGGGTATTACGAAAGCTATAGAAAAAACCAAAAAGTATCTTTTGGATAATAACCTTGATCTTAAAATTATTGTTGAAGCACGAGATCTTGAAGAAATAAAGGAGATTCTCAAAACACCAGGAGTCTATAGAATCTTAATTGACAACTTTAATTATGAAGATACTCGAAAGGCGGTAGAATTAATTGGAGATACGTGTTTAACAGAATCTAGCGGAGGAATTAATGAAAAAACCGTTCGCAAATATGCCGAATGTGGTGTGAATTACATAAGTAGTGGAGCATTAACACATTCTGTACATAATCTTGATTTAAGCTTGAAAGCGGTATAAATATGACCAAAGTTATAGAAGATAAGCTTAATAAAATCCCTGTAATCAGTCTTTTGGTGAAACTAGGAAAGAAAATTATTCTTCCCGGTTTTGAAGGGCTATCGCTATATGATTTGATTGAAATTTATGTTACTGGTATTATAAAGGGTACGTTTTCGGCAAGAGCAAGTGCTATTTCATGGAGTTTTTTTCTTTCGATTTTTCCATTTCTTCTATTTTTATTAAATCTAATTCCCTATGTGCCAATAGATAATTTTGAAAAAAACTTTTTCGAATTTATTAATAGTGCATTACCAACTCAGACTTCAGAGTTTTTTTCGGTAATCTTTGAAGATATAGCTTCCAATCCGAGAGGAGGATTATTGTCCACAGTTTTTATTCTTTCAATCTTGTTTATGACCAACGGGATCAATGCCGTGTTTTCTGGTTTTGAGTACTCTTATCACGTAAATTTAAATAGAAATTTTGTTCGGCAGTATATTGTGGCCTTGGGGGTTTCTATAATCGTGGCATCGTTATTGTTAATTACGGTTATAGGAACATTATATTTTACCTATTTGGTAAATAATTTAAACGAAATAGGAGTGGTAGATGATACACTTTTCTGGTTAACAGTAGGAAGATATTCATTATTTGTGTTCATGATATTTGTAATCATAGCAACATTATTTTATTTTGGCACCTCAGAAGGAAAACAAAATAAGTTCTTTTCACCGGGAGCATTTATGACGACATTGTTGATCATCATAACCACCTATTTATTTGGAATTTATATTGATAACTTTTCGAACTATAATAAATTATATGGCTCTATTGGAGCCGTTCTAATATTGATGCTTTACATCTGGCTTAATGCCAATTTGTTACTGTTGGGATTTGAGCTAAATGCATCATTAAATCAATTAAGAAAAAATTTTGACACATAAATTAATTATTAACACAAACATTAAACTATTATATTAAAATGAAAAAACTAAGCGTATTACTTTTTGTATTTATTTCAGCAATATCAGTTCAAGCACAAATAGAAGTAGGAGATGCTGTATTACCTAAAACTGTATCTTTTAATGGAGAAACATTATCCATAAATGGTTATGGTTTAAGAGAAAAAATATTTATCGATATCTATGCTGGCGGACTTTATCTCAAGAAAAAAAGTGATAATGCTAGTGCTATTGCTAAAGCCGATGAGACTATGGCGATCAAATTGCATATTGTCTCTGGATTAATGTCAAGAAATAAAATGGAAGGTGCCCTAAGAGCAGGTTTTGAAAAATCTACAAATGGTAACCTAAAACCTTACCAAGAGCGAATCGATAAGTTTGTAGGTTTTATAAAAGATGAAATCGAAGTTGATCAGGTGTATGATATCGTATATGAAAAGGGAAAAGGAAGTGTTCTTTATAAAAATGGAGAAGAAAAGGGATACATAATAGGTTTGGATTTTAAAGAAGCTCTATTTAATATTTGGTTAGGAAGCAAACCAGCTGATAAAGGACTTAAAAAAGAATTGCTAGGGGATTATTAATCAATAAGATATAATTGTATTTTTGTATTGTAAATAATGTGAACATATCTCATAATGTTGTGCGTGCATAATATTTTTCTATATTTGCGAGCTTGGAAAATAATAAAATGAAGTATTAATCCACCCCAAATAAACCTTATTTAATAATGAAGAAAATTACATTAGTATTGGTAGCGCTAATGGCACTAACCTCTGCTACTGCACAGATTAGAGTTGGTAGTAAAGCAGTGTTGCCTTATGAACAAACTTTTGCAGATACTGATCTCAAATTAAACGGAGCAGGATTGAGAGAAATGCTGTGGATTGATTTGTATGCAGGAGGGCTTTATTTACAAAACAAAAGCAAGGATCCTAAAGAGATATTGGATGCCGATGAGACCATGGCAATAAAACTTAATATTGTTTCGGGATTTGTTACTCAAAAGAAGATGATCAAAGCGGTAAAAGATGGTTTTGGTAAAGCTACTTTTGGGAATACAAAAGCTTTAGATGAAAGAATAACTAAGTTTATAAAATTCTTTTCAGAACCTATTGTGAAGAACGATATATTTGATTTGGTATACGTGAAAGGAGTAGGAGTTAAGGCCTATAAAAATGATAAAGAACTAGGTGTTATCGAAGGACGTGATTTTAAATATGCATTGTTTAAAATTTGGTTAGGAGATGAACCAGCAAGTGAACCTTTGAAAAAAGGAATGTTGGGATTACAATAATCTCGGTATTTCAAAATATTATAGTATCGAAAGCTATCTGAGGATTAATATCAGGTAGCTTTTTTTATCCTAATTTTATGTTTAATCTTTTAAAACAAATTGTTTGTTACTATGAATTTTTTTAGAATAATTTTTATAGCGGTATTCGTAATTACAGGAACTGTTAATGCGCAAGAAGAAGTACTAGGTAAATGGAAGACTATCGATGATAATACAGGTAAAGAAAGATCCATTGTAGAGATCTATAAAAATGGAGATAAGATTTTTGGTAAAATAGAGCGTATCCTTGATGAGGCAGAAAGAGGTAACCTTTGTGAAGAGTGTAAAGGGAATGATCACAATAAACCTATTGAAGGTATGGTGATCATAAAAGGACTAGAAAAAGACGGTAAGGAATATGAAGATGGAACTATCCTGGATCCCGAAAATGGTAAAGTTTATCGATGTAAAATATGGGTTGATGAGGGTGATCCCAAAATATTAAATGTAAGAGGATATATAGCATTTTTGTATAGAACACAACAATGGATAAGAATGTAAAATTGCATATTGACATTGGCCGTAATTTTGTCCAAAAATGTATTTTAACATTTTTTTAGTGTTAGTTTTTTAAAGATTATTGAACTAATCTCTAGTAATCTTTAAAAAACTAAACCATGAAAAGAATAATTACCCTACTAATTTTATTAATTGTTTCTAATTTATCTACTGCCCAGATAAGGATTGGAGATATTGTCGTTCCAGAAAAAATTACGTTCGAAGGAGAAGAATTAACATTTAATGGTGGTGCAATGAGAAAAGTACTATCATTTAAAACATATTCGGGTACCCTATATACCAAGAATAAGTATACAAACGATAAAAAGGTTCTTGATTCAGACGAAACAATGGCGATTAGACTTAACATTGCTTCAAAAAAGGTAACCAATGAAAGAATGATCAAAGTATTTAGAAAAGGATTTGATGATGCTATGTTTGGAAATACCCAGAGTCTTGATGCAAGAATCGAGGATTTTTTAAAGTTGTTTAATTCCCCAATGCAAATCAATGACTTTTATGATTTGGTATACCTAAAAGGTAAGGGGATTAAGACCTATAAAAATGGAAAAGAACTGGGATTTATTAAAGGCAGAGATTTCAAATATGCATTGTTTAAGATTTGGTTAGGTCATGAGCCCGCTTGCCAAATTATTAAAGGAGGGATGCTTGGATTGACAGAGTAATATTGTATAAATAATATATAAAAGTCTGGTTACTTCAGTTACCAGACTTTTTTATTGTTCAAATTACACCCTGTTCTTTCAGTTAAACTTGTATTTTTGTTTCAAAGAATCTTTTTTTCTGCTTTTCATTAGTTACGATAATGCCATATTTTATAGATGTAATCCTTCCTGTACCGCTCGATAAAGAGTTTACTTATAGCATTAACAAAAATGAGGCAGCATTCTTAAAACCCGGAATGCGCGTCGCAGTTCAATTTGGAAAGACTAAGGTTTATGCGGCGTTGGTGAGTAAGATTCATCAAAATCCGCCACAAATTTATGAGGCTAAGGAAATAGAGCATATACTAGACGAATCTCCGATAGTTACAGATTCCCAACTAGAACTTTGGTCCTGGATTGCACAATATTATATGTGTACCCGTGGTGAAGTGATGAGAGCGGCATTACCAAGTGCATTTTTATTAGAAAGTGAAACCATTATCTTTAAAAATGAACAAACAAAGGTCAATGAATCCGTACTTAAAGATGACGAATTCATGATTTATGAAGCCTTGCAACATCAAAGCTTACTTCGCATCCAGGAAGTAATGAATATTGTAAGTAAGAAAAATGTACTTCCTGTAATAAAAAGATTGCTGGAAAAAGATGTGATTACAGTTCAAGAGGAGATTTATGAGCAATATAAACCTAAGTTGGTTCGATATGTAAAGTTACACTCTAATTATAGCGAAGAAGGAGCATTGCGTTTGTTGCTGGATTCGATGACCAGAGCTCCAAAGCAGCGGGAGGCGTTAATGCAATTGTTTATGCTTCAAGCAAATTCTAATAAGCCAGTCAAAGTAGAAGAGCTCGTTAAGAAATCTAATAGTTCTTCTGCCGTTATTAGAACATTAATAGATAAAAATATTCTTCTGGAATACAACTTACAAACAGATAGAGTACAATATGAGGGAGAACAAAAGGTTGAAACCAAAGAACTGAATACATATCAAAACAAAGCTTTAGATGAGATAAATGACTCATTTCTAGAAAAAGAAGTGTGTTTGTTACATGGTGTAACCTCTTCTGGTAAGACTGAAATCTATGTGCAGCTTATAGAAAAAACAATTCAAGAAGAGAAACAGGTGTTATATCTACTTCCCGAAATTGCTTTAACAACACAGCTTATTGCTAGATTGCAGGAGTATTTTGGTGAAAAACTTACGGTCTACCATTCCAAGTATTCGGTAAACGAAAGGGTAGAAGCGTGGAATAACGTAAAGAATAAAAAAAACAAAGCACAAATAATAATAGGGGCGAGATCTGCAATATTTCTTCCTTTTGTTGATTTAGGGTTGGTCATCGTAGATGAGGAGCATGAAAGTACGTTTAAGCAATATGACCCAGCACCAAGATATCATGCAAGAGATACTGCAATAGTTTTGGCAAAAATGTTTTCTGCTAAAGTATTATTGGGCTCGGCGACTCCGGCACTTGAAACCTACTATAATGCTAAGAGTGAAAAATATGGTCTTGTTGAGTTGACTCGGCGATTTGGTAATGTTTTGATGCCAGAAATTAACTTGGTAGATATAAAAACCAAGTACAAGAAAAGAGAAATGACCGGGCATTTTAGTGATACTTTGCTGGAAGGCATCCAACATGCGCTTAAGGAAGGAGAACAAGTTATTCTTTTTCAGAACCGAAGAGGGTATTCACCGGTTGTAGAGTGTAATACTTGTGGTCACTCACCACAATGTCCAAACTGCGACGTAAGTCTTACTTTTCATAGTCATAGAAATCAATTGCGATGTCATTATTGTGGTTATACTATAGCGATGCTTCAGCAGTGTATGGCATGTGGTAGCTCGGAATTATCTACCAAGGGTTTCGGAACAGAACAGATAGAAAAGGAATTGGAAGAACTTTTTCCCGAACATACTATAGGTAGGATGGACCAGGATACCACACGTGGCAAACACGGATATGAAAGGATAATTAATCGTTTTGAAAATGGTGAAATCGATATTCTGGTAGGTACTCAAATGCTCTCAAAAGGATTAGATTTTAGAAATGTGAGTTTGGTTGGAATAATGAATGCAGATAATCTACTCAATTTCCCTGATTTTAGGGCTCATGAAAGAAGTTTTCAATTAATGCAACAAGTATCTGGTCGGGCAGGAAGGACACAAAAAAGAGGTAAGGTACTAATTCAGACGTATAACCCGTTTCATCAAATCCTTCAGCAAGTTTCTGTAAATGATTACCTTGGGATGTATAAGGATCAAATTGAAGAAAGGCATCAATATAAATACCCTCCCTTTTTTAGGATTGTTAAAATCACAGGAAAACATAAGGATTATAACAAAGTAAATGATGCTATGAACTGGTTGGTTAAATCTTTAAGAAATGTTTTTGCCGAAAATGTGTTGGGTCCTGAGTTTCCTCCGATTTCGAGAATTAGAAATCAATATCATAAAAATATTTTAATCAAAATACCACAAAAACAGTCTCTAGCCAAAACAAAAGAGGTTATAAAAAGAATCCATAACTCTTTTAAAAGTATAAAAGAATTCTCTGGAGTTCGCATAATAATAAATGTGGATAATTATTAGCCGTTCAAAGCTTCTATCAAAGAGTGCTTTTTATGTCTGCTTAAAGGAATTTTTTCATCAGCAATTTCTATATTACGACTGTTGTATCGTTCAACCTTATCAAGATTTACAATATATGACTTATGGATTCTTAAAAATCGATCGCTTGGCAATTGTGCCTCAAAAGACTTCATTGTAGCCAATACTACGATAGGATCACCTTCCTCCATAATTAACTTTACATAATCTCCCAATGCTTCAACATATTTTAGTTGACTAAGGAAGATTTTACGTTTTTTGAGATTACTCTTAACAAATATATAATCGTCATCTTCTACGGCAGCTCCTTCGGTCCCGATACGAGACATACTTAATGCTTTTTCAACAGCAGCATTAAAACGGTCCTTTTTTAGTGGTTTTCTTAAATAATCAACGGCATCATAATCAAATGCTTTAAAAGCATATTTAGTTTTTCCTGTAACAAATATGATATGAGGCTTGTTTTCAAGGTCATCCAAAAGATCAAAACCCGTAAGAATTGGCATTTCGATATCCAAGAATAATAAATCCACCTTGGTATCCAATAAACCATTTTTAGTCTCAATAGCATTATTCCATTCAGCCACTAATTCTAATGAAGAATGTTCATCTATAAGCTTAACTATTGCTAGTCTTTGAAGGCGGGAATCATCTACCACCGCACATTTTAATTGAGATTGTTCCACTTGTTTAGTGTTATATATTCTAATACAATATTAATGAATATATATTATTCCCACAAGGAATTTTGGCTTTTTGTCGATAAAAATAGTGTTTCGTCGAGGTGTGACGTTAAGCAGTAATGTCATTTTTGCTCATTTTTTATGTCGTAAAACCTTATTTTACAATGACTTCATTGCTGCTTTTTGATTACTTATAATTGTCATTTTCATAAGAAGTATTAACAAATTTTTATAGATTGATTTTTGCTTTTATTTAATAGCTACTAGTATTTAATTGTGTATTTCGCTGATGTCTGTGGCATAAATAAGTATGTTTTTTGGGTTTGAAAATCAAAAAAATAGTATTACTTTTGCAGCCAATTTTAATTAAAAATAGATTTTATGAATCATTATGAAACTGTTTTCATCTTGAATCCCGTTTTATCTGATGACCAGATAAAGGAAACAGTTAAGAAATACGAAGACATTCTTGTTTCTAACGGTGCCAAGATGATATCAAAAGAGGATTGGGGGCTTAAGAAGCTTGCTTATGCGATCCAACACAAGAAAAGTGGTTTTTATCACTTGTTTGAATTCCAGGTACCTGGTGAAGCTATTAATGCTTTAGAAGTTGAGTTCAGAAGAGATGAACGTATCATGAGATATCTTACCGTTCGTCTCGATAAGCATGCAATTGCTTGGGCAGAGAAAAGAAGAAATAGAAACAAACAAAAAGCTTAATTATGTCATCTATAGAACAACAAGCAAAAGGTAAAAAAGATGGAGAGATCAGATATCTTACTCCTCTTAATATAGATACAACAAAGAATAAGAAGTATTGTCGTTTCAAAAAATCTGGAATTAAATATATTGATTATAAGGATCCTGATTTTTTAATGGCATTTGTAAACGAGCAAGGTAAATTACTACCTCGTCGTTTAACAGGAACTTCATTAAAATACCAACGTAAAGTAAGTGTTGCTGTTAAAAGAGCAAGACACTTGGCATTAATGCCATATGTTGGTGATTTATTAAAATAAAATTTCGTCGTAACATTATGGAACTAATATTAAAGAGTGACGTTGAGAATCTAGGATTCGCAGACGATGTAGTAGAGGTGAAGAATGGTTATGGACGTAACTATTTGATTCCTCAAGGGTTAGCTGTTTTAGCAACTCCTTCTGCTAAAAAGGTACTTGCTGAAACATTAAAGCAACGTGCTTTCAAAGAAAAGAAAGATATTGAGGACGCTCAGAAACTTGCAAAGAAACTTGGAGGTTTTGAAATTAAAATCGCAGCAAAAGTAGGAACTGGGGATAAATTATTTGGATCTGTTTCTAATGCTGATGTAGCTGAAGCAATTGCAAAAGAAGGTGTAGAGTTAGAAAAGAAATTTATAACCGTTCCTGGAGGTACAATCAAGCGTTTGGGACAGTATGAAGCTTCTGTTCGTTTACACAGAGAAGTTATTACTCCGGTTGCTTTCGAAATTGTAGCTCAAGCAAAATAGGCTTAAATACAGTTGATAACTGTTTTATAACATAAAGAAAAATCGCTCATTAGAGCGATTTTTTGTTTTAATTTTACAAGGAATTAACGTACAATTATCTTACAAAATCATTTATATGAAAAAACTCATATTATTATCATTTTTGATAGTAGCAGGATTTATTACTAATGCTCAGGTAACAACTTCGAATATTTCGGGGGTGGTTTATGATAATGCAAATCAGTTGCTACCAGGTGCCAATATCAAGGCTGTGCATACGCCAACAGGCACTACGTATGGGGGTATTACTAATTTTGACGGAAGGTTTTCTTTAGTTAACCTTAGAGTAGGAGGGCCTTATAGAATTACGATAAGTTATGTAGGGTTTAAAAAACAACTTGTAGATGATGTATATCTTCAATTAGGACAAACATTTAACCTGGATGTCGTAATGGTAGAAGAAGATAATCAACTAGAAGAGGTTGTTATTACTTCAAACAAGAGTTCTACTTTTGGTAGTGAACGAACAGGTGCAGAAACTAGTGTTGGTAGAAGAGAGTTAAAATCATTACCTACGATTTCAAGGTCTGCACAAGACTTTACTCGTTTAGAACCGACTGCTAGTGGAAATTCTTTCGGAGGAAGAAATGATCAATTTAATAATTTTAGCTTAGATGGATCTATTTTTAATAATCCATTTGGTTTGGATGCAGCTACACCAGGAGGACAAACAAATGCTCAACCTATATCATTAGATGCGATAGATCAAATCCAGGTATCGACAGCACCTTACGATGTTACACAATCTGGATTTACTGGAGCTGCAGTAAATGCCGTAACCAAAAGTGGAACCAATGAGTTTAAAGGTACAGCCTATACTTTTTACCGAGATGATAATTTAACGGGAAGTAAAGTAAAAGGTGATGATATATTTGTGCCCGAATTAGAACAAACGCAGTTCGGGTTTAGTATTGGAGGGCCAATTATTAAAAATAAACTGTTCTTTTTTGCAAACTTTGAAAAAGATCAGAGAACAGATTTAGGATTTCCGTGGGTAGCAAACAATGGGGATGGTGTACAGGGTATTAATGAATCTAGAGTATTAGAAAGTGATCTTATTCGAGTACAGGACGCACTAAGAGGACTTGGTTATGAGCCAGGAACTTTTGAAGGATATTTGCATGAGTCAAATTCTACAAAAGGTATTCTTAAATTGGACTGGAATATTAATGAAGACCATCGTTTGGCCTTTATTTACAATTTCCTGGATGCTTCGCAAGAAAAACCAGCCCACCCAACAGCTTTAGGGATTAGAGGGCCTAATTCTCAAGTAATTCAATTCCAGAATTCGGGTTATGAGATTAATAATAGAATAAATTCTTTCTTATTAGAGGTGAATTCGACTTTTGGAGATAATGCAGCGAACAAGTTTCAAGTTGGTTATACCTTTTTTGATGACTTTAGGACACCGTTTTCTACACCTGCCCCAAGTATAACTATTCAAGATGGAGCGGGGAGTAATTATATAATAGCAGGTCACGAGCCATTTTCTATCAATAATAAATTAGAACAAAGAGTTATTCAAGCGACCAATAATTTTAATTATTTCATAGGAAGGCATACCATTACTGCCGGAGCTTCTTTTGAAATGTTTAGATTTAAAAATTCGTTTAATCTAGGTGTTTATGGCGGTACTTTTGGTTGGGACCTGGATAATAACCCAGATACCCCTAATACACAATTTGCTTCTGTAGATGAATTCCTTACGTTTGCACAGCCCGGAGGATTGGTAGATAATACTATTCAAGCTGCCGTTCAAACATTTAATAACAATAATCAATTTGGAGAAGGTGATCCAAATGGCTGGCAGTTAGCCGAAACCAATGTGGGGCAGTTTGCACTTTATGCTCAGGATAAATGGGAAGTAACAGACGATTTTAATTTGACATTAGGGATACGTTTTGATAAACCTTTGTATTTTGATACTGATGAAAAAATTCAGGAAAATATAGATAGAAAGGGTACATATGTTCCAGATATCGATTATTTCAACCCCGAGACTGGAGAAACGGTAAGATTGAGTTCAACAACACTTCCAAGTAACGATTTTCTTATTTCTCCTCGTTTGGGATTCAATTGGGATGTAAAAGGAGAAACGAAAACACAAATTCGTGGAGGAACAGGTATTTTTACAGGTCGTTTTCCTTTTGTTTGGCTAGGAAACCAGGTACAAGGAGTAGATGTGTTTTTCTATCAAATTGTTGATCCAGATTTTAAATGGCCACAAGTTTGGAGAACTAATATAGGAGCAGATCACAGATTTGAAAATGGTATTATCCTAACAGGAGATATCTCTTATACCAAAGATATTAATGCAGCTCATGTACAAAATTGGGGTCTAAGAAACCCTTCAGAAACATTGGCCGGAGTAGATAATAGACCTGTATATGCCGCTAGTGATAAAGGTAATAATGCATATGTTTTTACAAATTCTGATAAAGGTAGAATATGGAATGCAACCATTAAAGCTCAAAAGACTTTTGAAAATGGTCTGTATGCCAGTATTGCTTATAACTATTTGAACTCTAAAGACGTGAACTCAATAGAAGCTGAAATTACTGGTGATGCCTTTGATTTTAATGCTATTTCGGGTAATGCTAATGATGATGTGTTATCATATTCCAGATATGGTGATACGCATAGAATAATTGGTATTGCAACCAAAAACTGGACTTATGGTAAAAACAAGCAATGGGGAACTACAGTTTCTGGGTTCTTTGAATATGCGCAAGGAGGAAGGTTCAATTACTTGTATGCAGGTAATATAAACAATGATAGTTCTTTCCAAAACAACGATTTATTATATATCCCTACTTCGGCAGAGATAGAGCAAATGAATTTTGATGAGTCTAGAGGAGTGTCAGAGGCTGCTCAAAGAGAAGCTTTAGAAGCGTATATCCAACAAGATGATTATTTGAGTGATAATCGAGGGGAGTATGCCGAGCGTTATGCCGCATTGGCACCATGGAGAAGTCGTGTAGATTTGAAATTACTTCAGGATTTTAACTTTCAGTTGGCCAATGGAAAAACAAATACCATCCAGTTTAGTTTGGATATTTTAAACTTCGGTAATTTTATTAATTCTGATTGGGGAGTAATTCAGGAGCCTCGTGCTAATCAATTGATTGGTGTTTCTGTGGATCCTGTAACGAACGAACCTTTGTATAGTTTTGATCCTAATGTAACAGAAACTTTTACTAGTGATTCTAGCTTACAATCTAGATGGCAAATGCAGTTTGGGTTACGATACATATTTAATTAAAAAGTATTTTTTAAGAAGTAAAAAAAGAGGCTCTATTCAAGGCCTCTTTTTTTATTGATTAATCTATAAATAAGTAATGCTGTACGTTTGGTTAAATCTTGAAAAGTGCTAAGGTCTACAAATTCATTTGGAGTGTGAGCTCCTTTTCCCATGGTTCCTAATCCATCAAGACAATCTACGTATTCAGCGACAAATGAAGTATCTGCCGCTCCTCGCTTACCTGGATCAAAAGCTTTCACCTCTCCTTGGTTTAGATCGCGACTTACTTCATTTAAAAGAGCCAGAAGTTTTAGATTTCCTTCTGTAGGTTGCATAGCCGGGTAGCTATCTTTGAAACTTATTTTTGCACTGGTGATAGGAAGATTGTCTTCAACAATTTTCTTCATTTTTAATCGTGCATTTTCTTTTTGTTCTTCCGAAATGAAACGTAAACCACCTTTTATAACAACTTTTTGTGCAACTACATTGCTTTTTCCAAAAGCTTCACCTGTATTTTGTTCTTTATCAAATTCGATATCTGTTCCTCCTAAAATCACTCCCGGATTAAAGGTTAGAAATTCTTCTCCTTTTACATCGGTATAAAAAGTGTTTAATATACGAGAAGCTTCAAATATTGCTCCGGCACCTACATTTTTTTTAAAGATTCCCGAGGAGTGTGCTCTCTTGCCAGTTACTTCGAGTTCCCAACCCGAAGATCCTCTTCTTGCCACGGTGGCATAATTGAACCCAGTTGATGTTTCAAAACCAAGTGCTACATCGCTTCTTTTTGCGGCTTCAATAAGGTCTTTACGGCTTATATCAATAGGCTTCCCTGTGCTTTCTTCATCACCAGTAAAGGCCACTATGATTTGCGCATCGCTTAGAAGTTTATTTTGGTATAGGGCTTTTAAAGCAAAGAGAATAATTACGTCTCCTCCTTTCATGTCGTTGGTCCCAGGGCCATAAGCGATATCTCCATCTTTTTTAAATACTTGAAACGGGCTGTCTTTTTCAAAAACTGTATCCAAGTGTCCAATTAACAGTAGTTTTCTTCCTTTTTTTCCTTGTTGCTCAGCAAAAAAATGGCCAGCTCGATTTACCTCTTTGGGCATGTCAATCCAACGAGTTTTGAAGTTAATGGTTTCAAATTGTTCTTTAAATACCATGCCTACCTCTTTTACACCCTCATGATTCATAGTTCCACTATTGATATTCACTATCTTCTCCAAGAAGATAATAGCTTCTTCATGGTTTTGTTCTATGGTTTTGATAAGATTAGATTCTTTTTTAGATAGTTTCTGAGCCATGGCTAAAGTGATGTTTCCTAATAATAAAAAGATAAAAGTAAATATGAAGGGGATTTTTAATGATTTCATTTTAGAGTATGTTAGCGTTCTTGTAAATATACTGACTTTTAAAAGGTTATGTATTGTTTAATTGAGGGTGGATGCAAGTAACTTAAAAGAAACTAATGCTAGTTAAATCATCTTTTATACTTATTTTTGCATCCATTTTTAATCAAAAATAATTAGTGTTGAAATATCAAAGGCTTTCCAAGGAACAACTAGAAGAATTACACCAGGAATTTATTAATTTTTTGGCAACACAATCTATAACTGCTGCAGAGTGGAATGAGATCAAAACCAACAAACCAGAAGTTGCTGAAGAAGAAATAGATATTTTTAGTGATCTAGTATGGGAAAAAGTACTTTCTGGGGCGCAATATTTAGAACATTTTTCAAAAAATCAAATCCATTTATTCGAATTGGGAAGTGAGCAAATGACTCTAATCGCTATTAAGATAAATAATGAAACTATTGATGTTACCACCAAAGAAGGGTACAATTGGTTAAGAGACAATTTGCTAAATGATGAAGTAGTTTTTTATAACGCTTCAAAAGCGTATAGTGATGATAGAAATCTTGATAAATTCAAATTGATACAACAAGGTGCCAATATTACCAAAGGAGAATTGTATCATTATTTTGATCGTTTAGTTCAGCAAAATGAGGGATAAAAACAAGTAACTATTCGTATCTTAAAGATTCGATTGGGTCCTGTCTCGCTGCTTTTACTGCGGGATACAAACCCGATACTACCGCGGTTAAAAATGAGGTTACAACTGCAGCAAAAATTGCTAGCCAGGGTACACTAAATTCAAAATTAGAAATTGAAGCAGCTATTGCTCCTATGGCAATTCCCAAAATGATACCTATAACACCTCCAAATTGACCAATTAATACGGTTTCTATAAAGAATTGTCCAGAAATGGTGTTGCGTTTGGCACCCAAGGCTTTTCTTACTCCAATCTCCCGAGTTCGCTCGGTCACCGAAACCAACATAATATTCATTAAAGCAATCGAAGAGCCAAATATTGTAATGATACTTATGATCCAGGCGGCTATATATAAATATGATGTGATATTGGCGATACGATTTATGAGATCATCGCTACGTTCTAAGCCAAAGTTATTTTCTTCAATAGGGTTTAACCGTCTTATGTTTCTGAAAGTTATAATGGCTTCATCCTGGGCTCCTTCCAAAAATTGTTTGTCGTCTACTTTTACACTTATATTGTAATTGATATTGGGAAGTGTATACATAGATCGGGCTACTTGTAGGGGGATAAGTACTTTTAAATCTTGATTGTTTCTAAAGGTAGCCCCTTTACTTTCTAGAAGCCCAATTACCTTAAACTTTACACCTCTTATGCTTATCGTTTTACCAATCGGATTTGTGTTTTTAAATAAATTTTTGGTAAAATCTGATCCAAGTAGGCATACATGATTGTTGTTTTCAATATCAAAAAATGTAAAATTTCTTCCTTTTTCAATTCCTGTTCCTGTGTTTTCGAGGTAATTTTCATTTACGCCTACCACTTGAGCTTCTGGGTCGGTTTTTTCACTTTCGAACTTTACTTCGGCATTACTGGTGCCAGTAAAGAAAACAGAGGTTTTGGTATAGGGATATTGAAAACGGTCACTAAATTCTTTTACATTACGATAGCTTATTACGGGATTAATCTTTTCTCGTTCTCGATTATTGCGCGTAGTGAATTCGTACCGCTGAATATTAAAGGTATTAGAACCCATTGATGCAAAATCGCCCGTAATTGTTTTTTCTAATGCCCCCAAAAAAGTAAGAATCCCAACAAGAGCTGTTATTCCAATAGCGATTATTAGTACCGTAAGAACAGTGCGTAAAACTTGACCTTTGATCGAATCCAGAGCTATACGGATATTCTCTCTAAACAATGAAAACATAATGGGTAATATTAACCAGTTTGTAGTATTTGACTACAGATTGAGTCTAAAGTTACTGAAAAAACAAGATTTTTTGCTTTTGGTAGAAATGTCTTTACAGTTTTTTATGATATTTGCAGCCTTAAAAGGTTTAAGTTTTTAGGTGAAGCTTCAAAGTTTTTTGCATTAGTAAAACCTATAAATTGTAATCTGAAATAATAAACTAGAATAATGGCACAAAAACCGTCTATACCAAAGGGAACGCGTGACTTTTCTCCTGTAGAAGTAGCAAAAAGAAATTATATTATTAATACTATACGAGAGCAGTTTCAAGTATTTGGTTTTCATCCCATAGAAACCCCAAGTTTTGAAAATAGTGAAACCTTAATGGGTAAATACGGAGAAGAAGGAGATCGCTTAATTTTTAAGATCTTAAATAGTGGAGATTATTTAAGAAAAATAGATGATAATCTATATAGTAGTAAGGATAGCAATAAGCTAACAAGCAAGATAAGTGAAAAAGCGTTGCGTTATGATCTTACCGTACCTTTTGCCCGATACGTGGTGCAGCATCAAAATGAGATAGATTTTCCATTCAAGAGGTCTCAAATCCAGCCAGTTTGGAGAGCCGACAGACCCCAAAAAGGAAGGTTTAGAGAATTTTATCAATGTGATGCCGATGTGGTAGGTAGTAAGTCATTATGGCAAGAAGTTGATTTTATTCAGCTTTATGATAAGGTTTTCACAAAACTCAATTTACAAGGAGTTACTATAAAAATTAATAATAGAAAAGTATTATCTGGAATTGCAGAGGTAATAGGTGCAAGTGATAAACTAATTGATTTTACCGTTGCCCTTGATAAGCTGGATAAAATTGGAGAAGATGGTGTTAAGAAAGAAATGCTGGAAAAAGGCATACCGGAATCTTCTATCGAAAAAGTGAAACCATTATTTAATTTTACAGGTACGTCTTCTGAAAAGATTGATCAATTAAAGAATCTTTTGGCCTCTTCTGAAATAGGAATGCAAGGGGTTGAAGAGTTGCAGTTTATTGTGAATTCGGTTAATGAAATGCCTTTAGAAACTGCTTCTTTGGACCTCGATGTCACTCTAGCTAGAGGTTTAAATTACTATACAGGAGCTATTTTTGAAGTAGCCGCTCCAGATACTGTTAAGATGGGATCTATAGGAGGCGGAGGGCGATATGATGATCTTACCGCGATTTTTGGACTTAAAGATGTAAGTGGGGTAGGAATATCTTTTGGCTTGGATAGAATCTATTTGGTTTTAGAAGAGTTAGGTCTTTTTCCCGAAACTGTTGTGCCATCTACAAAGGCTTTGTTTATCAATTTTGGAGAAAAAGAAGCGCTTTATTGTTTAAAAGCAGTCAATAAATTAAGAAGTGAAGGTGTTGTAGCAGAACTTTATCCTGATAATGCTAAAATGAAGAAGCAAATGGGATATGCTAATAAAAGAGGGGTTAGATATGTAGTGTTGGCAGGTACTTCTGAAGTTGACAACCAGGTGTTTACAGTTAAAAACATGCATTCAGGAGAACAAGAAGAAATGAATTTTGAGAAATTAAGGGGGATTTTGATATAAAAATTGTTAACTTAATAGTTTGAATTTTATGTTGCTTCGAATATAAAAAACCATTTATATAACTTTTGTTTTCCTAAAATTGAAATTATGAAAAAGACCATTTTTGTTACTTTTCTGGGTGTAACATCATTATTACTAATTGCTTCTTGTAAGAAAGATCCAAAGGGTGCTAATATTAATGAACTTGAAGCAGTAGAATATCCTGTAGACTCAACAGATGTTAGTAGTGATAAAGGAGTGGTAGTAAATGCACCTGGAGCAAAAAAGAAAAAATCTACCACCAAAAAGAAAAAAACAACTTCTACGAAAAAAAATACTACTACAGATAATGGCGAAATGAGAATACCCGGTACCTTTGAAAGAACCAATAATTCTTATGCCAAAAAATATATAAGAGATTATGAAAAGTATGTTTCAAATTATAAAAAAGCTGTAGAGGCACATGATATGGATTCTTTTTTGAAGCTAAATAGTGCTAGTAGTGACCTATCCCGACAATATACTCGTTTGATGAGTATTCTACCTGGGGAAGAAATAGAAAAGCTAAGCAAGTATATGGAAGTGAAATCAAAACAAATCAATGAGCTTTCGGCAAAAATGTAAATTGTTGAAGTACTTTATGTTATAAATAAAAAAAGGTTGCCATTTGGCAACCTTTTTTTTTGTTATTGCAAGTATTATTTTTATCGTAGCGAGGGGGGGGCACGATCCCCCGACCTCTGGGTTATGAATCCAACGCTCTAACCAGCTGAGCTACCTCGCCTAATAGATGCTACATTAATAATAAATGCGGGTGCAAATATAAAAACAAAATACATTGACGCAAACAATAATTAAGAATTAATTTTTTTTTCATTGTCCTTTTAAAGTCGACAATTAATCTATATATTGGCTTACCAACAATTAATGATATGTCTGAAAAAACAAAATATGAACTTGAATTTGTGGTACAATCATCACCGCAACTATTATATCAATATATTTCTACTCCATCTGGACTTTCTGAGTGGTTTGCAGATAATGTAAACTCTAGGGGAGAATTGTTCACTTTTATTTGGGATGATTCTGAAGAAGAAGCAAAGTTATTAAGTAAGAAAAGTGGGGAACGAATTAAGTTTAGATGGGTCGAAGACGAAGATGATGACAAAGATTATTTCTTCGAAATGCGCATCCAGGTAGATGAAATAACCAAAGATGTCTCTTTGATGGTAACAGATTATTCTGAAGATGACGAAATGGACGAAAATAAAATGCTTTGGGATAACATGATTAGTAATCTTAAGCATGTATTAGGTTCAGCATAGTATTTCTTTTTTTTAATATAAATTACGCGCCCATAGAGTTCTAATTTTTATGGGACTTTTTTTATGATCAATATTAATGGTAGTTTAATACAATCCGATAAAGCGTCATTAGAAATTACAAATAGAGGATATACCTATGGAGATGCTTTGTTTGAAACGATTCGGGTTAATGCTGGTAAAATTATATTTTGGGAAGATCATTATTTTAGATTAATGGCTTCGATGCGTATTCTTAGAATGCAGATTCCTTTGAAGTTTACTCCAGAATTTCTAGAAAATGAAATCTTGGAGGTTATAAAAGAAAATGATTTGTTTAATACTGCAGCTAGAGTAAAATTAATAGTAAATAGGGGCTACGGTGGTCTTTATACACCAACATCTAATGCAATAGATTATGTCATATCGGCTTCACCTTTGGATTTAGGATTTTATAGCATATCTAATGAACCTTACGAGGTAACACTTTTTAAAGATCATTACGTAGCGGCAGATTTACTTTCTACATTAAAGTCTAATAACAAATTGGTAAATATACTTGGAGGTATTTTTGCTAAAGAAAATGGCTTTGATAATTGTTTGTTGATGAATTCAAACAAAATGATTATCGAAGCGTTAAACGGAAATTTGTTTTTGGTAAAAGATGACGTGATTAAAACACCGCCAGTAGCTGATGGCTGTCTAAAAGGTGTATTGAGAACTCAATTATTAAGAATTTTAAATGAATTACCCGATTATAAGGTTGAAGAAACTTCAATTTCTCCTTTTGAGTTACAAAAAGCAGATGAGTTATTCATTACAAACGTGATTCAAGGAATTCAGCCAATATATAAATACAGGAAGAAAGAATATGTTACCATAGTTAGCAAAAGATTATTGGGGATTGTAAACACCAAAATTAGGCTAGGAAGTTAGTTATATGTTGGATTTTCAGGGGCATTTGACCATAGTAAATATTCACCTCCAAGCTCAATCATTTTTTCTTTCCAAAAAGTATCGTAGGATTTTCCAAAAATGTTTTTCTCATAATCGTTCTCCACAATAACCCAAGAGTTAGCTTCTAGTTCCTGGTTAAGCTGATGAGAATCCCAACCAGAATATCCCAAGAAGAAACGAATTTCACTTTGAGTAATTTTACTTTCCTTAATTAGACGAGAAACAACGGCAAAATCTCCGCCCCAATAAATGCCACCCGATATTTCAACACTATTTGGTATAAGATGAGGAACCTTGTGAATAAAATACAAGTTATCCTGTTCTACCGGCCCGCCATTATAGATCTTAAAATCAGATTCTATTTCTGGTATTAGATCAGAGAGAAAATATTCAAGAGGTTTATTCATAATAAAACCAATAGACCCTTGATCGCTATGGTCTGCAAGTAGAACTACAGAGCGATTAAAAGAAACATCACCTATTATAGAAGGTTCTGCAATTAAAAGATGTCCTTTTGAGGGTTGAAGTGATATCATTTGATGGCTTTGATTATCTTAAAGCTAAATAATTATTTCTAATAATCAAAGTGGTAAAGGCTTTTTTGCGGTAAAACCACAAAAAAAGCCCTCGAAACCGAGAGCTTTTTAATAATATCGAAAACGAACTGATTAGTTTACCGCACTTGATAAATCAGCACCAGCCTTAAACTTAACAACGTTTTTAGCAGCGATTTTGATAGTCTTACCGGTTTGTGGGTTTCTACCTTCTCTTGCAGCTCTTTTAGAAACTGACCAAGATCCAAATCCTACTAAAGAAACACGGTTCCCTTTTTTAAGAGCTCCTTCAACGTTTCCTAAGAAAGATTCTAAGGCTTTTTTAGCCGCTGCTTTAGTGATTCCAGCATCAGCTGCCATTGCATCGATTAATTCTGTTTTGTTCATAATTCTGTTTTTAAATTAATTGTTGGTTAAACCAATCTTTATGTTAAACGCTCTACAAATTTATACGGATTTATGATTCGTGCAAGGAATAGCCCAGTAAATACAAGGATTTGTTGATAACTCAAGGCGATTGTTAATAAACAACGAAAGATTTTATAGTTTTTTAAACCCCAATATCAGGTTAACTTCAGCTCATTTTGGCATCCCGATAAAAAATATAACCATTTAATAGGGCTTTGCCCTCCATTGCTTTTTTTCCCGGTAGTTGTAATTTGTTTAGAATAAGATAGCCTTTTTCAACGGCGACCTTAATAGTAGAATCTTCAACAATGATTTTACCAGTATCAAAATTATGAGTTTCTATTATTGGAGTGGCATCATATATTTTAACCGATTGAGAAGTTCCCTTATTATATAGTTCACACCATGCAGAAGGGTATGGGCTTAGACCACGAATAAGATTGTTAATTGTATTAATATCGTTAGTCCAGTTTATTTTGGTGTTGTCTCGATTAAGTTTATATGCCGTTTTGAAAGTATCTTCCTTTGGTTGTGGTTTGACTTCGATAGTGTTATTTTCTATTCCTTTTAAAGTATGTATAACGAGTTCTGCCCCGGTGACCATTAATTTGTCATGCAATGTTCCTGCATTATCGGTTTCTTCTATAGGTACTTCTTCTTGGTAAATAATATGTCCTGTATCAATTTTTTCATCAATAAAAAAGGTAGTTACCCCGGTTTTTCGTTCTCCATTAATAATTGCCCAGTTGATCGGGGCTGCTCCTCTGTAATCTGGTAAAAGAGATGCGTGTAGATTAAAAGTACCATATTCGGGCATATCCCAAACTGCTTTAGGCAACATTCTGAAAGCCACTACGACATTAAGATTAGGTTTAAGTCCTTTTAGTTCTTCTATGAAATTTTCATCTTTCAGATTTGTTGGTTGAAGTACCGTTAAATTCTTTGATAATGCATATTCTTTTACAGCAGAAGCTTTAAGTTTTCTTCCTCTTCCGGCAGGTCGATCTGGAGCGGTGATAACGCCTACAACATTATAATTGTGTTCTATTATGGATTTTAGAGTAGCTACGGCAAAATCTGGAGTACCCATAAATACGATTCGTAAATCTCTCATTTTTTATACTAGTTGATAGTTATTGTCGTGGTTGATTCTTATAATTTGATGTTCATTCATTTCACGCAGCACATCCAGCATAATTCTTTCTGGATATTCCAATCTATCGATCAAATCTCTTGAAGATAATTTTTTTTCTTGTAAAAGCCTTAATATATCCGATCTTATTTGATTTACATCATAAGATGTATTTTTAGTTTGTTTTCTTGTACAGAAACTGCAGATTCCGCAATCTGTGGCGTTGTTTTCTCCAAAATATTGTAAAAGTTGTTTGCTTTTGCATTCGATGGTATTTTCAGTAAATGCTAGCATTGCTTTAACCTTGTCAATTTTTGAATTGTTCTGCTCTACTAAATGATGTTTTATTTTGTTGATTGTGCGATCATCTTCTCTAGGTACCAAAAAGATAATTTGGGCGTCAGATACACTATGTTCAAATTCTAATAGCTCAGCATCTTGAAGTTTGCCTAGGATTGTAATGATTTCATTTTCTGGTTTATTAGTTTTTGAGGCAATTAGAGGAATGTTTATGCTTATTTCTTCATCAAAAATACCTCCATAAGTCCTTAGTATGGTTTTTAGGATAATTTCATACCCCTTGTTGTTTTCGATATACTTCAAAAGATGATTTCCAGTGGTGAGTATTTTCAGATTGTTCTTTTGTGAAAATTGTTGAGTAAATCTTATCACTCCGCATCGATCAAGAAATTGTAATGTATTATAAGTAGTTAAGGTGTTAATTTCATATGTTCTGCAAAATGAATTGAAATCGAAATTGTGCGCAGTATGCTCTCCTTCGCCGTAAGATATCTGAAAATAATTGCAAAGCTTACGGTAAACCAATTTTACTGCATCTATATTAGGGAGTACTTTTATAAACTGATTATTGAGTCTTTGATTATCATTTTTGTTCTTTAAAAGAAATGCATAAGATTTTTTGCCATCTCTTCCAGCTCTTCCTGCCTCCTGGAAATAACTTTCGATACTTTCGGGAATATCATGATGTATAACTGTGCGAACATTTGGCTTGTCGATCCCCATGCCAAAAGCATTGGTAGCTACCATTATTTGTGTTTCTTCTTTTAACCATTGATTAAAACGAGTAGATTTGTCTTTTGCATCGACTCCTCCGTGATAATAGGTAGCCGTAAACCCATTATCATTAAGCATACGACTAAGTTCGATAGTTGCTTTTCTGTTTCTAACATAAATTATCGAGGAACCAGAATATTTCTTCAGTATTTGAAGGGTTCTATAGGTTTTATCTTCAGCATTTATTACCCAATACGCTAGATTTGGTCTAAAAAATGATTGTCTGAATATTTTGGTTTGGAAAAGGTCCAGTTCTGTAATTATATCATCAACAACTGGTTTTGTAGCAGAAGCTGTTAAAGCGATCATAGGAACATAGGGGTGTAGTTCTCTAAGTACTTTGATTTTTTTATATGAAGGTCTAAAATCGTTTCCCCATTGTGAAATGCAATGAGCTTCATCGATGGCAATGAGATTAATATTCATCTGTTTTAATCGCTCCTGCACAATATCTTGCTGAAGTCTCTCTGGTGATAAGTACAAAAACTTATAGTTTCCATAGATGCAATTATCTAAAAGCGTATCTAATTCATTATATCTTATTCCACTGGTAAGTGCTATGGCTTTAATCCCTTTTTCCTGTAGGTTTTTTACCTGGTCCTGCATCAATGCAATAAGTGGTGAAATAACAATGCAGATTCCCTCTTTTGTCATAGCCGGAACCTGAAAACAAATAGATTTCCCGCCACCTGTTGGTAACAAAGCAAAGGTATCCTCTCCTTCCAGAACAGCGTTAATAATTTCTTCCTGAAGTGGTTTGAAACTATTATGTTTCCAATATTCTTGTAATATTTGGAGAGGAGATTTTATCAATACTTTTTTATGTTGTTAAGAATAAAGTTGTTTCGTTCGGCTACGGTTCCAAAAGGAACTTCTATACAATCATACCCTAAGTCGGTATAAGTGTTTAATAAATGATAATGAATTTGTTCGGCTTGTTCAAAACTTTCAAATCGTTCCTCATCAGAGATATAAATTTCTTTCCATGGGGGCAAAATAAAAACATGATCATAAACATGTTTCTTGCATTTGTCGATGAAATGATCCTCATATTTTTGATCAAAATAATCCATGTAAGCCAAAACATCAGGAATGCCGCGGTCATAAAACAAAATATCATCTACTTTTGATAAAGCGTCTGTAAATTGTTTAATTCTGGCATTTAGTATGGTGGTATTAAATTGATACGGATCAGAAACCGAAACAATAGGATTAGAAACGATACTATTTGAACCATTACTTTTCTTTGCTTCTTGAGTCATAGCTCTTATCACCTCATGAAAACAAAAAAAATTGGCTTCTTCTAATTTCAAGATAACTGAAGTTTTTCCTGTTCCAGGAGCACCTGTAATTACAATTCTTTTCTTTGTCAAATGAATAATTTTGATACAAATTTCGTAATTATATAATGAATTAAAAAATACTATTAACAGAAGTATAAAGCTCTGTTAAAGTTGAATTTGATCAACTGTTTTTTTACTAACTTCAGTAGCAATTCTTAGTAAATTGCTTTATTTAGACTAGTTAAGAATAAATTCTAAAACAAAAACTCATGCCAGTTTATAATTTAAAAATAAATGGTCAGTCTCACTCTGTTGAAGCCGATCAAGATACTCCGTTATTATGGGTGCTTAGAGACCATCTGGATATGGTAGGTACTAAATTTGGCTGTGGTATAGGCCAATGTGGAGCCTGTACCGTTCATGTTGATGGTTCGGCTACCAGAAGTTGTTTACTTCAGGTTTCTAATGTAGAAAATATGGAAATTACTACAATAGAAGGGATATCTGAAGACATCTCGCACCCCGTGCAACAAGCCTGGAAAGAAATCGATGTTCCTCAATGTGGATATTGCCAAGCGGGACAAATAATGTCTGCTTCTGCTTTTCTAAGTCAAAATCCGAACCCTAGTAAATCTGAAATTAGGGACGCAATGAGCGGTAATATTTGTCGATGTGCTTCTTACAATAGAATAGAAAAAGCCGTAGAACTTGCAGCCAGTAAAATGAGCTAACCTTAAATTGCAAAGAAATGAAAAATACACTATCACCTTCATTTAGTAGAAGGTCTTTTATAAAAACGTCGGCTTTGGCTGGTGGGGGTATGTTAATAGGATTTAATCTTTTTCAGGCCTGTAAACCAGAGGCCAAACCTCCTGTTGATATTTCTCAACTCAATTTTAATGACTTCAATGCATTCATAAAAATTGCCGATAATGGTATGGTTACTATTTTTTCTCCTAATCCAGAAATTGGACAGGGAGTCAAAACATCAATGCCAATGATTATAGCCGAAGAATTGGATGTTTCTTGGGATAATGTACATGTTGTGCAAGGAGCACTAGATACCAAAAACTTTACGCGCCAGGTAGCAGGCGGAAGTCAATCAATACGATTTGGTTGGGAATCTTTACGACAAACAGGAGCTACTGCTCGTCAGATGTTAATCAATGCGGCGGCGGCAAAGTGGGGCGTTGATGCTTCTTCCTGTAAAACCGAGAATGGAACAATTATTAATGCAAATGGGGATAAGCTTAGTTATGGAGAAGTAGTTAAAGAAGCTGCAGCTCTTGAAGTGCCCGAAAATGTAACACTAAAGGATCCAAAAGACTTTAATATTATAGGTACAGATGCAAGTAACGTAGATATCGATAAAATTATAACCGGGAAACCATTGTTTGGCCTGGATTATAAGGAAGAAGGAATGGCGTATGCTGTGGTACTGCGACCACCAGCTTTTGGTAAAAAGCTTGAGAGCTATGATGATGCAGCTACCAAAGCAATCTCTGGGGTACAAGATGTAGTAAGATTTGGAGATAAAGTCGCCGTTTTGGCAAAGGATACCTGGACCGCAATGAAAGGAAAAAAAGCGCTGGAGGCTACCTGGACTTCAGATTCAAAACTTGAAAACACAGAAGCTCATGATAAAATCCTAACAGACCTTCTTAATGGAAAAGAGTTTAAAACCATGCGAGCCGATGGTGATGTCAAAAAAGCTTTTGCAGCGGCAGATCAGGTAATCGAGAGAACATACGAATCTCCTTTCTTACCTCATAATTGTATGGAACCTATGAACTTCTTTGCTGATGTTACCGAAGAAAAAGTAAGATTGGTAGGTCCTATACAAACCCCAGCAGGTACCGCTAGAAGAGTTGCCGAACTTTTGGAAAGAGAAGCTGAAGATGTTTCCGTAGAAATGACCCGTATGGGTGGAGGTTTTGGTAGAAGACTATATGGGGATTTTGCATTAGAAGCAGCAGAAATTTCGAAGCTTGCCAAAAGACCGGTAAAAGTTGTTTATTCTAGAGAGGATGATATGACAGCCGGAATATATCGTCCATCTATAAAATATAGAATTAGTGCTTCCGTAAAAGATGGAAAAATAACAGGGTACCACCTGAAGGAAGCTTCCATAAACTCCAATATGTATGGATTAATTCCTAATTTTTTCCCGGCAGGCGCGATAGAAAATTACCAGGTTGATGTCGCTGCTTATGATAGTAAAATAACTACAGGAGCCTGGAGAGCACCATATACAAACTTCTTATCCTTTGCAGAGCAAAGTTTCTTTGATGAGCTAGCCGAGATTCTAGAAGTAGATCGTATCAAACTTCGTTTGGATTTACTTCAAAAAGTAAAAGGAACCACAGATGAGAGAATTCAGTATTCACCAGAACGATTAGAAAATGTGATAAAAGTTGCCGTAGAAAAGTCGGGTTGGGGTAATGCAAAAGAAGGAGTTTATCAAGGTTTTAGTGCTTACTATTGTCATAATACGCATGTAGCCGAAGTTGCCGAAGTTGAGCTTGAAAATGATGTCCCTGTAGTGAAAAAAGTCACTTGTATTGTGGATTGCGGAATTGTTGTTAACCCTTTAGGCGCCAAAAATCAGATAGAAGGAGGGGTAATCGATGGTGTAGGACATGCAATGTATGGTGATTTATCATTTAAAGATGGAGAGCCGCAAAGTAAAAACTTTGACAAGTATCGATTAATCCGTATTAATGAAACGCCAATAGTGGAAACACATTTCATAGAAAATGGACTTTCTCCAACTGGGCTGGGAGAACCAACGTTACCTCCCGCAGGTGCGGCAGTGGCCAATGCTATTAAAGCAGCAAAAGGTATACGCTTGTATAAGCAGCCATTTATTAAGCATATGAAAGCAAAAGCTCCACTAGGATAATCAATAAGATGACACACGAATTTAAGGAAATTATAGAATCTTATGTTGTAGCAAAACAGCAGGGAATACCTGCTGTTATGGCTACTGTGGTAGATGTAGAAGGTTCTTCCTACCGAAGACCGGGAGTGGGTATGCTCTTGCTACAAAATGGGGTTACAAAAGGCGCTGTAAGTGGTGGCTGTGTTGAAAAAGAAGTATTCAGGCAAGCGCAATCTGTATTTGAGACCGGTGTTCCAAAAATGATGACTTATGACGGTAAATACCGGTTAGGTTGTGAAGGATTGTTGTATATTCTAATAGAAACTTTTGATATACATGAAAAGGTTATTGTGACTATTAGAGAAAAACTAAAATCTCGAAAATCATTCGAAATAACCTCTTTTTATTCTAAACATAAGACAAATAGCGATCATCTTGGATCTGTCGTACAATTTGATGATGGAAAAAAGTTTCCGTTTTCTAATCACCTCAATCTAATTTCGTTTCAGCAACAAAAACAGGAAAGTTTTCAAAGAAAAATGCAGCCTTGTTTTCGTTTGATTATTATAGGAACCGAGCATGATGCAGTCAAACTTTGTCAATTGGCTGCCATGACAGGATGGGAGATAGAAGTCGTTGGATCTCCTAAAAATCCGAAACAATTAGAGGAATTCCCTGGTGCAAACAAGGTCCTTAATTATGATCCTGGAGATGTAAAGATTAAACAAGTTGATAAACAAACTGCAGTTGTTTTAATGACTCATAATTTTGCAAAAGATTTGTTATATCTTCAGGCTATAAAGGGCGAAAAACCGATTTATATAGGTTTGCTTGGTCCCGCTAGACGACGAGAAAAGCTACTTTCTGCTTTTATAGATTATCATCCAGAAGTTGCCGATGAATTTTTAGATAGTATTCACGGTCCTGCAGGGTTAAATCTTGGAGCAGAAACACCAGAGGAAATCGCAATTTCTATAATCGCCGAAATTCTTTCAGTAATACGCAATCAAGAACCGATTCCGTTGCAAAATAAAAAAGGAGCAATTCATGATGACCCTAAACGAAAAAGTATAAATGTCATCTCTTCAAAACCCTAAAATAGCTCAGCTCATTCTTGCAGCTGGAGCCTCAAACAGAATGGGAGAGCCAAAGCAATTGTTGCCTTGGAAAAACACGACACTTATTGATCATGCAATTTCTCAGTCTTTGGTAATGAAAGAAGTGTCGACTTATGTTGTTTTAGGAGCGTATTATGATTCGATTTATAGACAAATTAGTCAGCTCCCGGTAACAGTAATCAATAATCCAGATTGGGAACGTGGTATGGGATCATCTATACAAGTTGGGATTAAAGCAATTCTCAAAGATATCCCAACGCTTGATGCTGCATTAATCTCACTAATAGACCAGCCATTAATACCTGCAACTCATTATAAGGACTTAATTACTTCTTTTGCTAAAAACAATGTTCCCATTGTTGCATCGGATTTGGGTAATAGGATAGGGGTTCCGGCCATTTTTTCAAAACGTGTTTTTAAAGAGTTAGTGGAGTTAAAAGAAGACTACGGTGCACGTTTTATCATAAAAAAATATTTGAAAGCTATTAAAACAATTCCACTAACCGATCAAGGAATAGATATAGATACTCAAGAGCAATATCAAAAAATAGTGGCAATTTTTTCTAATCAATAAAAAAGAGTTTGTGCTTTCTGTCTCGTTTTTGTAAATGATAACCCGTATCTTTGGCTCAAAATTTGTGAGATAGAGAATATGGATAATTCTGAAGAGTTTTATAAAAAATTAAAGACACAATTAGCAGATACGGCTTTATGGCCAACGGCATATTTGTATAAGTTTATTGTACCTACCGATAGCACTAAAATAGCGCAAGTTGAAGCTATTTTTGATAACCTTGGAGCTGTAATAAGTACAAAACAATCCAAAAACGGTAAGTATACAAGTGTATCAATTAACGTAAGGATGAAAAATCCAGATCAGGTTATTCTTAAGTATAAAGAAGTTGCTTCAAAAGTTGAAGGTGTCATCTCTTTATAATAGTACTTTTTTATACGTTTTACTTCATAAAAGTTATTTGTTGGCTATACACAATTAATCACTCGAATAGGTAGTGAGTTATTACATAAATAATTTTATAGAAGTAGTGTGTAACTTACTTATTTAATTTTAGTATTTTGCGAGACGAATTATTCTTGCTCTATACTATAAACGAGAATACTTCACTTAAATGTTTTTTGATGAAAATTGATAATTTAGAATATAATACAGAGAGAGAGAAGCTTATCATTCCTGAATATGGGCGCCATTTACAGAAAATGATAAATCATGCAGTATCTATTGAAGATAAAGAAGAAAGAAATAAAGTTGCTAAATCTATTATTGCGGTGATGGGTAATTTGCAGCCGCATTTAAGAGATGTGCCAGAGTTTCAGCATAAGTTGTGGGATCAGTTATTTATTATGAGCGATTTTAAACTCGATGTTGAAGCTCCTTTTCCTATTTTAACCAAAGAAAAGTTGCAAGAGCGACCAGAACCTTTAGAATACCCTCAAAACTTTCCTAAATATAGATTTTATGGAAATAACATCAAGAGAATGATTGATGTTGCCAATAAATGGGAAGAAGGAGATCTAAAAACGGCACTTGTTTACACCATAGCGAATCACATGAAAAAATGCTATCTTAATTGGAACAAAGATACCGTTGAAGATAGTGTTATTTTTGACCACCTTTTTGAATTAAGTAACGGTCAAATAAACCTAAAGGGAAGCACCGAAGACCTTACCGATTCGTCTAATTTAATGCGAGGTAAAAAGAAAAAAAGTAGCGGAGGCAAAAAGAACTATAGAGGAAGAGGCAAAAAACGTTACTAACTAACACTCCCCAATATAATTATTAACCACTAACTAACGCTTATATACCAAATGGGTACTTTTCAGATAGAAGGAGGGCATCAACTCAAGGGAGAAATTACTCCGCAGGGTGCAAAAAATGAAGCTCTTCAAATTCTTTGTGCAGTATTATTAACTCCAGAAGAAGTTGTAATCTCTAACATTCCAGATATTAGGGATGTAAATAAATTAATTGATATTCTACGTAATCTTGGGGTAAAGGTTCAAAAACTTGACAAAGGAGTGTATTCTTTTAAAAGTGATGAGCTTAATCTTGAATATTTAGAGAGTGAACAATTTAAGAAAGAAGGAAGTGGTCTAAGAGGTTCCATAATGATTGTTGGTCCGCTCTTGGCGAGGTTTGGTAAGGGATATATCCCACGCCCGGGGGGAGATAAAATAGGAAGGAGACGTTTGGATACCCATTTCGAAGGTTTTATAAACCTGGGAGCAAAGTTTAGATACAATAAAGAAGAACGTTTTTATGGTGTTGAAGCTCCAGAAGGTCTCACAGGTACCTATATGCTATTAGATGAAGCTTCTGTAACAGGTACCGCAAATATTGTAATGGCTGCGGTATTGGCAAAAGGAACTACTACCATTTATAATGCAGCTTGCGAACCGTATTTGCAACAACTATGCAGGATGTTGAATTCTATGGGAGCAAAAATTACCGGTGTAGGTTCTAATTTGCTTACCATTGAAGGTGTGCAAAAGTTAAGTGGTTGTAAACATCGCGTACTACCAGATATGATCGAGATAGGATCATGGATAGGTCTTGCAGCCATGACCAAAAGCGAAGTTACCATAAAAAATGTTAGCTGGGAAAACCTTGGGATTATTCCAAATACCTTCAGGAAATTGGGAATTACCTTGGAACGAGTTGGAGACGATATTTATATTCCCGCTCATAAAGATGGATACCAAATAGAAAGTTATATTGATGGTTCATTTATGACCATTGCTGATGCTCCGTGGCCAGGTTTTACTCCCGATTTACTAAGTATTGTATTGGTGGTAGCTACACAAGCAAGAGGAGAAGTAATGGTGCATCAAAAAATGTTTGAGAGCCGTCTGTTCTTTGTTGATAAGCTTATTGATATGGGGGCAAAAATTATTTTATGCGATCCGCATAGAGCCACAATCATAGGTCACGATTTTAAATCTACCTTAAAAGCAACCACAATGGTGTCTCCCGATATTCGAGCAGGAATATCTTTATTAATTGCTGCATTAAGTGCAAAGGGGATCTCTACAATTCATAATATTGAACAGATTGATCGTGGCTACGAAGATATAGATGAACGACTTAGAGCCATAGGTGCAAAGATTACGAGAATAGAAAGCTAATTAAATTTTTAGCCAAAGGATAATAAAAAAAGGAAAACAAGAACGTTTTCCTTTTTTTATTTATGCTTTCTTGTACGGTATCTTAAAATAAAAAGTAGAACCTTTACTTTTTTTACTTTCCAACCATATTTTTCCATCAAGCATATCTACATAGGCTTTAGCTATAGAGAGTCCAATGCCTGCACCTTCGAGTGCATATCGATCCTCTATATCTGCCTGAACGAATCTTTCAAAAATGGCTTCTTGTCTGTTCTTGGCAATTCCTATGCCGGTATCTTTTACATAAAATTCCAGAAAATCATCTTTTAGTACATATCCAAATTCAATAGTACCTTTGTTTGTATACTTAATCGCATTTTTAACCAGGTTGGTAAGTATTGCGTTAAATTTTTCCTTGTCGGTACTAATTAGAGCTTCTTCTTCGGGTAAACCATTTTGTAGTAAAAGTGTGACTCCTTTTTTGTCGGTTTCAGGTTTAAAGAAATTGTATAAATATTCGGTTTGCGTATTTACATTAATCTCATTAAGAAATACTTTTACCTGATTGGCTTCAATTCTGGAAATATCTATGATGTCTTTAATAATATTAAGCATTCTCGCTCCACTTTCTTTGATAAGGTCAAGATATAATTGTTGTTCATCCCCGGTTAATTTTGGTTCTTTTAATAATTCTGCAAGACCTAATATTCCATTCATAGGAGTTCGTATCTCATGGCTCATATTGGCCAAGAATGCAGATTTTAGCCGATCACTTTCTTCGGCCTTTTCTTTAAGTCTGTTAAGTTCTATTTCATATAACTTGATATCCGTAATATCTGTTATGGTACCTACATAGCCAGTAACTTGCCGTTTTTCATTATACTCTGGGATAGCTTGCCCCAGAACCCACTTGATGGACCCATCAGATCTCAAAAATCGATACTCAGCATCAGAGTTTTTCTTTTTCGTCGCATCGGCATACCACCCTTGCTTAAGTTTAACCCGATCTTCAGGATGAACTGCATTTAACCAGCCATCATTCAGTGCATCTTCATGAGATAACCCTGAAATCTCACACCATTTAGGATTAACAAACGTAGTTTTACCATCGGCCCGAGTCATAAAAATTCCCACAGGAACAAGATTGGTCAAGGTATGGTATCTGCTTTCGGTTAATTGAATCGCTTTTTCGGCTACTTCAAATTTTTGTCGGTATGTAAGCGAATGATAAATATCTTTAAAAGAAAGATAATTAGGGCGAAATTCCTCTTTTTCAAAATATTTCAAATAAATAGTGAATACAATACTATAGAAAAATGCCATGAATATTTTAGACACCAATCCCGAATACAGAATTCTTGTGATATCATTAAAATACCAGAATGAACCTATTGAAAAGCAAATAGCATCAAAACTTAATACCAGGGTCATGGTAATTAAAATTCTAAAAAATAGATTCTTGATATGTTTTGAAATAAATTCGAAAATAAAAATGATCAATAAAGAATCAATATATAGAATCCCTGTACCTACAAAAAGAACGAATACATTTGTATAAAAGAATTCTGTAGATATGTCAAAAGGATTATAACTATAAGCCCCTTCAATGTTTAATCTAAAAGAAAGTAACAGAAAGCATAGTATTACATTTGCTATCACCAATGCATAGATCAATTTACGTGTGGTAATAGCATCTTCTTTTATATAAATCAGAAGTACCGCAAACAAGGTTCCCGAAAATAGTACCGACGACCCAGGTGATACCACAAGAGTATCCGAAATTTCAAAATAAAGCGTACTAGCTAGAAATACCTGAATAAATTGAAATAACCCCAACGAGGTGAACAATAATCCATGTCCCATTGCAGCCCGTAAGCGAAATAATAGCAGTATCAATGATGCGACTATTAATCCCTGAAGAACGAAAATCGATATTTGATAATAATTTATTGTGTCCATAAAATCCAATACGCTATTGGATAGGTTGTTTGAGGCCTTGTGGAAAGCGCTGCAAATATAGGTTTTAAATTAGTTTAGCGTCCTTTAAAGCTACGAACAAAAGTTAACTTATGGTTGCGGGAAACCCGTAATATTTACAAAAACTCAAAAAATACTGATTTTGAGGGATTTAATTAATAAAATTTCTGTGTTTTTATGGAGTATTTAGACTAATTTTTGCGATTTAAAAAATATTTCGTTTTTTCGTTAAAAACACTATATAACCTTGGAAGACCTAAAGAGAACTATAAGATCCTATACACATGTGAGTGACTCCGATATGGAGTTTGGTCTTCAGTTTTATAAAAAACAAACTTTCAAAAAAGGTGACTTTCTTCTAAAACCAGGTCAGTATATTGATAACTTTTACTTTGTAAAACAAGGGTGTGTTTCCTATTACACTATGGAAGAAGGAACTGCACAGGTAATGGAGTTTTTTACCGAAGGGTATTTTTTTACCGATTTATATGCCTATATAGAAGATATCCAATCTTCGTCTTATTTAGAAGCTCTTGAAGATACTATTGTATATACCATTTCAAAAGCAGATGTACAAAAGGTTTTTGATCACTCACATCAATTAGAACGTTTTGGTAGATTATCTATGCAGCATACATTTGTTATAAATTTTCAGCGAATCAATCAATTAAGAAACCTATCTAATCAAGAACGATATCTTGAACTTCTTAGGAAACGTCCAACGCTGTTTCAGAGAGTTCCTCAATATTTAATTGCTTCTTACTTGGGTTTAACCCCTGTTGGACTTTCCAAAATCAGAAAACGTCTTAGCCAAAAGTAAGATTTACTGACGGTTACCTATCATTTTTTGAATATTACTTTGATTGTAAAAAGTTAAGAGTATCTAAAAATTGATATTTATTAAACTGGTTTAATGAGAATTCATCAAATATTCCCGAAATTTATTACAGTTTTAATATCCAACTTCAAAAAAAATCACACAATGGCTAATCAATATATAGATTTCGAGACATTAAAATACCTTTTATACGATGTACACCAGTTAGAAGATGTGTTACAAGCAGACCGTTTTGCAGATCACGACAAGGAATCGCTTGACATGTTTTTAGAATCTGTAAAAGAGTTTTCAGACCGAGAACTGTTCCCATATGTCAAAGAAATGGATGAAAAACCTGCATATCATAAAGATGGTACAGTAATCGTACATCCGCAGGTTGATGTTATGATGAAAAAAGGTGGAGAAATGGGACTCATTTCTGGGACTTTTGATTATGATGCTGGGGGACTACAGTTACCCATGACAGTATTTACTTGTGCAGCGTTTATTTTGGATGCTGCCAATAACCATTTACCCGGTTATGCGGGACTTACCCTTGGATCGGCAGAGTTGATTGTACATTTTGGAAACAAAGAATTGAATGATACGTATGTGCCCAAAATGCTTTCAGGGGAATGGGCAGGTACGATGTGTCTTACAGAACCTCAAGCCGGAAGTTCTTTATCTGATGTAGTGACAAAGGCAACACCAACAGACGATGGTTATTATAAGATCTCAGGTCAAAAAATATTTATATCCGGTGGTGATCATCAATATGCCGATAACTTTGTGCATTTGGTATTAGCACGTATCGAAGGTGCACCTGCCGGAACCAAAGGTATTTCTTTATTTGTTGTGCCCAAAAAACGCCCAGATGTTAATGGTAATCTTACTCCTAATGATGTTACGACAGTAGCCGACTTTCAAAAGGTTGGACAACGCGGATATTGTACGACACACTTAGGCTTTGGAGATGCCGATGATTGTCAAGGGTGGTTAGTAGGAGAAGCACATCACGGACTTAAATACATGTTTTTAATGATGAATGGTGCTCGTATCGCTGTCGGACGTGGGGCTGCTGCTATTGCATCGGCAGCATATCACGCATCATTACAATATGCCAAAGAACGCCCACAAGGTCGAAAACTTTCTAGCGATGGAAAGAAAAACCCAGAACAAGGACAAACCTTAATTATCAATCACCCTGATGTTCGAAGAATGTTGCTACAACAAAAGGCTGTGTATGAAGGCTCTTTGAGTTTGGTTATTTTGGCAGCAAAGTATTATGATTTTAAAGAAACACTTCAGGATAAAGAAGAAAAAGAAAAATATGCATTGTTACTTGAGCTCATCATTCCCATGGTAAAAACTTATCCTTCAGAGATGGGGGCAGAGGCCGTTTCAAATGGATTACAAGTTCTAGGGGGGTATGGATTCTGTACCGATTTTATCTTACAACAATACTATAGAGACATTCGTATTTTTCCGATTTACGAAGGTACAACAGGAATCCAATCTCAAGATCTTTTGGGAAGAAAATTACTAATGGAAAATGGTAAGGCCCTGCAATTGCTAACCGCAGAGATCATGCAAACCATTCAGGAAGCTTCAAAGTATGATGATCTAAAAAAGTATGCTTTAAAACTTGGAGAAAAACTTCAACTGGCTCAAAAGGTAATAGGTTTTTTAGTTGGATTTGCTCAAAAAGGAGATTATGAGCGATTCTTATCAGACGCGACACCATTTATGGAATTCTTGAGCAATATTACAATGGCCTGGATATGGCTGGATGTTGCCTCTCACGCTAAAAATGCTTTGGTAACGGGTCAGAAAACATATGCTGAAGACTTTTATGAAAGTAAAATTCATACGATGAAATTCTTCTATAAATACGAGCTACCAAAAACGAATGGTTTGGCAGAAATATTATTAGATGAAGAAGCATTAACCATAGCCGGAGAAAAAGAAATACTGAACTAAACAACAATTTACCAATATAATTAATGAACACAATTAAGCAGTCCTTCAATCTTGAAGGAAAAGTAGCCATTATCACAGGCTCAAGTAAAGGAATCGGAAAATCAATCGCCCAGGGTCTTGCAGAACACGGAGCCAAAGTAGTGATAAGCAGCAGGAGCCAGGAGGCCGTAAATGAAGTCGTTGCCGAATTTGAAAAAGCAGGTCTGCAGGCAATTGGTATCGCCTGTCATATAGGGAAAGCCGATCAACGCCAAAACTTAATACAAAAGACTATAGAACAATGTGGCGGCATTGATATTTTGGTCAACAATGCCGCAATTAATCCTGTATATGGACCCATTGAAGATGCTGAAGAAGCTGTTTTTGATAAAATCATGGATGTAAACGTAAAAGCACCCTGGATGTTGTCCAATCTAGCATTACCTTCTATGAAAGAACGAGGAGGTGGAAGTATCATTAATATTGCATCTGTTGAAGCGTTACACCCTGGTGCTGGACTAGGATTATATAGTACAAGCAAGGCAGCATTATTAATGCTTACCAAAAATCAAGCAAAAGAATGGGGACAACATGGTATTCGCGCTAATGTGGTATGCCCAGGATTGATCAAAACCAAATTTAGCGCAGCGCTTTGGCAAAACGAAAAATTGCTACAAAAAATAGAAAGAACATTACCAACGGCCCGAATGGGAATGCCTGATGAAATGGCCGGAATAGTATGTTTATTAGCTTCAGATGCTGGTGCGTATATGACGGGTGGTGTCTATAATGCCGATGGTGGATATATGATCGCCGGATAAAAATTAAGGGGTATGCAAATGTTCCGAAGCAAAGCTTTTAAACCTTTTTCTACCAGTATAAGATTTGGTTTGCGTTAAAAAATCTTGAAGCCTTGGAAAGATTTTAGCAAAACAAATCTGGTTTTCAGTAAAACTGAAAAATACCTTGGAAAAATTGCCTTTTCTTTTGGTTCGTTTTCTTTGGGCGAGCAAAGAAAATGAACAAAGGATAGAATTTAAGTAGTAAGTTTTAATCTTAATAGGATTATGCTTTTAAAATTTAAAAAAGAATATGAACTTCAATTACACTGAAAAAATAACGTCACTTCAGGATAAACTCAATGCATTTTTTGAAGAGCACATACTTCCTATAGAACAAGAAGTAAGTACATTTAATTATAGTGCCGAGAATCGATGGAAACGTTGGCCGGGAATGGATGACCTTAAAGCCAAAGCCAAAGCAGCGGGTTTGTGGAATTTATTCCTTCCAAAAAGTTATGGTGATTTAAGCCCCGGACTTACTAATCTTGAGTATGCGCCGTTGGCAGAGATTATGGGTCGTGTACTTTGGTCCTCAGAAGTGTTTAATTGCAATGCTCCGGATACCGGAAACATGGAAGTATTGGCAAAATATGGTTCTCCCGACCAACAAAAACAATGGTTAGAACCCTTGATGAATGGAGATATACGTTCGGCTTTCCTGATGACAGAACCGCAAGTAGCCTCATCTGATGCCACAAATATTGAAACCTCGATCACCCTTGATGGTGATGAATACGTAATCAACGGTCGTAAATGGTGGTCTTCTGGCGGGATGGATCCTCATTGTAAAATAGCCATTGTCATGGGTAAAACCAACCCTGATGCTCCTCGTCACCAGCAACAAAGCATGATTTTGGTACCTATGGATACTCCTGGGCTTAACGTCATAAGGCCTTTATCCGTTTTTGGGTTTTATGATTCTCCCGAAGGACATGCCGAGATCGTACTAGAAAATGTGCGGGTTCCTAAAGAAAATTTAATCCTGGGTGAAGGAAGAGGTTTTGAAATTGCACAGGGACGTTTAGGGCCTGGTCGAATTCATCATTGTATGCGTTTGATTGGGATGGCACAACGATCGCTAGAATTAATGTCGCAACGCGCTTCAGAACGTATCGCGTTTGGTAAAACATTCAAAGACTTTAGCAGTATACGACAAGAAATTGCTCAATCCCAATGCGAAATAGAACAAGCACGATTGCTTACCCTTTCGGCAGCAGATAAAATGGACAAAGAAGGGAATAAAACCTCAAAGGACCTGATTGCTATGATCAAAATTGTGGCACCCAATATGGCGTTGAATGTCATTGATCGGGCCATGCAGATCCATGGAGGAAAAGGAGTTGGACCCGATACTCCGTTAGCACACTTTTTTGTAGCAGCACGCATGTTGCGCCTGGCCGATGGACCCGATGAGGTACATATGTATCAGTTAGGAAAGAGTGTGATTAATAAACATGCTAAAATCAAGATATAATATTTAAAAAAATCGAATTGTTTGTCTGAACTTTTTGAAGACCAACTAACCAATATAATACAATGCAAAACGTACGTCAAGGCGAAGAACTAAACGAAAAGACACTAAAAGAATTCCTTCAAAAAGAAGGAGTGATTACCAATAGCCAAAGCGATTGGCAAGTTACCCAATTTACCCATGGGTATTCAAATCTTACCTATTTAATTACGATCGAAGATAAAGAATACGTATTACGTCGTCCTCCATTTGGAGCGATTAAAAGAGGGCATGATATGGGGCGCGAATTTAGAGTGCAGTCCGGACTTTATCAAGCGTTTCCAAAGGTGCCAAAAATGTATGTATTTTCTGAAGATGAAGATATTTTGGGATGTCCTTTTTATATCATGGAAAAGGTAGAAGGAATTATTCTGAATGTGAAAGAAGCCAAAAAAAGAAATATACCACCTAAGGATTTCAAAACCATAGCCAACTCGTGGTTGGATACTTTTGTTGAGTTACACAATGTAGATTATAAAGCCATCGGATTAGGAGAATTAGGAAAACCCGAAGGCTATGTCGAACGACAAGTACTTAACTGGGGAAAACAATATCTAAAAGCCGCTACCGAAGACGTACCTGCTGCAGAAAAAGTAATGCGTTGGATGGAAGAAAATCAACCAACATCATATAAACATAGCCTGGTGCATAATGATTTTAAATACGATAACATTGTTTTTAAAGATGACAGTTGGAAAGAAGTAGTGGCTGTTTTAGATTGGGAAATGGCTACCCTTGGTGATCCTTTGATGGATCTGGGAACTTCTTTGGGATATTGGACCATGGCGAGTGATCACCCTTTTGTACAACAAGGAATTCCGTCACCAACCATCATGGACGGAAATCCCAGTCGAAGTGAAATTGTGGAATTATATTCCCAAAAAAGTGGAAGACAAGTCGATCACTTGGTGTTTTACTACGCTTTTGGACTTTTTAAAATTGCGGTGATTGCACAGCAAATCTATTATAGGTATAGCAAGGGGCTAACTACGGATCCGCGTTTTGCTCAACTCAACAAAGCAGCTGAATTGCTTTGTAACCTTGCTTTGCAAGCTATACAGAAAAATAAAATTGACTAAAATTTAGAATGAACTATTTAGAATGAACTATTTAGAATCTACATATTTTTTGGATTATGAGTCGGATGAAATTCAGGAACTCGTAAAAGAATTCAAAACAGATACCTTATCTGCAAAAGAAAAGGCAATAAAACTATATTATAAAGTTCGTGATCAATGGCGCTATGACCCATACAATATTCATCTTACTAAAGAAGGGTACAGGGCCAGTGAGATTGCCAAAAAACCATATGGTCATTGTGTTGATAAATCAATTTTGTTAATCGCAGGCTTAAGAGCACTGCAAATACCAGCCAGAATTCATTTGGCAAAAGTTAAAAATCATATTGCCGTAGAGAAATTAACCGAAAAATTCGGAACCAATGAATTAACTCCTCATGGAATGGTAAACATTTTTCTTGATGGGAAGTGGGTCAAAGCATCACCGGCGTTTAATAAAACGTTGTGTGAAAAATGCAATGTAGCGCCACTCGAGTTTGATGGCGAAAACGATTCTATGTTTCAAGAATTTGATGCCGCAGGTAATATTTTTATGGAGTATCTAGAGGATTATGGTCATTTTGAAGATATACCCTTTGATTTTATGATTGATAACATGAAAACGCATTATCCAGAACTCGTTACTATGTCTGCAGATTCGGGAATAGTAAAGTTCGAGTAAATAACACTAAAAATCAGAACATGAGCACAAAGTATATTGGGGTTACCACCGAACAATTTCAAACTTTTAGTCAGTTGCCTGTTGAAGGTCCTTTTCAGATGTTGAATCTATTAAAATTCAAAGATAAAGTTGAAGAAACCGGAACGACAGGAGCCGAGGCCTATGCTCAATATATGAAAGCCGTGATCCCTTTTTTTCAGGCTTCAAAAGCCAAGGTAGTGTATCAGGGAAAACCTCAATTTACCCTTATCGGCCCAGAAGATGAAAAAGAATGGGATAAGATATTGATTATAGAATACGCGAGTAAAGAAGATTTTATAAAAATGATCACTGCAGAAGGATATCCTGCCAAAATGCGCAGTCAGGCACTAGAAGATTCAAGATTGATACTAAGTATCGCTCAATAACCAATTAAATATAAAACACATGCAAGTAAAAGATAAAATAGCGATCGTAACAGGAGCGGGCTCTGGGATCGGAGCTGCTACAGCAAAACATTTGGCAAAACATGGAGCCAAAGTTGTGGTTTCAGATATCAAAGAAGAAAAAGCACAAATGGTTGCCGATGAAATTTCAAAAGAAGGCGGTGGTGCTTCAGTTATAACAGCCAACGTTGCAAAATTTGAGGAGGTAGAGAAACTTATTGCAGATACCGTTAAAAAATATGGGCAATTAGATGTGATGGTGAATAATGCGGGGATTGGTCCACGAAACATGGCTAGGGTAGGCGAGTATACTTTAGACGATTGGGACAGCGTAATTGCGGTAAATCAAACCGGTGTTTTTTATTGTATGAAACAAGCACTTATACAAATGACCAAGCAAGGACATGGCAACATAGTAAATATTGCTTCTTTGGCAGGGTTAAAAGCATCGCTGAATAACATTTCATATTCTGCAAGTAAGTTTGCCGTTGTGGGTATGACCAAATCGGCTGCTTTAGAATATGCTACCAAAAATATACGTATCAATGCGGTTTGCCCGGGATATACCGAGTCGGCTTTGCTTGACAAATTATTATCGGTACGACCTGATATGGATCAGCGTCTTAAAAGTGTAATCCCAATGAAACGATACGGTCAAGCCGACGAAATTGCCGATGCCGTGGTCTGGTTAGCTTCAGATAATACGCGATTTATTACCGGACAAACCATTACACTAGACGGCGGAACATCCTTATAAACACACAATTCTTATAATAACAATATCATGAGCAACAACAAACAACTAATATTCAAAAAACGACCTGTGGGGCTTCCAAAAGCAGATACCTGGGAACTACAATCCAACCCGATTCCTGAACCCAAAGAAGGTGAAGTTTTAATTCAGCAACATTATATATCCTTAGACCCTGCGATGCGAGGCTGGATGAATGAAGGAAAATCTTATATCGAACCTGTTCAGGTAGGCGATGTTATGCGTGCCGGATCGGTAGGGAAAGTGATCAAAGCCAACAATCACCCTAAATATAAAGAAGGAGACTATCTTACCGGTTGGGGAGGTGTACAACAATACTCGGTAACCGATGGAAGCAATTGGTATCCTGTAGATCCAAAATTAGCTCCGCTACCCATGTATATTGGTACGTTGGGAATGCCTGGGATGACAGCCTATTTCGGTATTCTGGAAGTAGGAAAGATCAAGGAAGGGGATATTGTTTTAGTTTCGGGTGCGGCAGGTGCCGTAGGGAGTGTGGTTGGACAGATTGCCAAAATCAAAGGCTGCCGAGTAATCGGAATTGCAGGAGGAGCCGATAAGTGTAAATATGTTGTCGAAGAACTTGGGTTTGATGGCGCCATAGATTATAAATCTGAAAATATTCATGCCGGATTAAAAAGAGAATGCCCAAAAGGAATCGACGTATATTTTGATAACGTAGGAGGCGAAATTCTGGATGCAGCCCTGGCTAGACTGCGAATGCATGCAAGAATTGTTGTTTGCGGAGCCATTTCACAATACAACAACAAAATAGCGATCAAAGGACCAAGTAATTACCTTTCTCTATTGGTTAATCGAGCTACCATGCAAGGAATGGTAGTAATGGACTATGCTAAGGATTATGGCAAAGCAGCTATGGAAATGGGCGGCTGGATGATGCAAGGAAAGCTAAAAAGCAAAGAAGATATCTACGAAGGCATCGAAAACTTCCACGAAACCTTTTTACGCCTATTTTCAGGAAACAAAATGGGGAAATTGGTCTTAAAAGTGATTGAGGAATAAAAAGCGTCAGTTCGAGTGATTTTCCGTAACGAAGTGAAGAAAAATTGTATCGAGAACAGCTTTTTATTCTAGTAGAACGTCATCCTGAACTTGATTCAGAATCTCATTAAGAAAATTAGCAGGATGAGATGCTGAAATAAATTCGGCATGACGAATTAAATCATTTAGGCTGAAGTACTCAATAACTCAAAAACTCACTAACTAAACATGAAAGCAATAGTTTGTAAACAATTCGGACCACCATCATCCTTGGTCCTTGACGATATAGAAAGTCCAAAACCCGGAGAAAAAGAAGTCGTAGTGCAGGTAAAAGCCTGTGGCGTTAATTTCCCGGATACCTTGATTATTCAAGGATTGTATCAGTTTAAGCCTGAGTTACCCTTTACACCCGGTAGCGATATCGCTGGAGTGGTAAAAGAAGTAGGCACCAAAATCAAACACGTAAAACCCGGTGATGAGGTCTTTGGATTTGTGATGCACGGCGGCTATGCCGAAGAAGTAGTAGTGCCCGGCAATGCATGTTTTCCAAAACCTCCCGGAATGGAATTTCCGGTAGCGGCTTCGTTTATGATGGCCTATGGTACTTCGTACCATGCCTTAAAAGATCGTGGTCGATTAAAAGAAGGAGAAACGCTCTTAGTTTTGGGAGCTTCTGGCGGAGTAGGATTAGCAGCGGTAGAATTAGGAAAGCTGATGGGTGCCAAAGTAATCGCCGCAGCATCGTCTACCGAAAAACTCGAACTCTGCAAGGAATACGGAGCCGATGAGGTGATTAATTACGATACCGAAGATCTAAAAGCTCGTATCAAAGAGCTTACAGATGGCAAAGGAGTAGATGTAGTCTACGATCCTGTAGGTGGTCGATATTCTGAACCTGCAATACGAGGTATGGCCTGGGAAGGTCGCTACCTGGTGGTAGGATTTGCCGCCGGGGATATTCCTAAAATTCCGCTGAATTTGGCCTTGCTAAAAGGATGTGCGATTGTGGGGGTATTCTGGGGAAGCTTTGCCATGAAAACACCCGATCAAAACATGCAAAACACCATGCAATTGATGCAATGGTACGGCGCGGGGAAACTAAAACCCCATATCCATAAGATATACCCTTTAGCCGAAGCAAAAAACGCCCTAGAAGATATGATCAAACGACAAGTAAAAGGAAAAGCGGTTATAGAATGCTCGTAAATTCAGTTCCTTCTCCCTGGACGACGTTGCAATAGCAATGGGTGAGATGGGGCGTAGGAGTTAGGATGAGGGGAATTACACCCTCACCTTAATCCTCTCCCTCAAGGGAGAGGAGACTAACTATAGAATACTTTAATAAGTAATTAAACCTCACATATAACACATGAGACTAAAAAACAAAATGGCAATTGTAACAGGCGGAGCCCGAGGGATCGGAAAAGCCGTTTCAAGCCTCTTTGCCAAAGAAGGTGCCTCGGTCATTATCTGGGATCTGTTGGATGAAGGTGTCGAAACCGCCAAGAGCATAAATAATGAAGTTGGTACCGCAGAATTCACCAAAATATCAGTTACGGATAAAGCTGCGATTGAAGCAGAAGCCAAAAGAATCCATAAAAAATATGGTAAAATCGATATCCTGATCAATAATGCTGGGATCACCAAAGACCGAACGCTTCATAAAATGAGCGAAGAAGAATGGGATGCGGTAATCGATGTGAACCTGAAAGGGGTATTTTTATGTACCCAAGTGGTTTCACAATACATGAAAGAAGCGGGGTACGGACGCATAGTCTCTGCAGCTTCCAATGTGGGATTACGCGGTAATTTTGGACAAACCAATTACTCGGCAACCAAAGCGGGAGTAATTGCTATGTCTAAAACCTGGACCATGGAACTGGGTAAATACGGAATCACAGCCAACGCCCTGGCACCGGGATTCACTTTAACCGAAATGACCGGCCAGATCCCAAAAGAACATATTGAAGGAATCAAATCGCAAATCCCACTTAAAAAAGCGGCTTTGCCGATAGATATTGCCTATGGATATTTATATCTGGCTTCAGACGAGGCGTCATACGTATCTGGGATATGCCTAACGATTGATGGGGGAATCTCGAGATAGTAGGTAGGTTTGAGGTTTGAGGTTTCGGGTTTCGGGTTTCAGGTTTCAGGAATACAGGGTTTGAGAACCTCACCCTTCGAATATCGTATGTATTTTGAACCCTGAGCGGAGTCGAAGGGTGAATCACACAATTGAAAATGAAGATTATGTCGCACTTCGACTCCGCTCAGTGCTCGGAAAAAACTAAAAAATATAAATATGAACCAACTTATTTGCAAAAACTTCGAAGAGTTTAAAACCCACGTAGGGAAACCGTTACCTACTGGAGAGTGGATCACCGTAACCCAGGAGATGATCAATGCCTTTGCTGAAACCACTCAGGATTTTCAATGGGTACATGTCGATGTAGAACGCGCTAAAAAGGAATCCCCGTTTAAAAAAACGATTGCCCATGGGTTTTTATCGATCTCGTTGCTCTCAAAAATGTTGATGGATCTGGTGGTGGTAGAAAGCGCGGTGATGGGCGTGAATTATGGATTAAACAAAGTACGTTTCCCACACCCGGTACCTGTAGATAGTCGATTGCGATTGCATAGCAGTCTACAACACATAGAACCCTATGCCGAAAACGGTATCAAAATCACCTGGGATTGCGCTGTAGAGATCGAAGGTATTGAAAAACCGGCTTGTGTGGCGGAGTTTATTTCTTTGTTGTTTGAGGGGTAGAGATCGTATTTATAATGTCACACGGAAAATATTTCCATGTTCTTTGGTTTTTTCTCACTTCATTCTTCTTTTTTTTCATTCCAAATAGTGTTTCTTGCGAAGACCATAACCGTGATAATAGCAATCGAAATTAGTAAAATACCTCCTTTTGGGACATTTAAATATGATAGAATAATGCCAATAAGCGCCGTATTAGATAAACCTAATATCCAAAAATATGATTCGCATACAATTATCAAATTTTGAATTCGATTATCGATACGTGATTTAATTTGTTGGAATATTTGAAACTCATTTGGAAATCTAATAAAAAAATTATTGCCTTTGATACTATTATAATCTTTGTCGGAAAGCTGTTTAACATATTTTAAATCTCTAAAATTCATCTTTAAAAGTAGAATCAAATATATTGTAGTTACAAGAATAACAACTGCAATAAAATAAAGAGATGTCGAATTTGCTTTTACTTTTTCAACTGCAAAAAGAGTTGATGCAATTACTATTGGGAAGCCTATAACTTGTTGAGATATTTTTTTTAAAATATCTGATACTTCTGAGAAGTATTTTGATTTGTATTCGTCATAGTCCTTTCGAATTTTATCTATTGATAAGTTATTTATATAAATTTCAAAATTTATTTTTGCTTCATCAACAATACTTCTTAAATTCTGAAACACCAATTTTAGCCTTTCATCAGGTTCATATCTGGAGGCATATTTAATTAATACACTTTTAAGGAATTTTGGAAGATTATTGTTTTCCTGTTCAAAACAATTCTTGAATTGATCTAAGCTTACAGAATAATCTTTGTTATTGGGTAAATTTGGAATTTCTTTGAAATATCTGAGAATAATTCGGCTTTTTTCTGTTATACTAGTTAAAACTATTTTTCTGTTAACATCATTTGAATAGTCAATAAAATGGAAAGCATCTTCTGTCTCTTGGTCTCTACTTTTCAAAAAGTTTATAAAGTTTACATAATTCTCAGGATTTTTAAAGAAATAAAAATCTTCTTTTAGTGTAAAATTTATATAAGCTTGGTTTTCTACCCTACTTAAAGGTCTATCTTCATAGTTTAGAATTAAGATATCCCTCTCTTTATTCATACTATTCTCTATTAAAAAATCTGTAGCGTTTTCAAAGACTTCAAATCCAAGATCTGAAAAACTAATATGGATTTCCTCGGTTCTTATACTTTCAAAATCAATATTCGTATTCTGTAGATAATCATTAAGTTCTTTACTATAGGAAAAACGAAGATAATCGGACTTGATTTCATAATTCAATGATCCACTAAATTCGTGTATTTTTTTTTGACGTTCTAACATCAATTATTTAAGTTGTTTACTTCGTTTCTGAGAGCATTTGCAAAGGCAGCAGATTCTATTATAACAAGACTATCATCCTGCTCTGAAAATCTTACCTTGTCGTCAAAAGTACCTCGAGATATTTTGAAGTTTATTCCATCTCTATTTACTTCAAGTTTAATAAACCTTTTAAGTTGCCTGGCATTATATCTGAATTCAGTATCTATTGAAATGTCGTTTTCCAAGGCATAGTTAGGTAAAATGTTTGGATTATTATAGAAATGTTGGCTTAAATCTCTAAGATTAATTGTTCTATTTGGACTGCTTGTAGCATAGTTATAAACAAGGTTTCTAAAAACCTCAATTTCATATTCTTGTCCAGTATCTGGATTTTCAGGTCTTTCGATTTGAGAGATTATTTCGTAAAGTTGTTTGGTATACTCACTACTGCTTTCAATTTGCTCAATTGAAATCCAATTCTTAAAATACTCTGAGATTTCTTGCTGTCTCAATTGAGTGAGTGAAAGATAGTTTTCTTCATCTATTTCATATTTTCCATGATTTATTCTACAAGCCATTGCTAAGTTAGACGTGTCTACGTACTCAATACTATCTATTGAAAATGAATTTTCGGTCTTACTTAATGTTTTACCTTCTGTATCTCTTATTAGAAATATTCCTAAAAAATCATTGTTATTGTTACTGTACTCGGAAAATACGAAGTATCCACCTGTTGCTAAGGTTATTGGTTGAATTAAAGTCTCTAGATTACCAATCACATTTCGTGTTAAAGAAATAAAATCTTGGGTATCTTGTCCGGAATCCTTGTATTCGCTGAACTTCTCTGGAAAATATTTTCCATCGGATTTATCAAACACGGCATAGAGAACTCTATCACTATTATAACTCTTATTTAAAGCCTCCACCAGTCCAACCGAATTAGCGTCAATATCAACTAATTCATCAGAAAGAATTAAGTTGGTTTCGTTAGAACCGCTTACTTTGTTTAATTCGTGAATAATAATTTTATTTAATATCATACATAATTCATTTGTTGTTCAATTTTTATTTATAATACGGTGCTAGAAATTACTTTATCTGCTTTTTTTTGATTATTTACCCAAACTACAACAATCACCAACCAATTTTTTACGGAAATCCACATTGCTTATCAATTTTATTAAAAAACGTCAGTTCGAGTGTTTTGTCTGAATGTAATGAAGACAAAATGTATCGAGAACCGTTTTTTAATCAAAATCCTATTCTCGATACATCTCGATTACCATCGAGACACTCGAATTGACGGATTTTGATTTAGTGGACTTTCAATTATTGCTCATTGGTTCTAAGTACTCGATGTGACGATTTTTATAGTATATTTAACCCATGCAACACCGGGAATTCTTTTTTGAGCATAGCAAACAACAACTTTTTGGTCAGTATTGGGTGCCTAATGATTGTAAAGCCATGGTGGTGTTAGTGCATGGTATGGGAGAACATTCGTCTCGTTATGCCGATTATGTGATTCCAGAGCTGTTAGCAAAACATATTGGGGTACTTACGTATGATAATTTTGGGCATGGCAAGAGCAATGGCAAACGTGGGCATTGCCCGGGATATGAGTCGCTATTGGCGGTAGTTGATACGATGTTTGTAAAAGCACAAGCGCTTACCAAAGGTGTTCCTTTATTTATATACGGCCACAGTATGGGGGGCAACCTGGTGATCAATTATGTATTGCGTAATCGACCTGAGATCGCTGGAGCGGTATTAACCAGCCCGTTTTTACGATTGGCATTTCAACCCCCGGCCTGGAAAATGACTATGGGTAAATTGATGCAAAAAATTGCGCCTTCGGTAACACTACCTTCAGGATTAGATGTTAATGCCATCTCTAGAATCCCCGAAGAGGTCGAGAAATATAAAAACGATCCCCTGGTGCATGATAAGGTTAGTCCTAATTTTTCATTTCCGATTATGGAAGCGGGGGAGTGGGCGATCAAAAATGCAGCTACACTGGATACACCTGTGTTACTACTACATGGTACCGATGATCAAATTATAGACTACAAAGGTTCTCAAGAGTTTTCAGAAAACACAAACCAAGCCAAATTAATCCTTGTCGATGGCGGCTACCATGAACTGCACAAAGACCTTGAAAAAGACAAGGTGATACGTACCATCACCAAATGGATACTTAAGAAACTATAGGCTTGGAACCAGGGAGCCGAAGGGTAAGTAGTACGAAGCATGATCAGGGCTTCGATTCTTCGAGTAACCTCAGATGCGCAACCCCCAATTCTCCATATCCTCATACCTCATACTTTATACCGAAACCCTCCTTATCCCTAAAATATCCTATTTCATCCCAACCTTAAAAGGTTTTGACACTAATAATTGATATTTCCTTTGTATGATTCTTACTTTGTTTAATATACAAAAGTCATAAAAATAACTCCCAATGAAAAAACAAATACAATTACAATTAATAGGGGTATTCCTTTTTGGTGCCATACACTTTGGCGCCTATGGCCAGGTACAGATAGGCAGTGATATCGATGGCGAGGCAGCGGGTGATGGGTCAGGAATTAGTGTAAGCCTGTCGGCTGACGGTAGCGTGCTGGCCATAGGGGCTACAGGCAACGATGAAAACGGTGATTTTTCAGGCCATGTACGGGTGTACAAAAGGGATGCCAGCGCCCCGCTGGGTTGGACACAGCTGGGCAGTGATATCGATGGCGAGGCGGCGAACGATTTTTCAGGGGATCCAATAAGCCTGTCGTCCGACGGCAGCGTGCTGGCCATAGGGTCTGCGCTCAACGATGGAAACGGTCGTTCTTCAGGCCATGTACGGGTGTACAAAAGGGATGCTAACGCCTCTTTGGGTTGGATACAGCTGGGCGGTGATATCGATGGAGAGGCGACGGGCGATGTGTCAGGAATTAGTGTAAGCCTGTCGGCCGACGGCAGCATGTTGGCCATAGGGGCTTCAGGCAACGATGGAAACGGTGATGGTTCAGGCCATGTACGGGTGTACAAAAGGGATGCTAACGCCTCTTTGGGTTGGATACAGCTGGGCGGTGATATCGATGGCGAGGCGGCGCACGATTGGTCAGGAAATATTGTGAGCCTGTCGGCTGACGGCAGCATGTTGGCCATAGGAGCTCGTGAAAACGATGGAAACGGTGATGGTTCAGGCCATGTACGGGTGTACAAAAGGGATGCTAACGCCTCTTTGGGTTGGATACTTCTGGGCAGTGATATCGATGGCGAGGCGGCGAACGATTTTTCAGGGGATCCAATAAGCCTGTCGTCCGACGGCAGTATGTTGGCCATAGGGGCTTCCGTCAACGATGGAAACGGTAATGCTTCAGGCCATGTACGGGTGTACAAAAGGGATACTAACGCCGCGCTTGGCTGGATACAGGTGGGCGGTGATATCGATGGCGAGGCGGCGAACGATTTTTCAGGAAGGAGTGTAAGCCTGTCGTCCGATGGCAGCGTGCTGGCCATAGGAGCTATTGAAAACAATGGAAACGGTGATAGTTCAGGCCATGTACGAGTGTACAAAAGGGATGCTAACGCCTCTTTGGGTTGGATACAGCTGGGCGGTGATATCGATGGTGAGGCGGCGGACGATTTTTCAGGGACTGGTGTGAGCCTGTCGTCCGACGGCAGCGTGCTGGCCATAGGGGCTACAGGCAACGATGGAAACGGTATCGATTCTGGCCATGTACGGGTGTACCATATAGGCGCAAGTGATGTTTCCATAGAAGCTCCAGTGCAAGTAAATGCCATGACTCCCTTTGAGGTTACCTTTACCTTCGATAGGGGAATTACCGATTTTAACAAAGAAGATATTGCTGTGGCCCATGCCACGGTCGATAATCTTACGACCATCAACGCCGCTACCTATACGGCCACCATAGCACCCGATATAGCCACATGTAACCCTATTGCCATTAACATACCTGCGGGCTCAGCATTCGATGTAGCATCGAACCTACCCAATTTTGCAGCGCAGGAGATGGTCGTCGAAGTCGTGGACGATGTTCCCCCCGATGCCAGGGCCAAGGACATTACCGTGGCGCTGGGTACCAACGGGCAGGTGATCCTCAAT
>NZ_JAYKLX010000012.1:53945-115440 GCF_035285365.1 Aquimarina gracilis | reverse complement strand
GTCACCGGTACCATTATCAGCGGTACTGGCCACCACATCGGCGGGACATGTTATGGTGGGGACCATGGTATCCTCTGTACCCACGCTTAGCTGCGTGACCGCTTGATTGGGCAACCCTGTAGTGGTGCTTTCCGCTACATGGGCCGGTACATCGATGGTGATATCATCACAGAGGGACGTGGGTACAAGGGTGGCGGTATAGGTCGATCCGCTGCCTGTAAGGGCGCCTACCGTGGCATTGGCTACTTCGATATCCCCCAGCTCAAAACCGGTAACGGCCTCACTGAACATGATCTCCACCGTAAAGGGCGACAGGTCTTCCACACCCGATGGGGCATTGTCTATCGAGACCGTTATGGGGGCCACTACCGTTACCTTGGCAAAGGCACTGGACCGGTTTCCGTTCACATCCTCCACGATCAACTCAACATCGAATGTCCCTTCTGATGTAATGACCTGGTTGCTGCCTATGAACAGAGCGGCCACCCCACAATTATCGGTACTGCCAGCATTGATCTGGTCGGCATTGAGGATCACCTGCCCGTTGGTACCCAGCGCCACGGTAATGTCCTTGGCCCTGGCATCGGGGGGAACATCGTCCACGACTTCGACGACCATCTCCTGCGCTGCAAAATTGGGTAGGTTCGAATCCACATCGAATGCTGAGCCCGCAGGTATGTTAATGGCAATAGGGTTACATGTGGCTATATCGGGTGCTATGGTGGCCGTATAGGTAGCGGCGTTGATGGTCGTAAGATTATCGACTGTGGCATGGGCCACAGCAATATCTTCTTTGTTAAAATCGGTAATTCCCCTATCGAAGGTAAAGGTAACCTCAAAGGGAGTCATGGCATTTGTCTGCACTGGAGCTTCTATGGAAACACCACTTGCGCCTATATGGTACACCCGTACATGGCCTAAACGATCACCGTTTCCATCGTTGCCTGTAGCCCCTATGGCCAACACGCTGCCGTCGGACGACAGGCTTACACTTCTTCCTGAAAAATCGCCCGCCGCCTCGCCATCGATATCACTGCCCAGCTGTATCCAACCCAAAGGGGCGGTAGCATCCCTTTTGTACACTCGTACATGGCCTGAACTATCACCGTTTCCATCGTTGCCTGTAGCCCCTATGGCCAGCACGCTGCCGTCGGACGACAGGCTTATACTAGATGTATAATCTTGCGCCGCCTCGCCATCGATATTACCGCCCAGCTGTATCCAGCCAAGCGCGGCGTTAGTATCCCTTTTGAACACCCCTGAATAGCTTGAAAAATCACCGTTTCCACCGCTTGTTATAGATACTATGACCAGCACGCTGCCGTCAGCCGACAGGCTCACAATATTTCCTGACCGATCGTTCGCTGCCTCGCCATCAATATCACCGCCCAGCTGTATCCAACCCAAAGAGGTGTTATCATCCCTTTTGTACACCCGTACATGGCCTGAAAAATCACCGTTTCCATCGTTGTTTGTAGCCCCTATGGCCAACATGCTGCCGTCGGACGACAGGCTTACACTAATTCCTGACCCATCGTTCGCCGCCTCGCCATCGATATCACCGCCCAGCTGTATCCAACCCAAAGAGGCGTTAGCATTCCTTTTGTACACCCGTACATGGCCTGAACCATCACCGTTTCCATCGTTGCTTGTAGCCCCTATGGCCAACATGCTGCCGTCGGACGACAGGCTTACACTTCTTCCTGATAAATCGCCCGCCGCCTCTCCATCGATATCACCGCCCACCTGTATCCAACCCAAAGAGGCGTTAGCATCCCTTTTGTACACCCGTACATGGCCTGAAGCATTACCGTTTCCATCGTTGAACATAACCCCTATGGCCAGCACGCTGCCGTCGGACGACAGGCTTATTGGATCCCCTGAAAAATCGTTCGCCGCCTCGCCATCGATATCACTGCCCAGCTGTGTCCAACCCAGCGGGGCGCTGGCATCCCTTTTATACACCCGTACATGGCCAGAATCGATACCGTTTCCATCGTTGAAGGAAGCTCCTATGGCCAGCACGCTACCGTCAGCCGACAGGCTTACACTTCTTCCTGACCCATCACCCGCTGCCTCGCCATCGATATCACTGCCTATCTGTACCTGGCCATAGGCGCCAAAGTGTATGGCACCAAAAAGGAATACCCCTATTAATTGTAATTGTATTTGTTTTTTCATGATGGGCTTGTTTTTATCATTTTTGAATATTAATTAATGTAAAGAATACCCATACAAGAAAAATATCCAAAAATCAGTGCCCAACCTCTTTAAAAACGGGATGTTATAAGGTGTTTTGGGGATTTTGGAATTTTGGGATTTTGGAAATCCAGAAATCCCCTTTGATCTCTTCTTCGTCCCGGTTTTAGTAGATATAGGCACTTTTTATCTTGAGTCTTGTACTGAAATCCCCACCTTTGTTGTCAACAAAGTGCAATACAACGAAAAAGTAGGTCCAATGGAGTAATGGCGCGGTGCCGGATCGACCATTGGTTTTATAAGAGTAAAGTTTTTTCATTTAGGTTTGTTTTATACCGACGGCGGGGATCGGAAACAACGGTCCCCGTCATTTTTTATGGGACAAGGCCAGATACTAAGGGTTTACTCAATAATCGAGATTTAAATGCTCCGGCTTGCCTCGATTTTTTAAGCCCTTTCCTAACGAATGCTTTGTGGGCTTGCCCCGAGATAGTTGACTTTTCTGTTATTACCACCGACCATTACAGAAACAAAAACATCAATAATTAACATAGATCATTTTTGCCTCTTGGCCCATCCCCGGTTCGTTGTAATCGATCACACATAAATAAGAACCAACGGGTACCCGTCTGCCTTTATGGGTGCCGTCCCAGGCATTGCCAGGTCCCCCATAATGGGCACTGAACACCAAACGTTGGCTCAGGTTGTATATCTTGACCACGTTGTTCACATACGCTTCAAGGCCCTGGATCACCAAGGTATCGGCAGTGCCATCGCCGTTGGGGGAAAACCCATTATTGAAATCCGTAAGGGGCGGAACGGTCCCATAAGCGCCGACCGCTTTAACGATCACTGTGGTGGTCGCCGTGGCGGTTTGGTTGCCCGGCCCTGCTACGGTCTTTAATCAGGTGAGAGTACCGTACGTTTGGATATGGAAAAATTCCCAGAACCGTCTTTGGATATCACCTCGACCGAATACTCTGTTTCGATACTGAACTCAATGGGCGCTATGGCGGTCGATGCCAAATCAACCGCTTCAAAAATCGATCTACCCTCTTTAAAAACCTTCACATCATAGGTCAGAGCGTCCCCATCCTGATCACTCCCTGTCCAGGAGATCTTCATCTGCGAGGGACCTTCATCAAAAGTGATCGTTATCACGGCAGTATAAGGAGCAAAATTACCGATGGGAACACCAGGAGTGCTGAAAGAGTAGCTATCACCAATGGTCTGCCCATCTTCATTGACCGATGTTAGCGACCAGGTATAGGTCTTTCCCCTATCCAATTCTACCTTTGTGCTCAAGGCATTGAACGAATTATTGAAGACCTGAGTACTTCCTTCCAAGATTGTCAACACGTAACTGTCTGCAAACTGCGCGGCCTCCCATTCGAACAAAACGAGTACCTTTGCACCATCACCGGCCACTTCCTCATATTCAGAGCAGGGTTCGTTATTTGCAGGCAATGTCCCAACTGCCATTACCGGAAGATTCACCGGGTCCACTGGTGGTGCGTCATCGCCGCCGCCACAAGAGAAAAAAGTGGGGCCAAAGGCTCCTAAACATAAAAATATAATTCTGCTACATTTCATCTTTTTATAATTTTAATGGTTTGTCCCTTTCTTTTAGAGGTCATCTTAAGGATGTAGATCCCTGATTCAAGAAACGATAGGTCCATAATGTTCTCCCTTTCTGTAAACCTTGCCTTTTTTACAAGTCTTCCCACAAGGGTATAGACCTGTACATCAAGGGAATCGCTATGCGTTAAAATGGTAATAAAAGAAGAGGTTATCGTTGGATATACCTCCGCCAGAACGCTGTTCATAAAAAAACTATCGGTAACCTTGCCTTGACAGTCGTTTCTCCCTGAAATAACAACGTCCGTATGACCGTACAGGTTTTCCAATTGTATGCTCTGGAGGCCCGTGTCCCCAAAAGCGAAGTCCATTTTCTCTCCGTTGACAGAAACCTGGTAACGATCACTTCCCCGTACAACATACTTAGCTTTACCTTGTTTAAGATCAAGGGACTCCCTTTTGCCACTGACCGAACCTATCTCATTGACCGTGACCCCAAAAGTACGTTCAAAGGATATTTCTGGTATGATAACGGTAACCGTATAATTGCCAACCGCCAGGTCATCGATTTCAAAATTGGTACTGGAAGCGATGTCCTGAAAAAAACGATTCTCGATGGTATCGCCCTCTATCGAAATATCCATAAGATATTCGGGGATATCCATGATCACCTCTACCGAACCATCGGCACTGCCTGTGCAGCTGGGGGTCATCACCAGCACCCGTAATGCATCGTTTGCAATATTGCCGCACCCATTTTCACCCAAAGCGGAATTTAAAACGGTCACTATGGTAGTCGCACTTGCCGAGTTTTTAGCCTCATCGGTTACGTAGAGGGTCACTTGATGATCGCCCAGGTCACTACAGTCAAAGACCCTATCGGTTTCATTGCCATCGGCATCAAAACTGAACATAAGATTTTCGGGTGCCGTAAAGTTGTCCGTACTACCATTGTCCAATTGAGTTGCCAAAAGGGTGACTTCACCATTTTCATCCAGTGTCAGGGTAATCGGTGCCAATACAACCGTAGGAGCCTCGTTGTTGTCTTCCCTGGTGTCTCCTGTGATGGTCCACCCATGAACGTCTTTCAGTTTTTGTCTGTGAGCAGCTCCTATTTGCTCGTATACCAATTCATTTGCTCCCAGGGTGATCCCTGTGGGAGTATTGGGCAAGTCTGCCCAGCCCTTTAATGTAGCCCCATAATTGACCATGGACAAGTCGCTATTGCTTAACATCTCTCTCATATTGGTGACATTGCTTATGTCCCAACCACCAATGTTCTGATCGAAGTTAGTAGCATTATTAAACATCCCAGCCATATTGGTGACATCGCTTACGTTCCAGCCGCCTATATCCTGATTGAATGAAGTTGCTCCTTCAAACATCGAAGCTGTGCTTTCTACATTGCTCATATCCCAACGACTTATATCCTGGTTGAACGAAATAGCACCCTTGAACATATCTTCCATGTATATTACATTACCTACCTCCCAACCTCTTATATCCTGATTGAATGAAGTTGCTCCTTCAAACATCGAAGCTGTGCTTTCTACATTGCTCATATCCCAACGACTTATATCCTGATTGAACGCTGTAGCATCCTTGAACATCCCCAACATGGATGTTGAGTTGCTTACATTCCAACCATTTATATCCTGATTGAACGCTGTAGCTTCTTCGAACATCCAGGTTATTGATGTTACTTTACTTACATTCCAACGACCTATGTCTTGATTGAATGAAGTTGCTTTCCAAAACATGTTACGCATAATTTCTACATTGCTTACATCCCAATTGCTTATATCCTGATTAAAAGCAGTTGCTCCATGAAACATGCCATGCATGTTTATTACCTTGCTCACATCCCAACCACCTATATCCTGATTGAATGAAGTAGCCCCACTGAACATTTCTGACATAGCTTCTACTTGTGACAAATCAGGTGTGTCGGTAGCAATGATTTCCAGGTTGGTACATCCTTTGAAAGCCCCAACCATGCTTTTCCACTGGATGTCTCCCCACTGTGCTACTGCCTGTATTTTGTCTGATCCCTCGCGACCATTAAAATAAATATGAGGAAAATTTCCGGTGATCTTTACCTCGTACTGTTTTGCTTCGGCATAGGTGTGGGTAGCATTTCCGGTTTGATCAGGATCAATCGTTCCATCCCCCCAATCGACGGTGTAGCTATAAGGACCACTGTCGTTATTGGTCGGGATGGTAATTTCTTCGTTAACGCTGGTTGTACGCCAAAACGTAATGAAGCTTAAGCTTTCTTCTGTTGTAAAAAAAACTGAATCAGTATAAGCAGAAACACTATTGTCCTGGCATTTACTCCTTACCTGGACTTCATATTGGGTACCAACTTCCAGGCCGTTTAGCTCAAAAAAGGAAGTATTGGAAGAGGAAACGGTTGTCCAGTTCGCTGATCCTAATTTTCTATATCTTATATCATAGGTAGCATTTGGAATAGCGTCCCAGGATATGGTAGCCGTATTCTCACCCACAGTACCAAGATTAAGATTAGTAGGAGTGCCAGCCATATCACAGCTAATATTCACTCCTGTGACGATTAGTGAATAGTTCTGAGATCCGCCTGAAAGTGAACCCTTGTGCGTAACGGTAACGATGTAATTCCCACTGGCTCCTTTCACATCAACGCGTTCATATGGGTCCACGATGTTGTCCCCTTGATCATTGGTATCTACTCCAGTCAATCGATAAGGGAAGAAGGTACTGGACGCCTGGGTTACTCTAATGTCCAGGTCATTGACTAATGTGGGTGTGGAGTTGTTGGGAGTATTAAAGGGCGTAACTGTTCCGGGAGGATCGGTCCACGAAATGGAAGCGATCAAATCATTGACCCCATCTGCCTCAACTGGCAGGGAGTATGATTGGCCTGGGGTTAAGGTGAGCTCAGCGATGATAGCAGTTGTGCCATTGTTTGTAATTTCTTGCGCTGCGGCTTTTGCGTTGAGCAGTCCCCAGCCGAAGATGGCATCAGGTCCTGCCATGCCTGCATCGTCCGCGGTATGCAAGGCCAGACCTTTCAGTGTGGCCGCTCGCATGAATGAATCATTCTCATCTTCGTAGTACTCCTGTAACAGTAACAGGCTTCCTGTTACATTTGGAGCTGCCATGGAAGTTCCCGACGCAAAACGATAGCCCGCATCACTGGTGACATGCGTGGAGTATACACTCGTTCCATTACCAGTAATATCGGGTTTTATCCTGAAATCATCTGTTGGTCCCTGGCTGCTTCTGGAGTTAATAGCGACATTTATCAATGAGCCATCGGATGCAACGCTAGCGTCATGTGCGTTTGCCACCACGAGATGGTTCTTGGCGGTTTGCCAGCCTGATAACTTGTCAAAAGCTGGATTACCATTCAACGGAGCATCATTGCCTGTATAGTTTCCGTCATTTCCTGCAGCAAACACAGGCAAGTACGCAGGGGCATTGTACATCAATTCATCCCAGGCCCTTGCAGTACCCTCGTAAGCTCCAAAGTTCCAGCTGGAAAGGAACTGGGGATCCCATCCATAAGAGTGATTGGACAACAGCATGCCCTCACCTGCTGCAATGGTTGCTTCTCCCCGATCATTGTTCCATTCATGGGTAAATGCTTTTGCCAGGGGAGCCATGCCTTTGGCATTTGGTTGTACACCCGCTGCCAGAATGGTCCCGGTCACGTGTTGGGCATGCCAGCTATCTCCATTCAGTGTTGTTACACCATCATTAATGATCACTCTAGGGTTAGCCTGGTCATTAAATTCCTGGTGGGTGGGTAAGGTAGGACCACCATCCCATACATAAACTTTCATGTCTTGGCCATTTAAATCAAGCCCCAGCGAACCGCCTGTATTCAAGTGATTTGTACGCGTTGACTTGGCGGCGTTGACGTTATACAGTGTATAATAAATGGGGCTGCCATCATCTCTGACCCCCATGAGCTCACTGAAGGTCCCATCTGCATTGTACTTCATTGGCTCCCATCCATGTATTTTGGCCAGCGATAGCGCTTCCTGTTTATTTGCACGAGCAGTAGCAGTAAAATCCTCGGCCATTGCCTGAAGCTTGCTATGATCATAATCCTGGGTAATCGCACGACGCTGCATGGGGGTCTGAGCCTGCACTAAAGCATGAGAAAGAAGAACTACTAGTAGTAGTATTAATTTTTCGAAATTTAATATGTTATTTTGTTTCATATCTTCTTTAAATATTGCACATATAGTTTTTTAACGTTACTCCCTTTATCCATTAAAAGTATATTATGATTTTCATCCTTTTTTAAATATTGTTTAATAAACAAAGAATAACTATCAAGGGAAGTATCCAACAATTAGTGTCCAATGCCTTTAAAAATGGGATGTTATATGGTGTTTTAGGGATAATAGGAGCCGTATAATGTTTTTTCTTTGGCACGCTTCGACTACCACTTCAACGCCTTCACCCTTCGAGAACCTCTGGGTTCGACAAGGGTTGAGGTATCATACTGAGCTTGCCGAAGTGCTCAGTGACCGCTTAGTATTATCCTGAAGCCTGAGCGAAGTCGACCCTCCCCTTTAAATAACGGAGTCTAACCTGTAATCGCACCAAACTTATCAAGTTAAAAAGGCATCCTCTCATGAGGTTTAAAAACAAAATATTATTTTCACCATACCCCTATTTCACGTTGTAAACGTACATTTGTTATTTGTATAGAATAGATAAATTCAATTGGATTTGTATACGTATTAGCTCTAATTAAAGAAAGATGGATAAACATATAAATAATGATGAACCGCAAGCTTCACCGAAAAAAATTGAAGAACTAGAAAGCTTATTGGAAACTAGTCTACCTAATGAATACAAGTCATTTCTTCAAAAGCACAATGGTTGCACCATTTATCCAAATGTACCAACGATAGAAACTGATACTAACATGGGCGTATGGGCCGTTGAAAGGTTTTTAAGTGTCGAAGACTTAATTATGCAAAAACAAACCAAAGTAATGTATTCAGACTACGAATACATTAAAGAATATGATAGTGAAAAATATCCAATAGATATTGAAAAGCTACTAACCATAGCTATTGCCGAAAGAGGTTGCTATCACATCTATCTTGGTGATGAAGAAAAAGGGCAAATTTATGCTACTTGTTATTCGGATGGCGATGGGTTAGTGAAATTTAACACTAACTCTTTTAATGATTTTATCGATTCCCTATCGTTTTATGATTTTGGTGATGATGAGCTCAAAGAATATTTACCTCCAAAACCAGAGAGCTCCTCTAAAGTTTTCGACTATTTCCTATTCGATACTGTTCAAAATCCTGAATTGGGTTTTCAGCGGTTCAAAGAAGTTTTAAAAGAATACGGGGATCCGAATGTTTCCAGAGGTGATAGTTATAAAAATGTTGTTGAAACCTATGTTCATAATCACCGATTTCTAAAACACATTATTTCTCAAGGAGGAAAAACAGAAGGTTTATTGAACTCTTGTAACAACTATGAAACAATTCAATTATTGATTAGTGAATATAACGAGGACATAAACAAACCTTACAAAGGAAGGTACCCAATTCAAAACTATGCAACAGCAACATCTATGCACGATCATAAAGTAAGCTATGAATTGATTGATAAAATTTTAAAATCAAAAATTGATATTGATTTATCTGTAACTGATAGCAATGGAGTAGACATTAAAGCAAAGCTTATACAACTGAATAAAGGTTACAATGATTATATTAATTATGATAAAAAAAGAGGAACCTATACCCCAAAAGACTGGACCTTCAGCGAAGAAATTGAAAAAATCATTAATGGATCGAGCAATAATAAAGGGTGGCTAAGTAGATTATTTAAAAAATAAACTAGAGTTAAAAAGATGTATCGTGCATACCCTTCGGGAGGCTACGACACCATACACAGAACGTTAGCAGTAATTTGAGAAATTCATTGAACATATTAAAAGCCAGGACATATATTACATCGTTCACATGTTTATTGATGATGACAATAGTTTCTTGTAAAACCGATACTACTATAGATACTATGAAGGAAACTAAGCTAACATTTGAAAATCCTGTAGTATACTTTGAAATACCTGTTTACGATATTGACCGAGCAATAAAATTCTACAGTTCTGTATTTCATTTTAATTTTGATAAACAAATTATTGACGATAACCAAATGGCTTTATTTCCATTTAAAGACGGGTAATCTGGAATCTCGGGAGCATTGGCAAAAGGTAAGACTTACAAACCGACCAAAGATGGCGTCATTATTTACTTTAGTAGCTTAGATATCGAAAATACATTGAAAAATATTGTGGAGAATGGTGGAATAGTTCTCTATCCAATGACCTCGATTGGAGAACTGGGTTTTGTAGCAGAGTTTGAAGATAGCGAAGGGAATCGAATTGCGCTATACCAAACGAACAACTAACATGGTGTAAAAATGTATTAAAACAGACTTTACACAAAACGTTATGTGCAATCGAAATAATATCACAAAAATAATTAAACATCTTCTCACCTATTCTTGTGTATGTTTCCTTGTTGGATGTGCCAATTCAGGTTTAAATACTCTGAATAAAAAATAACAGCGCATAAGGTGTATTGCTCATTGCAGCTGAATCCCGTTATGGAATTCATTGCAATTTTGCTACCTTGGTAACGTACCGGAATATTTCTCATGGAAAATTCTGCAACAAGCTGTACACAAACCGTTAAAAATCATAAAATCTTCTACACCATGAATATCAAAATCATCTTGACAACCCTGGTTACCATCATTCTTTTTACAAGCTTCCAGCCAAAAACCTCGACAAATACCGAAATCAAAAAAGGCATGGTTAAAGTAACGATTCTATATCCCAACGGCGATGGAAAAACATTTGACATGGACTACTATACCAATACCCACATGCCTATGCTTGCCAATCTATTTGGTGACGCATTAAAGCAACTAAACATTGACAAAGGAATAGCTGGCCGAACGCCAGACGAACCTGTTCCCTATTTGGCAATTGGCTATTTATATTTTGATTCGCTTTCGGCCTATCAAGAAGCATTTGCACCTAATGCCGAAAAAATCGTTGGTGATATTCCAAACTATACCAATATTCAGCCTGTGGTTCAGATTAGTGAAGTAATAAAATAAACCATTATGGTTGTAATTTTATTACTGCACACAGTCATACGCTGTAAAACAACTCCTTTTTTCTTTTTTTTGGTAGGGTAAAACAATTTTGACCTGTTCTAGTAACGAACCTTTTTAAATTCATTCATGAGAGTAATTACAAAATTTAAGTTAGTATTATGTATTGGGCTGTTATCCATCCTATCTTGTTCAAGTGATGATACTACTACACCCCCTCCCTCAAGTGGTAATGACCTAAAAATTTTAACCCTTGGCGATTCCAGAGTACAAGGTGCCCGACCCGAATTTGAGAGCTACCGCTATGAGTTATGGAAAAACCTGGTGACCAATGAATGGAAATTTGATTTCATAGGTCCTCTTATAGATGAGGCTTCGTATCCCGAATTTATGAGCATGAGTTTTGACAAAGATCATGCAGGTGTTGGCGGTTTTACCACTCAAGATGTTTTGGAGAATATTACTGCGGCCCTTTCTACAGGAACCCCCGATGTGGTCCTGCTGGGTATTGGGGGTAACGATTTGTTAGGCAATGCATCCGTATCGAATACCATAACCAACATTAATCAAATTATTGATCTTTTACAGAGCAACAATAGCAATGTCACTATTTTCTTAGAGCAAATAGCTCCGGGCAGATCCAATATCATGACCACAGAAGTTACAACAACTTTTAATGAGTTCAACAGTAGTATTGCCAATGTAGGAACACAACAAACCGATGCGACTTCTAGAGTAATTGTGGTCAATATGTCGACCGATTGGACCGATGATTATATGGCCGATGATGTGCATTATAATGAAGCGGGTGCCAAGGTGGTTGCTGATCGCTATTATGAGGCCATTTCTCAACATATAGAAAAACAATAAATCGAAACGTCTTAAGAAAGTACTGCGTAAAAAATGAAGTGAATACAGCGTAAAATTAAATTTGCAAAATCATGCCTGTATCAACAAAGTAGCTACTTCAATGGATCAGAATACTGCTTAAGTTAGGTATAAAGCTTCATTTAATTTAGCGATACGAACAAAATTTTTAGCGGTACTTTCTTGAGACTAGCCTTTTTTGTTTCTTTTTTCGGCGATGGAAAAAAGAAAGTAAAGGTCAAAAAGGTAAGTCCAAGAGTCTTAGCGGTGCTTCCAGACCCTAACAAGGTAGTTCGAGGCATCAAAATCACAGCGCGAAGCACCTATACAGGTGGTTCGGATTATCAAAAAGGTAAAGCGAAGCGATACCAAGGTAATTCGAACCACCTTTTTTTGGATCGGCACCCATCTGTTTATCAAAAATAATCGGTAAAACATCGCCTCGAAGCCGCAATGGATCAAAAACAAGGATCAAAAGATCAAAATGAAGCGGCAACGTATCGCGTGCAAGCACCAAATGATCAACTCGAACCACCTTGGCGCAGCCTCGACCCCTTACCGAGAGGGGTGCACCCCCTTATATAGTGGCCCTTTGGAGGGTAAACCATCAAGTTACCCTAGTTAAAAAGTAACACATTCTCATGATGTTTAAAAATAAAATGCTATTTTCACAACACCCCTACTTCACTTTGTAAACGTGTTTTTGTCATTTGTAGAGAATATATAAACTTGATTGGGTTTGTATAATTGTTATACACAAGCAAGAAACTGAATGAATAGTATAATAATAGGAAACGGAATAGATATCCAGTTCGGTGGATTTGAATACACAAACAAGAGCATAATTGAAAGAGCTTTGCTCTATTTAAAAACTGGTGATTTTTCATCCGAAGTTTACACAAAAGAAATTGAAACTTGGATTTATACCCTACATTCATCAGTTCCAAATTTTTTAAACGGAGATTATGACCAATTAGCTGTATTAAATGATGAAAAAGAAGAATTAGAAAGTTTCAAAAGAAACTACTCAAAAAATGTCTCTATTTCTGATATAGGTTTTGAATATTATTTTCTGCTAAACGAATTGCATTGTCGAAAAAATAAAATCACGAATCCAGAACGATATTATTTTCAAGAATTTTTGCGTAGACTTTTTTTAGATTCAATATTTAACAAAGGAGAAATTAACAAGCTGTATTTAAAGTTCCCGGCTAGAGTTATTGATTACATCAGTTCTTTTGATAACGTGTTTACAACAAATTATGATAAGAATGTCGAGTTAGCAATAGACAGAAATGTATTATACCTACACGGAGCCTTTCACGTACTTGACCCAGTTTACGACTCTAATAGTTTTAGAAATCGATTATCTGATAAACCTGCTGAAAAAACTCCAGTTGTTATGGGATTTGAACATACATTTTCTAATGCAATAACTGGAAGTTCGGGAGCATTTAAACTTTTCTCTGCAAATCAACCTGAATTAGCAAATTCTGCAATAGATAAATTTGCAAAAGGAATGCAAGAAAATCCAGAAATTGGTAGCCAAATTGAAGAATGCAAAAATTCAGATAATGAAATCATAAAAAAACTTTATGAAGCCGTTATCTTAAAGACACAAGAGTCTGATTTGAAATTTTCAATTGATTATTCTGTCAATAGACTTAAATCTGTGGAGGGAAAAATAACATTCATAGGGTTATCTCCAAATAATGATTCTCATATAATGAAAATCATAAAAGAAAATATAAAAGTGGATACTATTGAATTCTATTATTTTGACAAACAAGAATCTATAGATATTAACCTGTTTTTTGATAATAAAAATGTCATAACCAAAAGTATTGTTGACTTTTGGAATGAAAAAGCCGGTGCATAAAAACGTTTATAAAACATAGCTAATAAGTGCTAGATCGAAAGGTTTGTACTTATATACAAAGACGGCCAAATTTTAATCCTCGATAACCCGGATTTATTCATAACCCTATTATTTTGACACATAGGAATTTATCTATTCGCTCCGTTCGGGAGCCATCCATGAATCGTACTACCAAAAAAATAAAATCTCCCTGTTTCAAAAAACGAAACTACGATATCTTATCCTTGTGGAAATATTAATTTTAAACCACGAACAAATTGGTTGATAAAGATCTAAGTGTTCCATTTATTTTCTAACGCTATTTTTGTTCTTTTGTAGTTATGCCAGAGCAACCACAAATCTTAGCGACGCTAAAAGAATATTTTGGGTATGATACCTTTCGCCCATTACAACAAGAAATCATCCATTCAATTTTTGAAGGTAAAGACAATCTTGTCATTATGCCCACCGGGGGTGGTAAATCAATTTGTTATCAATTGCCTGCTATCCTATTACCAGGCATAACGTTGGTGATCTCCCCGCTTATTGCCTTAATGAAAGACCAGGTCGACGGACTTTTGGCCAATGGTATTGCCGCAGCCTATGTAAACAGTAGTCAACACCCCGATGAGCAGCAGGAGATTTATCAAAAGGTTCTTGACAAAGAAATCAAATTGCTGTATGTAGCCCCAGAGAGTTTATCTTTTTTGGATACCATATTATCACAAGTCAAAGTCAGTCTTGTCGCTATTGACGAAGCGCATTGTATTTCGGCCTGGGGACATGATTTTAGACCGGCCTATACACAACTGGGCTATCTAAAAAGCAAATTTCCGGAAACTCCGGTTATTGCACTTACTGCGACCGCTGACAAAGCCACACGACAGGATATTTGCGATCAGCTTAACATCCCCGAGGCGACACAGCATTTAGCCTCATTCGATCGAAAAAACTTAAGCTTAGAAGTACGACCAGGAAACAAAAGAATCGAGCAGATTTATAATTTTTTATCCGACAAACCCAACCAAAGCGGGATTATTTACTGTCTAAGCCGAAAGACCACCGAAGCACTGGCCGAAAAACTCAATGATAAAGGGTATAAAGCAGAAGCGTATCATGCCGGTATTGATCACCAAAAACGATCACAGGTACAAGAAGATTTTATCAACGACACCACCCAGATTGTATGCGCCACTATTGCTTTTGGTATGGGTATCGACAAATCTAATGTACGCTGGGTGATTCATTATAACCTGCCCAAAAATATTGAAGGCTATTATCAGGAAATTGGCCGTGCTGGTCGGGATGGGCTTCCCTCTTCCACCCTACTCTTTCATAGCTATGCCGATGTGGTACAGCTACAAAAGTTTGCCGATATGTCTGGCAATAAAGAAGTGCAATTGGCCAAATTGGATCGTATGAAACAATATGCAGAATCCTTAAGTTGTCGACGTAAAATTTTGTTGAGTTACTTTGGAGAGTTGATCGAAGAAGATTGTGGCAATTGTGACGTGTGTAACGACCCACCCACTTTTATAGACGGAACCATTATTGCACAAAAAGCTTTGTCTTGTGTAACCCGAATTAAAGAACAAGAACCCATAGGTACTGTCATCGATGTACTACGCGGGGCACAAAATGCGGCAGTATATGATAAGGAGTATCAAAACCTAAAAACCTACGGCATTGGCAATGATATTGCCTGGAGAGATTGGCAACAATATATCATACAATTGATCAACCAGGGATATTTGGAAATTGCTTTTCACCAAAATAATAAGCTAAAACTAACGTCGCTTTCTAAAAAGATACTGTTTGAAGGAGAAAAAATAAGCCTTGCCCACTTAAAAGAACTTGAAAAAGCCAAACAACCTGTTGTAATACAGTCTGATCAGGGAGCTGCTCCCGACTTGTTTGAGAAACTAAGGGCATTGCGATTGGAATTGGCCAAAGAAGCTGGCATTCCCGCTTATCAGATTTTTAGTGATGCCACATTAAAAGAAATGGAAAAGTTTCGCCCTGTGAGTGATGAAGAGTTCATGCAAATCAATGGTGTGGGTAGGCAAAAAATGCAAAATTATGGATACCGTTTTATCAAAGAGATCATTGATTTTTCTTCCTCCAAAACCAAAAAGAAGAAGAAAAAAAGCGCTAAAAAAGGTAATACCCATAAAGAAACCCTGGCGCTTTACAAAGAAGGGCTATCTATTGAAGAAATTGCCATGCAACGAAAATTGGCAGTCGCTACTGTTTTTTCGCATATCATGAAATTATACAATGAAGGCGAAGCCATTGATTTGCATCAATTTATAGATAAGCAAGATATAGACGCTGTTAAAAAAGCCAAAGAAGAACTTGACCATCCCGAAGGTTTAAAACCTTATTTTGAACACTTTGAAGGGGCCATTGATTATAATACTATTAAATTGGCACTGGCTATTTTGAATCAATAAAATTGTACAGTTAAGATCATAGAAAACGTTTTTAAGTTAGGTATATCAACTTTTGGCGATAAACAAAATACAGTTTAACTACGCATTATACATTTTTGTACTATTCTGGATTACTCTTCAATACTAATTCAAGTACGGCTTCGTTCATTTCTGAATAACGAACTCAACTCAAACAAAAATGCTAAAAAAATCAATTTTCACATTGTTGATTTTACTTACTGGTTACATAACATTTTCTCAAGAATCTTTGCTGGTTAACCCTGCTGGAAACCCTTTTACAAATCTTAGTGCTGGTGAACTTGTAAGAGATATATTAATTACCGATGATGATATAATTTTTGACCCCGCATCAATAATTGTAATCGAAAACCCAGATGGCACAGGAGATCCGCGAACCCGAAGTTGGGGGTATTTTAATAAAGGGCAAAGCGAGTTTCCTTTTGACGAAGGCATAATACTTACTACAGGTAAAGCTATAGATGCAAGAGGGCCTAATAATCAAGAGCAAACTGCTACAGGAGAATTGAATTGGGTTGGAGACAATGACCTCAAAACAATTCTGGACGCCAGTAATGAAGATAATTTTGACACCTATAATGCAACGGCTTTCCAGTTTGAGTTTACCCCACAAGGAAGTACACTAATATTTGATTTTATATTTGCCTCAGAGGAATATGAAAGAGAATTTGAGTGTATAACTAATGTAAGAGATGGTTTTGCTTTCTTAATTAAGGGTCCAGGAATCCCAAATGACTCGGGAACCACTTTTGGAGGCAGGAACATTGCAGCAATCCCAGGGTCAAATAATATAGCAGTCAACACCGGATCCATACACATAAATACCGATGATACCGGTATGCTATATCGTTGTGGTACCGAAGAACTCGGAATTAACTTTTTTCCAGAACTATATATTAGTAATTCTGCCCCGGGTACTACAAACCCGATTATGCAATACGACGGATACACTACGGTATTAAATACAGAAACTACTGTAATTCCAGGAGAAACGTATACCATAAAATTTGTAATTACAGATCGTGGAGATCCTGACTTGGATTCAGCAGTATTTATCAGGGGGTTTACTATAAAATCTAATGTTGTTATAGTAGATGAATCGGGATCCGATTTGGATTTTGTGCTATGTGAGAATGATTCTGAAATACTTACAGCACAAAATGTAGATGATCCATTTTCTGGTGCTGAAACCTACGAATGGCAACTTAATGGAGTAACAATACCCCAGGAGACTTCCTCTAGCATTACAATATCTCAAAGTGGAACATACAGGGTCATCGTTACCGACATGGGTGATACTCTTGAAGATACCATTACAGTTACCAATCCATTATGCGGTTGCGGTGGGAGTATTTCTCCTCCAACCAACCCAAGCAATGTTAGTATATGTTTGGGAGATCCTGTCCCTGAACTTTCTGTAGATGTTCCTAATGGGCAAAGTGCAAATTGGTATGATCAAAACGGCACTTTGTTGCTTGCTAACTCAACAACATTTACTTCACGAGAAATTACTGCAGGGAATTACATCTATAATGTTGAAGCCGTAGATACCAATGGTAATTGTACCAGTGATCCTATCCAGGTACTCTTTAATATTATATCGCTTCCAGAAGTATCTTTCCAAGGTGAAGATGCAATTTGCGTAGATAGTAGCGGACAACCTATCGATACTGGAGATACGATTGTTTTGGATACATTACTCGATGAGAGGGAATTCTCTTTTATTTGGTTTTTAAACGGAACCGAAGTTCCAGACGAAACTTCTTCATCTTTTATTGCTACGCAACCTGGTGAATATTCGGTATCCTATACCCATAATACATCAAATTGTTCTGATACGAGTAGCGTGATTATTAAAAGTGTTATGATACCAGTTGACTTAACTTTGTCCCTAACACAGGGGGCTTTTTCACAAAACAATGGTATTGTTGCTATTGTAACAGGAAATGGAAATTACGAGTACGTCCTGGATAATGGAGAGCCTCAGGAAAGTAATGTTTTTATGAATGTAGGTCTTGGACTTCATGAGGTTACAGTATTCGATCGCAATGGCTGTGGTTCTATTACAAAAGAAATATTTGTTATTGGTTTTCCAGAGTATTTTACTCCTAATGGAGATGGTTTTCATGATCAATGGAATGTAATTAAAAATATTAACACCCCGGAAATGAAGATTTTTATTTTTGACAGGTTTGGTAAATTACTTAAACAAATTAACCCAAATGGTTCAGGCTGGGATGGTACCTATAATGGGAAACTATTACCTTCTACTTCATATTGGTTTAAAGCAGAATTCCTAGATGGTTCACAAACATACAAAGGTCATTTCGCGTTAATTAGATAGTAAAAAATTGGCAAACGATGATAAAACCTTATTTTTAACTATTAGGAATATGAAAGGTTTTATCTATGCAAACACATATCATTTTTGGAGCCGGATTAATTGGATGTTTTTTGGGAGGTGTTTTGACTTCGTTGGGCCAAAAAACGAAACTAGTTTGTCGACCTCATATCAAAGAAAAGTTAAGCAACGGCCTGAAATTGACCGATTATCTGGGCCACGCTTCGGAAACAAAAAACCTGAATTTCTTAGATTCAAAAGACCTAAAAACCAACAATGAAAATTTCTGTGATTTTTTATGGATAACGGTAAAATGTACCGGAGTGGACCAAGCTAGTAAAGATATACGCCCTTTGGTTGGTCCAGATACAATACTATTATGTTGCCAAAATGGATTGGGTTCTGATCATATCATAAAACAACAATATCCCAATAATAGGGTGTTGCGGGTTATGGTGCCTTTTAATGTAGCCGAAATAAAACCCGGGCACTTGCATCGCGGGTCTGAAGGTGATTTATCTATTGAAGTGACTCTTGAAACCGAAGATATTATAGGGAGTTTAACTAATCAAATACACTGCAACTTGATGCCAGTTATACAAACCGATGAGATGCAAGCTTTGCTTTGGGCCAAACTACAACTTAATCTAGGCAATAGTGTAAATGCCCTGGCCAATATTCCCGTGAAAGCGATGCTACAACAACGAAAGTATCGTCTGGTGATTGCAGCCTTAATGAAGGAATTGCTTTGGGTCACTAAAGCATTACATATTGATTTACCTAAAGTAACCGCGTTACCAGGAAAGTATCTACCTTTTGTGTTGAGTTTACCTAACTTTTTGTTTAATCTGGTTGCCAACAAAATGCTCGCCATCGATCCGACGGTAAGAACATCGATGTGGTGGGATTTATCTCAAGGTAAAAAAACTGAGATCGATTATTTAAATGGTGCCATTGTAAGCGCTGCCAAAGAACTGAACATCCCCTGTCCCGCCAATAACAACATCATAAGCTTCATAAAACTTATTGAAAATTCTGGAGCACAAAATCCAGGTATCCCCGCGGCTGAGCTATTCGAAAAAATTAGAACTGGATCTTAGAAATAACTTATAGCTTTTTCCTGAAATATTTCTTATCGCTATCTGAAACTAAAGGGTCCTTGAGCGCTTTTTCTAAAAGATCTCTGTGCTCTTCTTCCTGATAATGAAACATAAGTGTATTGAGCTCGGCAATCGTGATTCCATTTTTGTTTTCTTCTTCAATCAAGAACTCCTGCCCCGCTTTTACAGAACCCGGCTGTAAAACACGTACATACACTCCTGAATATAGTGAGTCGATAAATTCTTTAATAATACCAGGATTGCCAAAACGAACACCTAATTTATAACAAGGCTGTCTTGGGCGAGAAACCTGAACGGTTGCTTTACCCAATTTATAAACAGCGCCTATTTTAATCGAATGCTCGTCAAATCCTTCTACGGTAAGGTTTTCTCCAAACATTCCGTAGTTCCAATCTAAGTTCGGGTATTTTTCTTTCCAATATTCGTAGTGATCTAAAGCATATAGATAACAGGCTTTATCTACTCCCCCATGATATCTCCTGTCAATGACATGGTCTCCCACAACATCTTCTACATCCAAAACAATAGGTTGATCAACGGGATACTTATAAATTCCGGTTTGCACTTCTTTTCCTCTCCATAAAATTGTTTTGGGTTCAGCTATGTTGGTAGAAACAACTTTCATAGGATTATATGTTATTTAAGTTCGACCGAGTTAAGGATAAGTCCAGAACCCGGTACGATATGTTCTAATGTAATCTCTTCGGCATCTGGATCAAGGGTTTGCTTAATAAAATCTAAGTCAACTTTTCCTTTTCCTAAATCCAATAAAACCCCCATCATCAGTCTAATTTGATTTCTTTTGAACCCCTCTCCTTTTACCCGTAAAAGATAACTTTCTTTTGGAAAAAAATTAGCAGTATAAACATCATTTTTTTCTATCTCGCAATAAATAATTTCGCCTTCCAGCACTGTATTTTCTGAAGGGCGATGACAATAGGACCTAAAGTTATGCTTCCCAACAAATAACTTTGCAGCTTTTTGCATTAATGGAATATCCAAATCTTCAAAAATATTGTACATAAAAGGAGCGCAAAAGGGATGAAATTTCTCTCCAAAACAGAATAAATACAGGTATTCTTTAATTTTGGGATGCTGAATGATATTAAAATGCTCATCTGTTTCTTCTATATCCAAAGCCCTTAGGTCTTGCGGTAAATTTTGATTAAACACCTCAAGAAAAGTAGAAAGATCAAGAGGGTTATGATCTACAAAAAGTTCTATATAGGTTTGATTTGCCGAAACTTTGGCATCTGTCCTTCCGGTTGCTAAAACTTTAAAATCTTTATGTTCCAGGACGTAAGCAACCGTTCGCTCCACCATACGCTGTAACGTATTCACTGTAGGTTGTTTTTGCCACCCATGATATCTGAACCCCAGGTATTGCAATTGAATGAGATAATAGAATCGTTTTCGAAACATACATTATTTTTAAATTGTTCGAATATAGATAAATTATGTATTTCGTCGATAAACATACTTTTTTTAATCAAAAAATTATGTGAAAAAAACATGATTATTCGCTATATTTATACTTAAATAAATCTAATTAATAATTTTAAAAAACAACTTAGTTATGGTAAAAGCAAAATATCAACCAGTATTAGACTTAGGGCAAGAGTTAAATATTCAAGATGGTGATGTTTCTGAAGATAATGGGACTTTAAAAATAAAAGGTACTGCAAAGACCCAGTATGAAAAAAACGTACTTTGGGATAAAATAAAGGAAATTGGTGGTGAATCTCCATCTGATATCGTTGCTGATATCAAAGTTGAAGATACTTCTATATATCATAGACATGTTGTAAAAAGTGGAGAGTCATTAAGTAAAATTGCTAAACACTACTATGGTGATCCAATGAAATACAAGGCTATTTTTGAAGCCAATACTAACATCCTTAAAAATCCAGATATCATTCACCCAGATCAGGAACTTGTGATCCCTAATTTATAAAAGAAACACTATTTTATATATCTTAAGACCACTACATAGTGGTCTTTTTTGTATTTCATCTATTCTTCTTTCTTAAAAAAATAATTAATCAATTATATATCAACCACTTATCATATACAATTATCAATTCGACAACTTCTTAAAGAGAAAGCATCCTGTAATTATCTAATCTTCACTAATCCTCTATTATTATTAACAAAAAACAATAATTATTAACAGCACACTATATTATTGTTAAATAATTCACAAATAACTTGATAATATACTTACATTTACCAGCCTAACTCAAATTATAACTAATTATGAAAACACGACTATCTTTATTCGTGGGCTTATTTATGATAAGCTTTGTTTTCGCCCAAACCAACCCATGGACGAAAACCAATAACCGAAGTAGTCTTACCATTTCCGAGACTAAAAAGCACTTACCAACCAGCAATCTATATGAGCTTGATATTGATGCTATTAAGAGTGTTTTAAAAACTGCTTCCAACAGAGAAAAATCTTCCACTACCAAGGCAATTCTTAAATTTCCGGCAGCCAATGGTACTATGAAATCATTCAAAGTATTTGAAGCTCCTGTTTTTCATCCAAAGCTTGCTGCGAAATACCCTGAAATCAAATCATATGTGGGACAAGAAATTAATGGTCCTGGTATTTTAAGATTCAGCATGGATCCATCAGGATTGCAAAGTATGATATTAGCTGGGGATTCTTCAGTATTTATGGATCGTATTTCGAAAAGTTCAAATACATATACCGTGTATAAAAGACATGAATCTACGTCGGTAAGTAAATTAAAATGTTTGGTAGACGAAAACACTCAAAACTTCACTAACAAATCATCCAATGCAACCAAAAATGCAGATGACAGTACATTAAGAACATACAGACTTGCAGTTTCTACCAACGGCGAGTATACTCAGTATCACGGAGGCACAAAAGCCGGTGCAATGGCAGCTATTAATGCGACTATGACACGTGTAAACGGGATTTTTGAAAATGATTTTGCTATTACCATGGTAGTAATTGCAAATAACGAAGATGTTGTATATACCAATCCAAATACCGATCCATATACAGGAAGTTTTAATAGCCAGTTACAATCTACATTAACTAGTGTTATTGGAGAAGCAAACTATGATATTGGCCACTTGTTTGCAAAAGCAGGAGACAACGGTAACGCCGGGTGTATTGGTTGTGTTTGTGTGAACGGTAGTAAAGGAAGTGCTTTTACCTCTAGAGGAACTCCTGAAGGAGATGCTTTTGATGTTGATTATGTTGCACATGAAATCGGGCACCAATTTGGAGCAAACCATACATTTTCTTTTAGAAATGAAGGAACAAATGCACATTTTGAACCAGGAAGTGGTACTACTATAATGGGATATGCAGGAATTACAGGGGCCACAGATGTTCAACAAAATAGTGATCCTTATTTTCATTTTTATTCTATTCAGCAAGTAACAAATTATGTAAAAACGACTAGCTGTCAAACCAATACAAATACAGGTAATGCAATCCCAGTTGTTAATGCGGGATCTGACTATACAATTCCTAGAGGAACACCATTTGTATTAAGTGGGCAAGCTACTGACGCTAATGGAGATAGCCTAACATACTGTTGGGAGCAAGCCGATGAGAATAATGCTTCAACTACATACCCCAGTGTAACAGGAACTTCAGGTGTAGCATTTAGATCGTACAATCCAACAGCTTCCAATGAAAGATATTTCCCAAGGCTGGAAACTATAAAAACCGGAGCTACTTCTTGGCAATGGGAAGCCGTACCCGATGTGACCAGAACTTTAAATTTCAGATTAACTGTAAGAGATAATCGTGCAGGAGGAGCTGGAAACAATAGTGACAACATGAGAGTAAACGTAACCGCCAATGCAGGGCCATTTGTAGTTAATGTTCCAAACACTAATGTAAGCTGGCCAGCTAATTCAACGCAAACGGTTACCTGGAATGTTGCCGGTACAACTGGTAATGGAATTAATGCTACCAATGTAGATATTTTATTATCTACCGATGGTGGTGATACGTATCCTATTGCCTTAGCAACTGCGGTACCAAATGATGGTTCTCATAGTATTACTGTTCCTAATATTCAAGGAGCACAAAACAGAATTATGGTAAAAGGTTCTGGAAATATTTTCTTTGATATCTCGAATGTAAACTTTGAAATTTCTGGCGTAGTTACCCCTGATACTCAGGCTCCTTCTACTCCATCAAGTTTATCTGCATCTAATGCCACACAAAATAGTGTGGACTTATCATGGTCAGCTTCGACAGATAATGTTGGAGTTACGGGTTATGATGTTTATCAAGGAAGCTCTGTAATTGCCACAGTGGCCAATACAACTTATCAGGTAACCGGATTGTCCCCTGAAACGGCTTATTCTTTTAGGGTAAAAGCTAAAGATGCTGCGGGTAACGAATCAGGATTTAGTAATACTGCCAATGCCACAACATTACCAGGAGGTACAGGTGGCAATGGTTGTACTTCGGGAATAAGTTCTTTCCCATATAATGAAGGTTTTGAAAACACGCTTGGTGCATGGACACAAGATACTGGGGACGATATTAACTGGACAAATGATGCGAATGGAACTCCTTCTCGCAATACGGGTCCATCAAGTGCTGCTCAAGGATCATACTACATGTATATCGAGGCCTCAGGAAATGGTACAGGGTATCCAAATAAAAGAGCTATTTTGAATTCTCCATGTTTTGATTTAAGTGGAGAAACCCAAGCAACATTCTCTTTTCAATATCACATGTATGGTAGTAGTATTGGTACCTTAACTTTGGAAGCTAGTAATGATGATGGCGCTACATGGGCGTCATTATGGACATTATCTGGTGACCAAGGAAACTCTTGGAAATCTGCAAGTATTGATTTAGCTTCGTATACCGGATCTGGAGTGCAGCTTCGATTTAATGGTATCACAAGTACTTCTTGGGCAGGTGATATCACTATAGATGATGTAAGTGTAACTACAGGAACAGTTACACCTCCTTCTTGTACCGATGTTGATTTATCAATCACTCTGGATAATTATCCAGAAGAAACGAGCTGGCAAATTACAAATAGTGGTAATCAAGTGGTAGCTTCTGGAGGAACGTACGGTTCTCAACCCGATGGATCTACTGTTAATATCACCGAGTGCTTAGATGCTGGTACTTATACATTTACAATTAATGATTCTTATGGTGACGGTATTTGTTGTAGATATGGTAATGGATCTTACGCTCTAACAGCGGGAGGAACTACTCTAGCTTCTGGAGGTTCATTTGGAGGATCTGAATCGACTACATTTACTGTTGGAGGTACTTCAAGAAGTGTACAAATAGACAACTTTGTAACTACCAAAGCTTCTTTCTTATCTGTTTATCCTCTTCCTGTACAAAACACATTACGTATTTCAACTTCCAAAGATGATCTTATGTCGTTTACCGTGAACGATATCCTAGGAAGAACCGTTTCGCAAGGAAGGGTTACTAATAAATCTATTGATTTTACTTCTTTAAAATCGGGATTATACCTGGTAACAATTAATGCCGGAGGGAAACTTTCGACATTTAAAGTCACCAAGAAGTAACGAATTAAATAAAAAAATAGAGTGAATCTATAAATTCATTTGTTTATATATTTATGAAAATGCCGTCATATATATGACGGCATTTTATTTGTGGTCCCTCTCCAAAAGATGAGTATTTCATTGATAAAAGAAATAAATAACATACAAATTGTTTTATGTTTTACGGTTTTACCTTACTTTTGCCGCCGTTTAACCTAAATCGCCCACTTATGAATAGAATATTACTTTCACTTTTATTGTTTAGTTCCCTACAAATGTTAGGTCAATCTTTGTCTAAGACTCATATTATATATGAATCAAAAGATCAGATCATTATGAATAATGGTAAGCAATATCAAATATTGGCAGAAACTCATTTTGATAAAAACTCTGATTCATCTATATCGCAGCAAAAGGAAATGCTTGGTCATGTATTGTCTTTAAATCGTATTTTGGTTTTAAAAAATGACGAAGAGTCCATAAAACTTGTAGAATGGTCAAACGACAATATAAAGTTTTATGAATACCCAAAAGTATTAGCTTTCTTAATAGAGGAAAAGCAAGAATCAAATTTTGATTTGCAAGCCAATGATTAGGCGTTCTTAATTGCCGTCCTTGCTAGCACTAATATCTGTTCGAATTGATCCTCAAGAGTTAAATTCGAATTGTCAATTTTAACGGCATCACTAGCTTTTCGAAGAGGGGAATCTTTTCGGGTACTATCAATATGATCTCTGTTAACAACATTTTTTAATACATCTTCGTACGTAACCTCTTCTCCTCTTTCTTTAAGTTCCAGGTATCTTCTTTCTGCCCTATCTTTGGCTGTAGCCGTCATAAATAGCTTGAGTTCGGCATTAGGAAAAACAACAGTACCAATATCTCTTCCGTCCATCACAATCCCTTTGTTTTCGCCCATTTGATTTTGTTGCTCTACCAATTTCTTTCGCACAGCCGATACTGCAGCAACTTTACTAACATGTTTGGAGACTTCAAGTGTGCGTATTTCACGCTCTACATTTTCTTCATTAAGCAAAGCTTCAGCTATACCGGTTTTAGGATTAATCTCAAACTTGATATTTATTTTTGGAAGATCTTTTTCTAGTTTTTCCTGATCGAACCTGGACTCCCCAATAAACCCTTTTCGCATTGCATAAAGAGCTATTGATCGATACATTGCTCCTGTATCTATATAAATATAGCCTAATGCTTTGGCCAATTGTTTTGCCACGGTACTTTTTCCTGTAGAAGAATGTCCATCGATTGCAATAATTATCTTCTTATCTTCCAAATTACTAAATTTTAAAACTTGTGATTATCATTAGATTTGGCCCAAAAATAATCTAAACAATTCATAAACTATCTATTCGAATAAAAAAGTTCTTTTAAACATCAAGTTTATTTTGGTACAATCGCAAAAACAAAGTACATGCGATAAAACGGAATACCCGTACTCAAGACTCCATCTTATTTACAGGTAAAAATTAACAACTTCACACAATAAACGCAGTTTATCGGAGTTATTTACCTTTAAACCCTATTGCATGAATTGAAAGTTACTCTATTACACCTTAAATCAACACATATTAACCTAAAGTAAACACAAATCATGGGCTTTTTTGATTTTTTGAATGAGAAAATTGCAATAGATCTTGGCACCTCAAACACGCTAATTACTTATAAAGGAAAAATAGCTGTAGATAATCCCTCTATCATAACAATGAATCAAATCACGGGGAAAATTATTGCCGTTGGTAAAGAAGCGGGAATGATGCGAGGAAAAATAAATAAGAACATAAAGACCATTTACCCATTTAACAATGGTGTAATATCGAATTTTGATGCTACCGAAAAGATGCTGAAGACATTTATAAAAAAATTATCCTCTATAAATGCATCCGTATTTAGTTCATCATATAATATGATGATTTCTATTCCTTGTGGAAGCACTGAAGTCGAAATGCGTGCCGTTAAAGAATCTGCAAAACGGCTTAATGCAAAAAATGTATTCTTAATCCATGAACCTATAGCGGCAGCAATTGGCGGAGGAATAGATGTATTAGAACCCAAAGGAAACATGGTTGTAGACATAGGCGGAGGTACTACAGAAATTGCTGTAATTTCTTTAGGTAGAATTATTAGTGGTCAATCGGTTAAGATTGCGGGTAATGTTTTTAATGAGGATATTAAACAATATGTTCGAGAATCTCATAATTTACATATTGGAGAATCCATGGCCGAGAAGATTAAAATTCAAGTAGGTTCTGCGATAGATCATTTAGAATCTCCACCAGAAAAGATGGAAGTTGAAGGAAGGGACCTTTTAACGGGAAAACCAAAACAAATTGATGTAAGCTATAAAGAAGTTGCCAAAAGCCTGGATAAATCTATCAATCAGATAGAAAATTCGATCATGGAAACACTTTCAGAAATTCCCCCAGAGATTTCGGCAGATATATACAATACTGGAATATATCTAACTGGTGGTGGATCTATGTTGCGTGGATTGGATCAAAGATTCTCTAGAGCTACCGAACTTCCTATACATTTAGGAGAACGTCCACTAGAAACCGTTGTAAAAGGAAGTGATATTGTTTTAAAGAATCTGGATCATTATAACAGTGTTTTGGTGCAAAACAGGAGATAAAAAAAGTATTCTAAATAAAAGAGGCAGAACTAAATAGTTCTGCCTTTTTATTATTATTTCTATGTAAGACTATAGTTTCTTAGCATTCTTCACCTTTGTATTTGTGATGGCCAATTTTAAAACATCTCCCATATCTTTCACATAATGGAAAGTAAGTCCTTTAAGATATTCTTGTTTAATCTCTTCAATATCTCTCTTATTATCTTCACAAAGCAATATCTCTTTAATGTGTGCCCTTTTTGCTGCCAGAATTTTTTCTTTAATGCCGCCAACCGGTAACACTTTGCCACGCAATGTAATCTCGCCGGTCATGGCCAAGCTCTTTTTTACTTTGCGTTGCGTAAATAAAGAAACTAAAGAGGTGAGCATTGTAATACCTGCACTGGGTCCATCTTTTGGAGTAGCTCCTTCTGGTACATGAATATGTACATTATATTTATCGAATATATCTGGGTTAATCCCCAACTCGCCAGCATTTGCTTTAATATATTCCATGGCAATGGTGGCCGATTCTTTCATTACTTTACCAAGGTTTCCGGTTATGCTAAGATTCCCTTTTCCTTTTGAAAGAATAGATTCAATGAACAATATATCACCACCCACGCTTGTCCAAGCCAATCCAGTTACTACTCCGGCGACATCATTGTTTTCGTATTTGTCCCGTTCTAACTTGGGCGCGCCAAGAACTTCAATAATGTCTTCATTGGTAATTTTGACGTTATACGCTTCTTCCATTGCGATATTCTTGGCAGCAAAGCGAACCATCTTTGCAATTTGTTTTTCTAATCCACGTACTCCAGATTCTCGGGTATATCCTTCTACAATTTTTTCTAATTGGGCTTTACCTATTTTAAGGTGCGATTTATCCAGACCATGTTCTTCTAATTGCTTAGGCAACAAATGCTGTTTGGCAATCTCGACCTTCTCTTCTATCGTATATCCGGTAACGTTTATAATTTCCATACGATCTCTAAGAGCAGGTTGTATAGTTCCCAGGCTATTTGATGTAGCAATAAACATAACTTTGGAAAGGTCAAATCCCATTTCCAGGAAGTTATCATGAAACTCGGAATTTTGTTCTGGATCAAGAACTTCTAATAAAGCAGAGGAAGGATCACCTTGATTTCCAACAGATAATTTATCAATCTCATCAAGAACAAATACTGGATTGCTAGTACCAGCTTTTTTAAGGCTTTGAATAATTCTACCGGGCATTGCTCCTATGTATGTTTTTCTATGGCCTCTTATCTCGGCTTCATCGCGTAATCCTCCAAGAGAAATCCTTACATATTCCCTACCTAGTGCTTCGGCAACAGACTTTCCTAACGAAGTTTTTCCCACTCCAGGAGGTCCATATAAGCATAGTATGGGAGATTTCATATCATTACGAAGTTTTAAAACCGCCAAATATTCAATAATGCGACGTTTTACTTCATCCAAGCCGTAGTGATCTCGATCAAGAATCTTTTTGGCACGTTTCAAATCGAATTTATCAGTGCTATATTCGTTCCATGGTAGATCCAGGAAGAGATCCAGGTAGTTACGCTGTATCGAATATTCTGCAACCTGCGGATTCATACGCTGCATTTTGGAAAGTTCCTTGTCAAAATGCTTCTTTACCTTTTCGTCCCACTTCTTTTCTTTACTGCGCATGCGCATTTCCTCAATTTCATCTTCATGAGAAACTCCTCCAAGTTCTTCTTGGATCGTTTTCATTTGTTGATGTAAGAAATACTCACGCTGTTGCTGGCTCATATCATGCTGAACCTTGCTTTGTATATCATTTTTAAGCTCTAGTTTCTGAAACTCTTCATTCATAAATTTCAGAGTTGCCAAGGCTCTTTCTTGCAGATCATTTATTTCCAGAAGTTTTTGTTTTTCTTCTACAGGTAAATTAAGATTGGAAGAAACAAAATTGATCAAAAAAGAGTTACTTTCTATATTTTTGATAGCAAATGAAGCTTCTGAAGGAATGGTTGGACTCTCCTTTATTATTTCTAACGCCAGATCTTTAATAGAATCTATTATTGCTCCAAACTCTTTATTTTCTTTTGCTGGTCTAGCCTCGGCAACATCTTTCACTTTGGCTTTAAGGTAAGGCTCTTCTTCTACAATTTCTTGTATTTCAAAACGCTTCTTTCCTTGTAAGATTACTGTAGTATTTCCATCAGGCATTTTTAGTACGCGAAGGATACGTGCTACAACTCCTACCTTATTTATATCCTTTGTAGAAGGGTTTTCGACCTCTTCTTCTTTTTGAGAAACTACACCAATAGTTTTATTTCCATTGTTGGCCTCATTAAGAAGCTTTATTGATTTATCTCTTCCTGCGGTAATCGGGATTACCACTCCAGGAAATAATACTGTATTGCGTAATGGCAGTATAGGCAACAGAGAAGGCAATTCTTCTTTGTCTATTTCTTCTTCATCTTCGGGTGTTAATAACGGTATTAACTCTGCATCCTCATCAATCCCTTGAAATGACAAACTGTCAAGTGTTGTAAATTTGGTTTTCGCCATAATTATATATCATAGTCATTTTGTCACAAGAACAAAACAACATTTCTTTTTTAAAATTAATTCAAATTGATCAAAAACACTACAAATCCTTATAAAATAAGAACTTGAAAGTATTTTCTATATGTATATTTCAATTCTTATGCCATAAACTTTCAAAAAAAATTTAAAAAACTGTAACAAAACAGATCTATGCATATCTTTATGTAAAAGTAAACAGAATTTTTTGTCACTGACCCAACTAAATACAGAGCAACTAATAGCGAAGTGTCGCGAGCAAGATCAAAATGCGCAACTCGAGATTTATAATCGTTACTATAAAGCAATGTATAATACAGCATTGAGAATTATAAAAAATACTGCCGAAGCCGAAGACATCATGCAAGAGGCTTTTTTAACAGCTTTTACAAAATTATCAATGCTAGAGGACAACAATATGTTTGGAGCCTGGTTAAAAAAGATTGTAATCAATTCGAGTTTAACCGTAGCAAGGAAGAAGGATTCTTATAGAGAAGTAACTCTAGAAACGGTAGAATATTCCCTTGCAGAAGACTCCCACGGAATTATCGAGGACGAATTAAATTCTGTTAAGGCTAACACCATTGTAAGTACACTAAATCAACTAAAAGACAGTTATAGCACTGCATTATCACTACACCTAATTGAAGGTTATGATTATGAAGAAATCTGTCAAATTATGAACATATCATATTCTAATTGTCGTACGCTGGTTTCGCGCGCAAAAGAAAGCTTACGAAAAAAATTACAATTCGCATGAGTAATGAGGATAATATAGAAAAACTATTTGAACGTATGCAAAATCAACTAGACATACATGAACCTTCTGGTGGTCATCAAATGAGATTTTTAGAAAAATTGCAGCAACAAAACAAAGTTGTACAATTACAAACTAAAAAACGCAACTGGATCAAACCATTATCGATTGCCGCCTCTATTGCAATTTTAATTGGTATTGCAGCGGTAAGTATGATGTCTAGCTCTATTGAGGAAGCCGATTTGGCCAGCGTTTCTCCCCAAATGGAAGAGACACAAAGCTTTTTCTCTTCTGCCATCCAGGTACAATTGGAAGAAATTAATAAAATTTCCTCTGTTGAAACCAATGAATTAGTGGCGGATGCTATGACTCAATTAGAAAAACTCGAATCTGATTACGAAGAATTAAAAAAAGATCTTGTTCTAAGTGGAAATGATAAGCGCGTTATCAGTGCTATGATAAAAAACTTTCAAAACCGTGCAAGTCTATTAGAAGAAGTGCTTCAAAAAATGAACAACATTAATGAATTTAAATTAACAAAAAATGAAAACTCTATACTATAATATTATTCTCTTATTATTGGTCCCCACTCTAATTTTTGCTAATAATGGTGAATTAAAAGGAAAATATAACAAGGAAAAAACACTGAAAAAGGAGTTTACTGTAAATAGAGATGCGTTATTAAAAATTAGCAATGATTATGGTAACCTCGATATTACCTCCTGGAATGAAAACCGAATAGTGATGGAAATCAACATTAAAGTAAGCGGTAATAATGAAGAAAAAGTAATTAAGAAACTTGAATCTATAGATGTTGAATTCGATGCGTCTTCGCAAATGGTGAGTGCTAAAACCGTTTTTAATAAAAATAATGATTCTTGGTGGAGCAAATGGTCCAGTGGATGGAACAACAACCTAAGCATGAAAATTAACTACACTGTTAAAGTTCCGGTAACCAATAGTATCGATCTTAATAATGACTATGGAAACATAAATCTCGACAAAATTGAAGGGAATGCAAAAATTAACTGTGACTATGGACAAATTATATTAGGCGAATTATTGGCAGATGATAATTATATCAATATAGACTACACTAATAATAGTAGCATTCAGTATATGAAATCTGGAAAGATAAATGCAGACTACTCTGATTTTGAAGTTGGCAATGGAGATAGAATAGAGCTTAATGCAGATTATACACAATCCAAATTCAAGTCAATTGGTGATTTAAGTTACAACTGCGATTATGGCGGCTTAAAAGTTGAAAAAGGAGGAAAAATCATTGGTTCTTCAGACTATGTGAACACAAAAATAGGAACAGTTTCCAAAGAACTTAATATAGAATCAGATTATGGATCGCTTGAGATTTATGCATTACAATCTTCTTTTAATGAAGTAGCTATCGATACCGATTATACCCGAGTCGATATTGGATATGAAGATGGATGTACTTTTGACTTTTACATTAAAACCTCGTATGGCGGTATTAAATTAGATGATGGTATTTCCGTTCAGAAAAAGTATGTAAAAGACTCCAAAAAAGAATATGAAGGGTACAATGGAACCAGAAATAGCGGTAACACCATTAACATTACTTCTAGTTATGGAGGAATTAAACTAAGAAAAAATTAAATCACACAAATAATAAACAAAAGAATTCAATCAAATGAGAACAGCAACAATAATTTTAAGCATAGCACTTTGTACTATTACTTCGGTAAACGCACAATGGTGGGGAAGTAAGAAAATTAATGGTAATGGTAATGTAGTTACCAAAAACAGAAGTACTTCTGATTATGATCAGGTAAAGGTTAAAGGTAATCTTGATGTAGCCCTGGTTTCAGGTTCTGAAGGGAAAATTGTTATCGAAGGAGAAAGTAATCTTATAGAACACATCCGTACCGAGGTTGATGGAGATGTTTTAAAGGTATATGTTGAAAAAGAATACTATCTTAAACCTTCTAGAGGTAAAAAGTTATTGGTAACCGTACCTTTTGAAGACTTAAGTAAAGTGACTTTAGCAGGATCCGGAGATGTTTACAGCAAAGATGTAATTAAGGCAACCAACTTTAAAACCGGTATTTCGGGTTCTGGTGATGTAAAACTAAAAGTTGATGCACAGAATACTGAAGGTTATGTTACCGGAAGTGGAGATTTGGTGTTAAGTGGTTCTTCGGGTACTTTTGAATGCAAAGTGACAGGATCGGGTGATCTTTCTGCCTATGACCTTAATGCCAAAGATGTTACAGCTTCTGTAACTGGATCTGGAGACATACAAGTTACCGCCAATACTTCTATCAAAGCCCGAATTACAGGGTCTGGAGATATTGAGTATAAAGGGAACCCTGAAATGGAAGACAAAAAAGTATCTGGATCAGGAGACATTTCAAAACGTCAATAGTCTAAATATCATTTAACATATTAAGCTGTTTAAGAACCAAGGTTCTTAAACAGTTTTTTTTATGTCCAAATATCTTTACTTTTACAGTCAGATCTATTAAGAATACATCGAGTTCTTTGCAATAGGCACATTTTTTTAACCCCAAACTATAATCGTATTGTCGTTTTTATCTAAAAAAAAAGTACCGCTGTCAAAAATTATCCCCGATAATTATGTTGACATTCATTCGCATCTTATACCTGGGATCGATGACGGAGTTAAAACGATATATCAATCTGCATATATTCTGGAACAGTTTGAAAAACTGGGGATAAAAAAAGTGATTACTACTCCGCATGTGATGCAACAGATTTGGCCCAACTCATCCGAGGTAATTACCAATAATTTAAAAAAGCTTCATACTGTACTTCCTCCTTTGGGGATATCAAAAATCAAACTACAAGCTAGCGCAGAATATATGATGGATGACTTGTTCTATGAGTGCTTAAAAAAAGGAGATATATTACCATTACATAAAAATTATATCCTTGTTGAGATGTCGACCTTCAGCCCACCTTTAAATCTAGGTGAGATATTATTTGAAATTAAAGTTGCCGGGTATATTCCTATTCTAGCACATCCAGAAAGGTATACTTTTTATCATCAAAATGATTTAAAGAAATATGATGAATTAAAGCAATCTGGTTTTTTATTTCAACTCAACCTATTATCTGTTTCGGGATTTTATGGAGATCAGGTGAAAACGATTGCCAACAAATTAATTGATCAAAATTACATTGATTTTACGGGTACCGATATTCATAACTATCACCATTTGGGAATTTTGGAAGAAGGGTTCCCCCAAAAAGTCGCAGAAAGAATCACGGCCCTTATGAAAAACAATACTATTTTTTCCTAATTTTTCTTGTTACCATAACCATAGCCGTAGTTATAGCCAGCTTGATTTCCAGCTGCATTTAGTAATACTGCAATGTTTGGAAGACGTTTTTCGGTATAAAAACTTTGTGGCATTTGCAAGATTCTCTTATCCGAATAATTTTCTCGAACAATGTAAATACATAAATCAGCAAAATGTCCTATTAATAACGTGTCAGCAACTAGACTAACAGGAGAAGTATCTACAACTATATAATCATAGTTTTCTCTAAGATATTCGAACATCTTACCTACCCTTTCATGCATTAATAATTCTGCAGGATTAGGTGGGATTGCTCCAGACGAAACGACATCGAGAGGACTATCACCGCTATCTCTAAAAATAACATCTTTAGGAGACAGGTCACTATTCATAATAAAATTCGTAAGCCCTTTGGTATCTTTTCCTTCGGGTAAGTCTAAAAACTGATGGAATTTTGGGTCTCTTAAATCCGTTCCTAAATAAACAACCTTTTTTCCTGTGATAGCCAATGTTTTTGCCAAGTTTGAGGATATCATGGTTTTTCCCTCTCCTGAAATGGTAGAGGTTACAAAAATAACTCTACCTCTATCCTTACTCGTTCCGGCCATTAAGAAATCTAAATTCGTACGTAAGATCCTGAAAGCTTCAGCAACTCCAGATCGATCATTAGGAGATATAACGATCTTACTTTTGGATTTCACTTTTGGTATAGCGCCAATTATTGGCATAGAAAGTACCTTTTCAAGATCTTCTCTAGATGTTATCTTCACATTAAGTAGATCTGAAAGATAAATAATCATAAACGGAATTAAAAAACCTATAAATAGGGCTCCCGCATAAATAATCCTTTTATTAGGAGAAACAGGGTACGAATTTAATGTCGAAGCACGATCAATCACCCTTGCATTTGATAAGGTAATATGACTGGTTATTTCAGCTTCTTCTCGCTTTTGTAATAAATAAAGATATAATTGCTCTTTAATGGTTTGCTCACGTTCTATAACCCTTAAATCCTTCTGGCGAATTGGTGCATTATAAAGCTTTCCACTAAAATACTGATCTTGGGTTCTTAGGCTTTTCAATCTAATATCTATAGACCCTTTAAGACTATTTAAACTTCCTATTAAAACTTGTCTAAGGCCATCAATTTGTTGATCAATATTAACCACGACCGGATTTTGCTCACTTGAGGTTTTTAATAAACGCTTTCGTTGAAGTATTAGTCCATTGTATCTGGACACTGTATTTGTAATAGTAGCCTCATTAAAACCAAGATTGGCGGGTATTAAATCATATCTTCCCTCTTGGCTTAGCACAAACCTTCGCATTGATTCTATCAAACTAAGCTGAGTGCTAAGTTGCGCTATTTCCTGTACATTTCTAGAGTCTATATCGGCAACACGTTGCGTTTGGGCTTCGACATCATTGGTCAATCCAAATCTGGATTTATAACCTGCTGCTTCATCATCAACCTCAGATAGATCACCAGAGATCAAATCTAATCTTTCGTTTATGAAGTTAGCGGTCCTGGCAGAAATCTGCTTCTTATTTTCAATAGTAGCTTCGTTATATTCGTCTACCAAATTGTTGATGATATCCTTTGCTTTTTCTCTTACAGGATCATTCAAAGAAACCCCTACAAGAGATGAGCTGCCAACAGGGTAAATTGCTAATCGATTACGATATCCCTCTGCAACAAATTTGACCGGTGAGATTTGAATTTTGATAACCGTTCCCGAATTGGATTCTACATTTTCTATACTTGGTGTGATCACTATATCTCCTACACTACTAGAAACAGTATTTCCGAAGGAATGATCACTTAGCTTCTCTCCTTTTTTATTTAAAAACGAAAATGACGTATTAGAATTTATTCGCACATGAAATGTAGCGGCTTTGGTATGTACAATAGAATCGTGCGATAAGAAATTAATTTCAACTAAAGACTTAGGATAATTCTCGATTTCCAAAATTCTTCCTTCTGAAAAATAACGAACATTAAGTTTAAGATCTTTAACCACATTGGTAATTAAAGTTCTGGATTTTAATATTTGAATTTCATTTTCAATTTTACTTTGAGAATTGTCCAATAATCCTAAATCCTTAAAGGCAGCAAGTTCTGACTCGCTAATGTTTTCGTCCTGCGAAATCATTATTGTCGAAGAAACATTATACTGTGGAATCGTATATCGTATTTTAAGGTACGCCAGTCCCAAAAACAGTAGAATACTCAAGACAAACCAGTACCATTTCTTAAGATATCGGACAATTAGTTCTCTAAGATTAAAACTAAAATTGGACGAAGTCTCTATAGTGCTATTATTAGCGGCAGTGTTGTTGTTAGAATTGTTCATATCTTATAATCCTACAATAAATGCTACAGCCGATAAGGCAACTCCAATTATACCCAAAACAACTCCTAAAACATTTCTATTAGCTTTGGATTCTCTAACTTTTGATTCGTTTGGCTCAACATAAAGGACGTCATTTTGAGCCAAATAATATACTGGAGAATTAAAAATATCTTTCGAAGTAAGGTCTAACCTATGATATGTATTTACACCATCATTTTCGCGTATCACCATTACATTTGTTCTTTTACCCATAATTGACAAATCACTTGCCATTCCTAATGCTTCGATTACAGTAACTCTTTCGTTAGGAATTGTATAAGATCCTGGTGCACCTACCTCGCCTATCACAGTTATTTTAAAGTTTTTAAGTCGTACATTTACGATAGGGTCATTAATATATACCTTCAATTTTTCTTTGATTATTTCTTTAACTTGCACCCTGGTAAGACCAGCAAGCTTAAGTTTGCCCAATACGGGGAACTCAATATTACCATCTTCATCGATCAAATATGTAGGTTCTGTCGCTCCCGAAGAAGTTTCTCCTCCTCCATTCTCTCCTAATGAAATAGACGCTCCTTGAAGATTAAATGGTCGAGCAGCATCCATATCGGAAGCAGAAACTAATATGCTTACGACATCATCTACTTTAAAAACCGGAGTAAAGGAATTACTCGAATTAATTTTTTCTAAGTCCGAAGCATTTTGAAAATAAACTATATCGGTTGGTGTCTTACATGAAATTATTGATAGTAACAATAAGATCAAAAACAAAAATCTACCCTGCATATGTTAGTACTTTAATAAGTAAGTCATCGATTTGAGTCACAAAAATATAACTTTATTTAATTTAGCAACACAATTTTTGCCTTAAGCAATTAGACTAAAACCTTTGATTTTTTTTCAATAGTGTTTGTATTGATCTTATCAATACTTTCGAAGGTAGAATTATTTGAAATGTATTCCGGTACAATTTCTTTAAGTTTCCCCACTATTTGGTGATCATGGTTTAGTAAATTCATGATGCATAAATCATCTATTTTATCTTTTACGCCTGCACAATCATTATCATCAAATTTGCTAATCATAATTTTCTTATGATATGTTGGCAGTGTATTTTCTGTATCGGCCAATAATTCCTCGTACAATTTTTCACCAGGTCTTAAACCTGTTATTTTAATATCTATATCATTAGGATAATTGAGCCCTGATAATCGAATCATCTTCTTGGCTAGATCAAAAATCTTAACAGATTCGCCCATATCAAAAATAAAGATCTCGCCACCATTACCCATTGTTCCTGCCTCGATAACCAATTGTGAAGCTTCTGGGATGGTCATAAAGAAACGGGTAACGTCTTTATGTGTAACCGTCAATGGTCCTCCTTTTTGAATTTGTTTCTTAAATAATGGAATCACAGAACCATTAGATCCCAAAACGTTTCCAAATCTAGTAGTAATAAACTTGGTTTTACTTGTCTTATGAAGACATTTGATATACATTTCTGCAACCCTTTTTGTAGCGCCCATAACATTTGTAGGGTTTACGGCCTTATCTGTCGATACAAATACAAACTTATCAACTCCAAACTCTGAAGATAAATCTGCTAGTTTTCTCGTTCCCAAAACATTAATCTTTATTGCCTCACAAGGATTGGATTCCATTAAAGGAACATGTTTATAGGCAGCGGCATGGAAAACCATATTAGGTCTGTACTTCTCAAAAATGGTTTCCATTCTTTGATGATCCCTAATATCTGCTACGATAGGTACAAAATTGGTAACGCCTTTACTCAACAATTCTTGCTGTAAATCATATAATGCTGATTCTGCCTGATCCACCAAAACTAAATTTTTATACGAATAATAAGACGCTTGTCTTACGATCTCGCTTCCTATAGATCCTGCTGCACCAGTAATTAGGATTATTTTATTGTTAAGCTCTTTTTTAATATTTTGGTTTTCCATATTTATTGGTGCTCTTTCCAATAAATCTTCAATTTGAATTTCTTTTATTTGCGAAACTTCAAGTTTACCATCAATCCAATCATTAACGGCTGGTATAATTTTTACTTTAACAGGAAGTTTTAACAATTTATCAGAAATCTCAGACAACCTCTTTTTACTTATATGCGGAATCGAAACAACAACTTCTTTTATGTTATTCTTCACGATAAAACTTTGCGTCAACGTGCTAGAAGAATATACTTTTATTCCGTTAATTGTTTTTCCTTTTTTCTGGGGGTTATCATCTATGAAACCGAAAACCGATAATGATCTTTGAGAGTCATTTGTTATAGCTGCAAGTGTTATTAAACCAGAATCGCCGGCACCATAAATCAATATTCTAGAGTTTTCTCCAATTTTTGATTTGATGTAATAATAACAATACTTGAATATTAAACGACTTGTAGTAAGCGTAATAATATTGAGCATATAATGAATACATATAATAGACACTGGAATATTTAAGATTTCTGGAGCCATTAATGATCTACTTGACAACATCAAAAATCCAGTAAGTGCTATCAAAACGGTAACGGCTAGAAAAAGATTGTATGCATCTCTCATTCCTGTATGCCTCACAACTCCTTTATAGGAACCAATTACCAAAAAACTTAATGTAGCCAAACCAGCAACAATTGGCAATTGATAGAATAGGTTTGTGGTATCAAAATTTAAAGTAATCCCGAACCTAATAACGTATGCCAAAAAGAAATTAAAAATAGTTATGAATACATCTATAGCCAGGACTAACCATTGTGAAGCGTGCTTGTGCGAGTTATTTATTAAAAAGCGCTTAATCATCTCAAAACATTTTTAATTACTGATACAATTCGATATAAATCATCTTCTTCAAGATTAGACCCGCTTGGCAAGCAAAGGCCGCGATCAAATAAGTCATCAGAAATTCCATTGAGGTACGCATTACAATCTGCAAACACAGCCTGTTGATGCATGGGTTTCCATAACGGTCTTGATTCAATATTTTCTTCGGCTAAAGAAAGTCTGAGTCCCTCACGTAATTCGTAAGAACTTGTCACGATACAACTTAACCATCTATTAGAATAAAATCCTTTAGGTTCTTCCAAAAAGTTTATTTCTGAAGAATCTCCAAGATGTTTCTTATAGAACTCAAAATTTCTTCTGCGTTTGGCTACATGATTATCCAGCACTTGCATTTGTCCTCTTCCGATTCCTGCAGTGATGTTACTCATCCTATAATTGTAGCCTATTTCTGAATGTTCATAATGAGGAGCATTATCCCGTGCCTGAGTGGCCAAAAAGATTGCTTTTTCTTTATGCTTAGCATTTTTGGAAATTAAAGCGCCTCCACCAGAAGTAGTTATTATTTTGTTTCCGTTAAAAGAAAGAATAGCAATATCGCCAAAAGTACCGCATTTAACACCATGATAGGAACTCCCCAATGCCTCGGCACTATCCTCCAAAACAGGTATTCTATACTTTGCAGCTATAGCATGTATGGCCTCAACATTATATGGCATACCATATAAATGTACAGCCACAATTGCTTTTGGCTTTTTACCTTTAGAAATTCTATCTTTAATTGCTAATTCGAGTTGTTCTGGACAGATATTCCAGGTCTCTTTTTCGCTATCTATAAAAACTGGCGTAGCGCCAAGATACACTATCGGGTTTGCTGAAGCTGCAAATGTCATACTCTGACACAATACTTCATCACCAGTAGTTACCCCTAGAAGCTTTAAACCAAGATGTAGCGATGCGGTCCCCGAACTTAAAGCCGCAGTATGGATATCGTTATTAAGATATGTTTCAATATCCTTTTCGAATCCATCTACGTTAGGTCCTAACGGTGCTACCCAATTTGTTTCAAAGGCCTCTTTTACAAAATACTGCTCTGTTCCACCCATATGCGGCGAAGAAAGCCATATCCTTTTTGAATCAATTACATTCATAATCTCCCATTAAAATGAACAATAATTCTTACCTCGACCATAAATCAACATTGATTTACAATCAAAATCTTTTTCATGACAATCTAAAAAAACGCTGGAAGAAGGGGGTAGAAACTTCCTTAATTTGAAATTACTTTTAATTTTATTTTCCGTTGCTAAAATAGTTTAGTTAGATCAATTATCAACTTAAAATTTTATTTTTTAGACAGAATACTTAAAAACTTCGTTTAACGGTTCAACTTACTACAATTACTTACTTACAATACGTAAATCCCGTAAGAAAAATATGATATTGGTGTCAGGTTTTTACTAGTAATACTGATTAAACCTCGTTTTCTATTTCTTAATTTAATCATAAAAAGAACTATCCTCTTCAAAATCAAATGAAAACATTAAAAAAAAATAAAATACCCCATCTGTCAACGACAACACAATGATACTGCATAATTCCCTTAAAAAAGAGAGTGCAACAACTCTAATTCAAGGGGGTATTTTCCCCTTTTCATGCAAAACTACATCAACTTACTTTTCTTTAACATTAAGAAGAGTTTAAAATAATCTTAATAATTCTTTGATTAATCTAATTAAATACATAAAATTTGTGTCTTTGTAAAAATTAAAGAGTTGACGCAACTAGTTAATTTGTAAAATTCCCCGATATTTTTTAACAACCAATTGATTTTGAATGCTATTTAATTCATTAGATTTTTTCATCTTTTTACCAATTGTTTTTGTTTTATATTGGTTTATTTTTTTCAGGAAAATTAAAATTCAGAATTCTTTTCTTCTTCTGTCTAGCTATTTTTTTTATGGTTTATGGGACTGGAGGTTTTTATTTTTAATTCTAGGGAGTACCATTGTTGATTTTTGGGTTGGTCAAGCAATTCATAGTAGCCGTGAGGATAAAAAAAGAAAAATGTGGCTATGGGTAAGCGTAGTATTCAACATTGGTCTTCTGGGATTCTTTAAGTATTATAATTTCTTTGTTAATTCTTGGGTTGATTTTATTTTTATTTTAGGATATGAGTTAACAAGTACATGGACCCTTCAGATAATTTTACCGGTTGGAATATCTTTCTATACTTTTCAGACTATGTCTTATTCATTAGATATATATTATAAGAGACTTACTCCCACCAAAGACTTCATATCTTTTGCCACATTTGTAAGTTTTTTTCCACAATTGGTAGCAGGCCCTATTGAGCGGGCATCGAACTTATTGTCACAGATAACAACAAAAAGGACTTTTAATTACACACAATGTACCGAAGGTCTTAAACTTATTCTTTGGGGATTATTTAAAAAAGTTGTCATTGCAGATTCTATAGCTCCCATAGTAGACGATATTTTTGCCAACTATAGTCAATACCCGGCTTCAACATTAATTCTTGGAGTATCACTTTTTAGTTTTCAGGTGTATGGAGATTTTAGTGGATACTCTGATATAGCAATAGGAACTGCCAAATTATTTGGTATAGAGTTAATGTCTAACTTTAAATTCCCAACTTTTTCCAGGAATGTGGCAGAATATTGGCAACGTTGGCATGTTTCATTATCAACATGGTTTCGCCATTATGTATATATTCCCTTGGGAGGAAGTCGTGTAAGCAAACTTAAATCAGTTAGAAACATAATTATCATATTTCTGGTAAGCGGTTTTTGGCATGGAGCCAATTGGACCTTTATTATTTGGGGTGCTATTCACGCCGCTTTATATATTCCAGTTTTTTTGATGGGAAGAAACCGGATTTATATGAATAATGTAGTTGCTGAAAATACTTGGCTTCCAAGCATAAAAGAAGTATTTCAAATTCTGTTTACCTTTATACTAGTGACGTTTTCAAGAGTGTTTTTTAGGTCCGAGTCTATTACAGATGCTTTTGGTTTTTTACAACAGATATGTTCAAATTTCACCTATGAGAACTATGAACATCCCTTAGGATACCGAATGATAGATTATTTTATCTTGTTAGGTATTTTTGTCTTATATGAATTCAGCATCAGAAGAGATGAACGCGCACCTTTCAAGTTTAAGTCTCGTTTTGTACGATTCGCACTATACACTTTGGTAATTCTGGGAATGGTCTTGTTTTTTGACGATAATATTGATAGGTCATTTATTTATTTCCAATTCTAAATTGTAAGAATGAAAAAACTAATTATAAAAAGCGCCATTTATGTTTTTCTTATATTAATACTTCTAGAAGTATTAGTGCGCCTTTTTCACTTAGGAAAGGATACCCCTACAAGATTTGTTGATGAGCATAAAGTAGAGAAATGGGTACCTAATCAAAATGGATTTTCGGTTACTGGTAATCGAAGACAAAACTTTTCTGAATATCGCATAAATAATTCTGGGTATAACTCTTATAGGGAGTTCACACCAACAAAGGAGAAGATTGAAATTGCATTGGTTGGCGATTCTTTTATTGAAGGGTTTCATCAGGATTACTACAATTCAATTGGGAAAAAAATTGAAAAAAAAATACCTGCCGTCGAGGTTTATGAATACGGATATGCTGGTTATGACTTTGCTGATCAAATGCATTTGGTACATTCATATAAAGATCAATTTGAATTAATCGATCATATAATACTAGGGATCAAATTTTCTAATGATTTAACACGGGGAGAATACAATGTAGTTTATGGCAGGTTGGCGCTTGAATCCCCAATGAATAGATTGTTAAAAAAGAGTAAACTATTGGTATATTGCAAAAGTATTGGGATTCTGGATCCTCCTCAAAAACTTATATACCGGTTAACTTCTGCTTTAAAATCCAAACAAAAGACAAAACCTTTGAAGGATGATGAAATTGCAAAAATTAAAAAAGAAAAGGAAAAACAATATTTAGCAAATTTTGAGAGTTTGATTTCAAAATACGGTTTCGACAAAGGGCGTTATGCATTACTTTTGGATTCAAGAGTAACACCCCCCGTTTTCTTATCATATCTTAAAGAAAATAACTTTAACTATATTGATTTCGCCACATCTTTTGAAGCCACGACACGATCTACAACTCTTATTTATGACAGACATTGGAACAATCACGGTAGAGAACTCATTGCCAATATAATTGTAGCGTACCTAAATAACAAAAGGCCAACAAAAATTGTAAAATAATGCCTTTACGTATAGTGTATTAGGACGGTCAAAAAGTAATTTTCTGCATTTTAGATTCACCAACGATCAAATATCTCTTTTCTGTTTTAGACACTTCAAACACTTTGACCTTTGTAACGTGTTCTATTGCAGAATACAAAAAATCAAAAGTAGGTTTTCGTAAAAATGAATACTCTTCATCTGTATAATCTACCAGTGAATATTCAAAATCTTTTGTCACCTCTTCTAGAGGTGATGTTGTATAGGATATCTCAAAATTATTATCCTTTTTGCGACTCGCTTTGAATTTCTTATAACGAACATAGGCTATTTTAAACACAAACTCTTTCAAACTAACTTTTAAATATTCAATATTCGCTTTAATTGAAGCCAAAAACGATTTTTTTGGGTAAATAATTTGGTGTTCAAAATGGTAAATATGATTGCACCACTCACGTTTGTAACTCAAATCCCCCATTCCCATTTCATAGGAATCGTGATTATTGGCTATACACCAATCTAGCTTCTTAAATATCTCTACACTACCCAAACTAAATTTCCCATAATCTATATCATAAGAAGAAATAGCGCTAAACAGTTTTCCTTGAAAATGATGATTCAGTGAAACTACTATGGGTTGGTCATTACTATAAACTACAAATAGTGATGCTTTTTTCTCATTGATTAAGGAGAAATACATTTTTTGATACCGATCCCATTGTGTAAGACTTTGACTTGTATCATTACGTTGTTCAAATCTTCTTACCAACATTTTTTGCAAACGCTCCATCAAAAAATCATATTCTTCTTTTTCTATATCCCCATAAAAAGTCTTGTAAGAAATAGTAAAACAAGATTCTAATCTTTTAATCCTTCGTCGTATACCTTTGGCATTACTCCTAAATCGGTTTTTTACATATGCATCTGCACTTGCAAAACCTTCAAGAAATATAGCATACCCTTTAAAAAATTGATGTATTCTTTTTGAAGAAAAAAAAGTTTTATCAAAAGATGGTTTTAGATAATCAGGAATAAAAAAAATCGAATACATTTTATTGGACTCTTTTACCTGACCCTCACTATAATCAGGGTTTGTAAATGCCTTTTTATTATCAAAGAAAAACACTTTAGAAAACAGTTTAGGAACTATTCCTCGTTCATACACCTCGAAAAAATAATCGATATTTTCCTTTTTCATTATTTAGTAAGTCTATAAAATGGAAAAAAATAGTTTTTAAGCTCCTCTTTTTCTATACCAGCATAATCATTATTAGACAACAAGCATAGTTCATCATATACTTTTTGGTCCACAATTTTTCTACCAGTGCAAAAAACAACATCCTCATCTTTAGGGAAAAGAGATTTTTTGCTTTTATACAATCCATCTCCATCTTTCATCCCTCCACCAAGAACGTAATACTGTTTGCCTTGGTCAATGGCCCATTCTATTATTTTTACTCGTAAGAAATCATTGGGTCTATGACTGAAATACTCGGCATTGGTACCTCCCAGAAATGCAAAAATTGTACTCTTATAGTTAATAATCAGCTCTACAGAAATCGGAATGTTATCAAAATATGCAACTGCTATAGAAAAGTTGTTAATATTAGAAAATATCAAATTTTCAAAATATGAATCTGAAAAAAAGTAGATGCTATCGGCCTTATTTCGCCTCATCGTTTCTACATAGATATCATTAAAAATCGTAACAACTTCCTTTGTTAGCTCTTCATTATGAAAGATCTTAAACTCAAGATTATAATTAGTTGCTTTTCTGAAGTTGTTTCTGACTTTTGGTAAAAAAGCTGTCCATTGATCATCAAAATTTTGAAAAAGCTGCCCTCTTACATTTGAAAGTGATTTGATAAGGTCACCAGAATATTCTCCAAAATTTTCATTTAGACTAAAGCGTATAAACTCTGTAATAACATTATTTTCTTTATACCATTGGTCTACAGATTCCCAGAAATATGCTAGGTCCTTTGCCTCTATAGTATCGTTAAATAGCGGCCCACTATAGCCATAGGGACTTATCACATCATAATACGGGTAATTTTTCCCTGCTATGTTTATAGACCTAAATACAAAAGGCATCAGGATTATTGGCGAATCAGATTTTTCTAATAAAAAATACTTCAGGGTATCTGATTCTTTACCAAAATACTGTAAATGTTCAATAGAATAATACACATTATTATCCCATTCTTTTTGAAGAAGTGCTTTGTATTCCAATACATTCGAACTATCATCAAGATCTTTAATAAGTAGTCTGTAGTTTTGCTTCAATTGTTTATACGATTTATTAGGATAGAGACTAAAGTTAGTTTAGGGGTTTTTCTTCTAATTCACTTTTCTTTAAAAAGTAATTATTTATTTTTTCTGATAAAACATTTGACAACCAAATAATTCTACCGCAATGTTCTAAATGCCATACCGCTTTTCCTTCAAAAATATTCCCAGCAAGCAAAGGTCCAACAATATGAAGGTTTTCAAAGGATTCCAGGGATTCGTTTACCTCAAATCCAATTTTTGACTCATTCGGTTTACAATACCCTTTGTACATTAAATTTTTTAACAGTTCTGGAATGTTATCTTTGGACAAATTGGTGCTACCGATGCAATTTATTACAATATTTACCGGTTCTTCGAATATTTTATTTTCTCCAGATTTGGTTTCCAAATACTCAAGCAAATATTCACCATTGTTATTTTTCTTAATATCACTAAATCGACCGGCAATATGGTCAAAACGACCTTCATTTCTTAATTCATCTATAGTCTTGGAGTAATGAAAACCAGCACATCTTTGTCGACGCCCTATTTCATTTCCATACAAACATGCAAATTTTTTCAATTCGTCCTTATCAAGTCTTCCTAATAATGCACCAAAGGCCTTGGATATAATTTCTACCGTAGAGGCTGCTCCCAGGCTTATTTCATCTGCATAGTCCAGATCCTTAAATGTAGCTTCTGCTATAGTTTTTGCCGTTAATAAATTTTCATTTGCCAGGGCATGTAAATTGAAAGGAGTATACTCTTTTCGTTTCTCTCGATCAATCACTGCATCTGGCAGTAAACCTTGAGTCGAAAGAACTGTGAATTTGTTGACATTTGATTTTATTCCCTCAAGATCATTCAGTTTATACAACATTTCGAGACCACTTGCATTTGCCCCAACAACCAGAACATTAGGTTTTTTACCTTTATTCCTGCTCGCAAAGTTCTCGATCTTATGCAGTACCTCTTTTAACTCGGGTTTGTATGGATCATTAACAAAAAGTAGGTTATCTTCTTCTATTAGGCTTTCATTTTTCCATAAATGATTAACTGGTAATGACCCTACTGAAAGTATCACTTTTTCAGAAGACACCTTTTCATTATTCTCTAAAGAGATTATATATTTTTCATCATTTTTTTCTACATCTACAACTTCACCTGTTAGGTAATCTACTTCAATTAATCCTTTAATTTTCAAGGATTCTAATCTACTTTTAACTTTTTCGTCGATATACCAGCCAAAGAAACGTCTAGGGATAAAAAGATCTTCCCAATCGTTATTTTCAATCTTATCCTGATGAGTACTAATCCAATTGGCCGCCAACGTTCCGCCATCTTTTTCAAATTCGTGTAATAACCAATTCTTGTTATTGTTAAGCCATTTGATAAATTTTCCTAATTCTGGCTCTGGCAAAAAGTTTTTTAGTGATGTGATGAGGTGTACTGAAAAACCAGATCTATTTCCATAAGGTATTCCTGCATGAAACTCTGGATACTTATCAATTATCGTGAGCTTAATTTTCTTTTTTAGATCATTTGTTTCTATGCGATCAAGAAAATGTAAAATAGTGAACGACGAGGATATTCCAGAACCTATAAATGCAATATGAGATGGCATACTCGTGTTATTGATTTGGTTTTCGGGTAGTCTTGTTTTTATAATCTTTCCCGGGTTTCCCACAACTGTAGAATAATCTGGTACATCTTTAAGAACTACGGTACCTGCGCCTATCGTACACCATTTACCAATTTTTACCTTTGGTATTACTACGGCTCCTACTCCAACATGAGATCCTTCGCCAACTTCAACATGACCACACAATGCCGCTTTTGGCGAAATATGAGCATAATCCCCTATTACATTATCGTGATCTATGCTTGCCGCTGTATTGATAATTACATGCTTTCCTATTGTCGTATTTGGTTGAATTATTGCTCCGGCAAAAACTACTGTTCCCTCTCCAATTGCAGCACTAGGAGCGATAATTGCTGATTGATGTATCGCTTTTTCAAAATCACTCTTCAGAAAGCCTGCAATCTCTGCCCTTTCTGCATTAATACCTACTGCAATTATTACTGGGTGCCCTTCATGCGGAAAAGCTTTTAGATCTTCTCTTGCCCCAGAAGTAACATTCTTTGAGGCATAATGTCGTCCAGAAGGTTTATCATCAAACGTTTCTGTCACTTCATATCCATTATTTTCCAGTACTTCGCGTATGACCTGAGAGTGGCCTCCTGCTCCGTAAATTCTAATTTTTTTAAGCTCCTTGGTTACTTTCATTTTCCTCTCTTGATATATTTAAGTTGATTCGTTGGTTGTGTGAATTCTAGTTAGTTATTTCCTTTCCAGGCAGGCATTATTGTGTTTTGGTCTACATTAACACCCTCTTTTTTAATTACTTTCTTGATAGTTAAAAACAAAATATTGATATCCAAAAGAAAAGTAAGATTCTCTACATACCATACATCGTATTCGAATTTCTTTTCCCAGGAGATTGTATTTCTACCTTTAATTTGAGCCCATCCCGTTATTCCTGGCCTCACATTATGTCTTTTTTTCTGTGTTTCGTTATACAAAGGTAAGTATTCTACCAATAGAGGCCTTGGGCCAATCAAACTCATATCCCCTTTTAAAACATTAATAAGCTGTAAAATCTCGTCTAAGGAGTACTTTCTAATAAAGGCTCCTGCTTTGGTTATTCGGGAAACACTATGAACATCATCGTCTTTGGACTTAAGATCGGCCATAGTTTTAAACTTGATTATCTTGAATAATTTACCATTTTTTCCCGGTCTATTCTGTAAGAAAAATGGTTTTCCTCGGTTAACGATTATCAACATTAAAACGAGTACTACAATGATTGGTAATAGCACTAATATCCCAAAAAAGGATAAGAAAAAATCAAATACTCGTTTTATATATGGATTATACATAGTAATCCTGAATTGTTTGGTTTAGTAAATCTGTGTAATTATAGTTCAGACTCTATGGTTTTAATCAAGTCTCCAACATTATTCATATTCATTAAATCCATAAGCTTGAATTTGATATTAAAAGTTTTCTCAACTTCGGTAATAAGCATCATATGAGTAATAGATTCCCAACCATCAACATCGTTGGCTGTGGTCTCATCTTTAAGCTCAAAATTATCATGTTCTAGCACCTTTACAAAAGCTTCTTTTACTTTGGATACAATTTCTTCTTTGTTCATTATCAATTATTTATTTATATCGAAATATGTTCTTAATTTTTTTCTGTCAATTTTTCCGTTAATACTGTGAGGAAACTCCTTAATAAACCGCACATGCATCGGAATCATGTAATTTGGCATTTTAGATTTCATATGAGTAAAAATATCTTCGGTATCAAAATCCTCCGATTCTATAGCCAGACCTAATTCAGCATTACCAAGATTATTTGTAATGTCTATGGCAACCATATTCACTTTTTTCTTTGATTTGGCTTTAGCATGAAATTCAATTTCTGCCAATTCGACTCTGTATCCTCGAATTTTTACCTGAAAATCTGCGCGTCCGGCATACAAAAAGTCCCCGTCTTCATCTTTAAAACAAAGGTCTCCTGTTTTATAATACCTAATTTCTTTTCCGTTTTCATTTCTTACAAAGAAGCTCTGTAAATTTCGTTCTTCATTTTTCCAATATCCTGGAGTAATTTGAGGGCCCGCCAAACACAATTCTCCTGTTGTATTTAAAGATACTTCTTCATTCTGTTCATTTACGACAAGGTATTGTGTGTCTTTTTGTGGTGTACCAATCGCAATAACACCATTATGATTTTTGGTATCTGTTTCTTTATGATATGGGTAAAACCCACTATATACTGTAAATTCTGTTGGTCCGTAGTAATTAAATATTTTACAATTCGGAAGACAATCACTCCATTCTTTTGCTATATCATTATGCAAAGCTCCTCCTCCAAAACTACAATATCTCACGTCTGGAGCATTAATCTCTGCAAAATATGGTCGCAGATAATTAATGATCGAAGGTACCATAGTGAGAACCGTAAGTTTTTGCTCTTTGATTAATTTAAAAATATAAAAATACTTTATTGCTCCTTTTGGGATCGTATAGATACAGGATCCTGCCAAAAGCGGAAACAAATAGGTTACTACCGAAAAGTCAAAAGTGAGTTCAAACATCTGTAAACATCGATCTGTAGGGACCAGATTAAATTCTGGTTCGGCGTCAATTGCACCTACCAAAGCATTTACATTATCAAAAGTAATGGGTACACCTTTGGGAAGCCCTGTGGTCCCAGATGTAAATAGTATATAGGCTAATTGGTCTCCCTTTACTTCTTTGGGTTTTAGATTAACTTCAGTTTCAGAAATTGTTTTGGACGCAATGACCTCGAAATCTTTATATACTGTCGAATCTGAAGAATCAAGTACATATTTTGTGTCTGTTAACTCAAAAACTTTTGTATTTCGTTCTATAGGTGTAGCTGGATTTACAGGAACATACGCTTTCCCTTCGAACCAAAGAGCGACTATGCTGGCGTATGTTTGAAGATCATCATTGGTTACCAACCCAATTAATTTTTCAGATTCGGGTATTTTCTTTGATACTTCTGATCTTATCTTAGATATTTCTTGAGCAAAATCTTGATATGTAAAAAAAGTATTACCAATACAAAGTACATTGTTATCAGCATGCTTTTCGATCGATTTTTGTAATCTTTTTACAAATTCCATTGGTTATTTATTATTGGTCAATTAACAATTTGGTTAATAAAAGTGCCCATCTCTATTCAGCAAATTGATATTTTCAAGATCCAGATTAGTTTCATCATGCGCCAACCCTTTCTTGGTTACCTTATGCCTAAAGATTGTTTTGTATCGTTTTGAAATTGTATCAGATAATCGGCTATCATCTGTAAAAATAAATGTTCTTTTGGTCTGAATAAGATTTTCAATTAAAGCATCCACGCATGTATCATAATTTTGCTCATCTTTTACCAAAAAATATTTGATATTAAATTCATTATAGTTTATCACATACGAGAGAAAACCAATTGTTTCTTCACCTTTCATTATTTTCAAGTTATGCAGATGAATATTATCACTTATTCCAGTCTGTAGATATCTGTAAGGATGTTTCCAAAGCAACGGTGCCTGTGTATATTGAATGTTACTAAGTTGCCAGTTTATATATTCTTTTGTTTTATAAATCAAATCATTTTTACACAGTGGTTCTATAAAGCTCCAGGTCTCGTCATCAATTTGATTAATATAATCGTAAGATAAACCCTTTACACGATTCTTCAATTTTGATTTATTTATACCTCTAAGAAACCTATATGATAAATTATCAAAAATATTCAAAAAGAACTTGAATGACTTTAAGAACCGGAAACGCCCTATAAGCATAGAAGCATCCAAACTAAAAAATATCGTATGCCTAAGTCTTGAAGCAACAACTGTAAAAGGTTGTTTTTCATAAAATGCAGTGACGTTTTCGGCATATGATTTTATTAGTATTTGCTTACCGGTAAGATTAACCGCTTCATTATAGATATAGGTTCCCAGAACTGTATCTTTATACTTCGGTGACACCCACCAGGATATCATCCAATATACTTTTTTTGGTTTGTCATTGGGAGTACTTGCAAGATCGGGAAACATATAAATAAAGGAAATCATCTCGGTATCTTCATACCCAATTACGCCACAGTAATCTTCCTCTTCTATTCTTGTATTGGATACTAACCAAATAGCTTTACTTTTTGGCATAGGAGCGCGAGCATCCTTTTTCCAATACGTGTTTTGATCTATCGCATCCCTTAACATTTTTTTTGTTAAGGCTATAACTTCTAAATTCTTACCCATTTATTTTATCTACAATAAAACTAATTATTACCGTTAAAATATTCTGATGTTAACTCATTTGACAAATTAACATCTTCTTTTTGTATTACCTTTTTGAGAGTGATCCCAATTATTCTCAAGTCTGTGAGCAAACTAAGGTTCTCAACATACCACACATCATATTCAAACTTTTTTTTCCAGGTTATAGAGTTTCTTCCATTTACCTGCGCCCACCCGGTTATCCCGGGCCTTATATTGTGTCTCTTTTTTTGCTCGTCGTTATAGATAGGTAGATATTCAATAATTAAAGGACGAGGCCCTATTAACGACATCTCTCCTTTTAATACATTAAATAATTGGGGTAATTCATCAAGCGATGTTTTTCTTACAAAGCTTCCAACTTTGGTTAATCTATCCTTATCTGGCAATAAATTACCTTCATCATCCTTTTTATCATTCATTGTTTTGAACTTAACAATACTGAAGATTCTTTCATGTTTACCTGGCCTTCTTTGAATAAAAAAAGGTTTTCCATTATTGGCTATAGCCAGAAAAATTGTAAGTAATAATAATACTGGGGAAATGAGAATTAGTAAGATCAATGAAATACTAAAATCAATAACTCTTTTGAAAAAAAACTTATACACCTTACAACAATTTAAAACAGTATCATATTGGTCTCTTTAAACTAAAATTAGCAAAAGTATAAACCATTTGCTAAAATTTAAATAAATACAAATCATAATACCCTTATAATCAACAATAAATTATATAGACCCAATAAAAAATATTGAGCACATTTTTAATAATAATGTATCGGGGGATTTATGAATGAATATTCATTGTATTGTTAGGGAACACGACTAGAATTTCATCTTTTGATTTCATTACTAAAATCAAGCACAAATATACAATCAATTATTGAATTCTATACCCAAAACAAACAACTTTTAAGCAAGAAATCAAAAACCTCACAATGTTTCATATTCCTCTAATATTGCCTTCCAGATCAGCTTTCGCTCGTACCTGCTAGTAATAGAATTACGGGCTTTGCTTGCCATATTAGATCGAAGCTCCTCATTTTCAATCATTTTTTTCATATTGTCATAAAGTGCTTCCTCATTTTTAACCGGTATAATGAGCCCATTGTCTTTATTAGAAATAATCTCATTACAACCATTAATATTGGTAACAACACTTGCCAACCCCATCGAAGCGGCTTGCATTACTACATTTGGAAAACCTTCTCTATAGCTTGGAAAAGTTAAAACATCAGAGATAGCAAAATATGGTCTCACATCATCCTGCCAACCTACAGATATAATATTGGGATTTGTATTAATTTCAGTTTCAGTTTCTTCAGAAAGAGGATCTAATTCCTTTTCATAAGTTCCCACAAGTAGTAATTTTACATCCTTATTTGTGACATTAAGTTTTTTAAAGGCTTTGATCAACTCATTAATTCCTTTATCAGTCACAAACCTTCCAACATATACAAAAACGAGATCCTTATCTAATATATTAAGTTGCTTCTTTAACGCTTTATTGTCTTGTTGACTATATAATTCTGGATCAAAGTATGAAGTATCTATTCCGTTTGAGCTTCCATTTCCTATAACCTTCAGTTTGCTTGGTTTTGTAAACCTATTTTGTAAAATTATTTTTTCCAGTCCATAGGAATTTGGATATATCATCGTTGCGCAGCGATAAGTAAACTTCTCTACGGTATCCAACAAAAGTCTTTTTGCCCCTCGAGCTTCTAATAGTGGCAGTCCAGCTATGGTGTGTAAACGATGTGGAACACTGGCGAGTTTTGCCGCTAGCATAGAAAGTGTTCCGGCTTTTGGAGTATGGCTATGTACAATATAAGGTCTCTCTTTCTTGAAGATTTTATAAAGTTGGTACACCGCCATTAAGTCCTTAAACGGTGTAATTTTACGAGTCATCTCGACCGGGATCACCCTAACCCCCTCTTGCTTGCCAACTTTTTGAAGCATATCATCGCCTTTGCTGGAAACACCAACAACTTCATAATATTGTGACATAAATTTTAATTGCCCTTCTAATAATCTCCCCAATGATATAGGTACGGTAGTAACCCTTATGATTTTGTTCTTCCCTTCCATTAAAACAAAAAATTCTAATCCGATTTTATAATTAGGTTGCAAATATAGACATAAGATATTCTTTTCGAGGGTTATTGATAGTTTTTGGAACCCAAAAGTCGTGATTTATCAAATTCTAAAAATATTATGTCTGAAATAAGGATTCTACAAAAGAACCAAATACCCTTTGCTATTTTACGGTTATTCCGTAATATTGCAAGTTTTTGATTTTCAATAACTTAATTTTAAGTAAATTTTAACATTTTTTATCGATATAACGCACAATAATACCGATGAAAATACGTTTCTTTGCTAACGAATTTAAAAATACTATATGAGAGAATAACTACTTAAACTAAATTTTATAACCAAATTTACTGAGTGCCATGAAGAGAACATCCCCCTTCTTTTTGTTATTCTTATTAACAGTTTTTACTATTTCATGTAGTAACGAAAATTTTGAAGAGGTTGAACCTGATGGAGGTAATCCAGATACAGACAACCCAGCTCCCGATCCTGATCCAGACCCTGATCCAGAAGACCCTGACAATACAGCTACAACTCCTTGTGATTTTGATTTATCAGGAGTGACCGCTAATCAAACTTTTGTTATTGATTGTATTTTGGATCTTCAAGGAGAAACTATCAATCTACCAGCAAATGTTACTTTCGAATTTGATAAAGGTGATATTATAAACGGTACCTTAAACTTTTCTAGTGGCGGTAAGATTGATGGACGATTAATGAGTTCAAAACTTGAGCTACAAGGCGATGTGACGTTAATTGACCCTACTTTCAGGTTTTTCCCGGTTCGATGGGAAATTACTGAAGGTAATGTTACTCAACCAGAAGCCTTCAAAAATCATGAAATGCTTCAAAAAGTAGTTACTCTTACAAAAGAAATGGGAGCTTCTACCTTTACCGTTAACAAAATGGATGCATTTTTTGATTCGGCAGATATTTTTGTTCCTGCCGTATTCTTACCTTCAGACTTCCATTTTCAAATGTCAGAAAACACAAGAATGCGCGTTTTTCCTGCAAACGGAAACTTCTCGACAAGAATGTTTAAAATAAGAGGTGTAGAAAATGTGAAACTTTCTGGTGGTTATATCATTGGAGAACGTGACGAACATGGCCCTACTCCAAATGGATCTGCTACTCTTGTTGATATAACAACAGGTATAAATATTATAGTTGAGAATGTACACATGAGTAATTCTGGTACTACAGGGTTATCTGTAAATAGTTTAAAATTTGCTCAAGACCCAGAATATGTGCCAAGTAGAAATATATTAGTAACCGGATGCACATTTGACTCTAATAGACGTAACAACCTTTCGGTTACTGACGGTACAGAAGTAATCATAGAAAACTCAAAGTTCTACAGAGCCGGAATAGATACTGATTTTTCTGTAGGAAGTTCCCCAAAAGCTGGTATCGATGTAGAACCAGATGAAAGACAAAAAATAGATGGTGTAATTATTCGTAATTGTATCGAAGAAGGTGGTGCGGGTGCTTCTTTTATAGCATCTGGAGGAAACGATATCACATTTATTGGAAACGATATGCAAAAGCCTATGGCCTATAATATTGCTTCCAATGTAAAAATCATTGACAATATCATTAGAGAAGGTGGTATTGATGCCGGAATTAAATCAGACGAAGGAAGAAGAAGAAACCGAGGAAATATAATTTCAGGGAATACAATTATGAATTTTGGTGTGGGTATCAAAGCGTATAATCAGGATATCAAAATCTTTGACAATAAGATTATCAACTGTGGAGTTGGTATCATGATGAATGCTCTTAAAGATTCTGAAATCTACAATAACACTATTACATCAGACATAGAGGTTAGTTTTGGTATCAATGCACTTGATTATGTAGATAATGTAGTTGTGCGTAACAATACGATTGATGTAGTTGGAAGATCTGTATTCTTGGATGTAGTGAATTTCCAACCTGAAGAAAGAGATTATAAATTCGTATTTAGAGAAAATAATTTTAACACTGGTAACTTTGGAATGATGAGAGGTACCATTGGTGTTGACATTATTGACAATACATTTAATAATGGTTTCCGTATAGATGCTTCAGAAAATGTATTGTTTAAAGGAAATAATATTATAAATAACACTCCATTTACCGTGCATATTTCGAACAGTGAAACTTCAAAAAATATTACTATTGAAGATAATATTATAGAAAATACAGATACCGGCGGACAAGGAAACGGTATTTTGGGGAGTTCTCCAAGTGATGTAAGAGCAGATTCAAATATTGTGATCCGTAATAATACATTTAAAGTTAAGGGCTTTAATAATGGTATTAATATTAATGGTTTCAACAATCTTACTATCGAAGGCAATAAAGGAGAATCTGAAGACAGACCTTTTATATACTATCGCGGTGATAATTCTGTTATAAGAAACAATCAAACTTTGGCAGGTGTTGCTACAAATGATATAGAAGGAAACAATAATGTTGTTCAAAATAACTAAACTAAAAAACAATCTTAGTTTAAAAAACGGCCAAGATAATCTTGGCCGTTTTTTATTTTAGATTCCTAATTTTATTTGCTACGGCTTTACTAAACAATTTAGCACCATCATCATTTAAATGAGAAGGATCATGAAACAAATCGTTTTGGTTCAAAAATTGTTTGGAATTAAAAAAATCCATCACTGTAACATTTTCATTTACAGCTATATTCATTATTTTTTTAAATGATTCGTTTTCTGAATTATCTATGGGATCAAACTTTGGTGAGGTGACAAAAACAAGATCTACATCATTTTTCTTTGCACTATCGATAAATCTTTCTAGGGCTGTAACAAAATTACTATCAATTTCTCTTCTATTAACTTTTAACATTTTCGATTTGTTAGTCAAAGCAACCTTTCCGAATAAAGGACGATACCCTTTATAATCAATTTGTGGTGACAAATGATATCTAAGTGCATGAACGATTGTTGAATTTGTTTGATAGGACTTAAAAAACAATTTAAAATCGATAAGTTTTGATTGCAACCCTAATATTGGCCGCAATTCATCTTTATACTCTTCATAATACGGATGAAGATCCCCTAGTCTATCATAGGCTTCTTTTGAAGAATACAGAAAACCCTCATCAATGTTGAGAATGATAAGTTTGGGTTTTATACGCTTAAAAATCATCTGTTGAAGAGCCAGGTGATACAATAACTGTTGTCCTTCTGCCCCAACATTATAACACGTCTTATTTAATTCTTTTTCAAAAACCTCTGGAACATAATGCCTATGTGCATGCGAGCTTCCAAATATTAAAACGTTATCTTCAGATTTCTTTATTGCATGGGTTGACCTTGCATATTTTCCTGTTTCCTGGTTGAAAAACAATTGCTTTGACATTGTACCCAACAAAAAATCAGCAATAAGAAAGACAACAATAAACTTTCCTATTTTAACAAGCGATAACTTAAATTCTCTCTTAATCATTTTTAAAACTGAAAATAAATGAACTGACTCTTATCAAATACTCCAAAATAAAGGATCATATAAACTAAAACTGCATACCCCATCAATCGTACCCATTCAAATTTGTGTTTTGATATCGAAAATACATTATCAAAATACTCTTTTTTAAATTCAACCATCAAAAGAATAGCAATAGCCAATGTAGCATAGATTGATGCAGCAATATCATCACCGCTTCCAATATACAATCGACCCGGAACAGTTACTATCTTTTTAATCATATAAAAAGCATCTGAAACACTATTAGCTCTAAAGAAAACCCATGAAAAATTGATTAGAACAAAAGTGAGAAGTACATTTAGTACCCCTTTTCTATTTTTCTTAAATATGAGCACTTCTAGAATTAAATAAGCGCCATTTAATGCTCCCCACACTACGAATGTCCAATTGGCTCCATGCCATAAACCACTAATTAAAAATGTAATAAAAAGATTAAATAACCAACGTGGCTTTTTTGCACGATTTCCTCCCAAGGGAATATAAAGATAATCTCTAAACCATGTAGACAATGAAATGTGCCATCTGGTCCAAAATTCGCTCACTGAAGCTGCAAAATAGGGTCGCCTGAAGTTGGTCATCAAATCAAAACCAAAAAGTTTTGAAGTACCAATTGCAATTAACGAATACCCCGCAAAGTCTCCATAAATTTGAAAAGCAAATAGTACCGTGGCCGCAATAAAACTTAAACCATCATGGTTTTCAATGTTACCGTATACTGCATCTACATATATTGCTGCTCTGTCGGCTACTACCAGTTTCAGAAAAAATCCCCAAATCATTAACTTGATTCCATAAGAAAATGCCTGATACGTAAATTTTCTTTCTTTTAAAAACTGTGGTACCAAATTCGTTGCCCGTTCAATAGGTCCGGCAACCAGCTGAGGAAAAAAAGATACAAATGCCGCAAAAGCAACAAAATCTGCTGTAGGCTTTAATTTATTGCGGTAAATATCTATCGAATAAGACAATGTCTGAAAAGTGTAAAAAGAAATTCCAACCGGGAGAATCACCTGCAAAGTCCAGGTGCTTTTCAATTCGTATCCTATAGAAGTAAAAATATCAATCCAGGACTCTATAAAAAAATTATAGTATTTGAAGAATCCCAACAAACCTAAATTAAAAAAGATGCTCACCCAAAGCCACTTTTTTCTAACTTGCTTTTGGTCAGAATTGTAGATTTTATGTCCAACAATAAAATCGGTAATTGTACTAAGCGCAATAAGTGATAAAAAACGCCAATCCCACCAGCCATAAAACACATAACTAGCTATTAATAAAAGAATGTTTTGAAGCTTTATCCTTTCATGGGCAATAAACCAATAGGCAACAAAAATGATAGATAAGAAAAAGAAAAACTCGAATGAATTAAATAGCATACAAAATTAGTTTAGATCTTTTCTTTTACATTGTTTTTTATCAGCCTGAATTTACCACTTTTCTCTACTGGTATTTCCTCAACATGTTGTATTTCTATACCGATTGTTTGTCCCATCCTGTCTCTTAAATTCTTGAGAAATACTTTTTCATATTCTGAAGTGTAGACTTTTTCATCCTTTTCAACAAGAACCAAAATTTCATTTATAGCATCCTGTATAATTTGAAATTTAATGATTCCTTTTACTCCTTTTAAGCAATTAGAAACATTGCCGAGGTTTATTTTTCCTGTTTCTTCAGAATATATATAATCTGATATTCGGCCAAGGACCTCTTTCACCAAAGGATTATTGTTTCCGCAATCACAAGTGCCTTCTCCTAACTCAATTTGATCTCCAATATCATAACGAATTAGAGGAGTCCCGTGAGTATTAAATGAGGTTACCACCAAACGACCTGCCTTGGCCTGTTGATTTTTTTCGTCCAACACTTCAAAAACCCCACTTTGCAACTCGAGATGAAGTTTTTTGTTCTCGCATTCAAGAATGAAGGGCGCTCCTTCTGAAGAAGCGTATTGATTATACAGATTTGTTTTAAAAAACCCTTCCAATACTTCTCGTATATCTTGAGTAATTGTTTCTGCCGTTGGAAATATCGCCTTAACAGTATTCGCAGGGAAGTCTATCCCATGTGCTAATCCGTACTTTGCAATTTCGTACATAGTTGATGGAAAACCGACCATGTATAAGGGTTTATATGCAATCAAATTCTCTAGGTAATATTTCAAATACTTCCCATGAATATGAAAAGTAGAATAATACCTTACCTTATAAATGTAATCTGTTTTCCAAAATCTGTTTTTTTTAATGTCACGGTTACTCAATAAGTTTTTACCACTAAACCAAGCTGTATTTTTTCCTAGTTCGTATCCAAAACTACTTCTGAAATTGTCGAGTAAAGCAAAACGTTCCTGAACATCTTTGTGCGTATACAAAACCTCTAAAGATTTACCTGTAGTTCCTCCTGTTTTGGAAACAATTCCTTCATCCTTACGTATCGTATAAATACTAGAATAATTACTGCGTAAGGTTTCTTTATTAATTATTGGAAGACTTTGAATATTGGATATATCTTTTGCCTTTGACAAATCACCCAAGGTTTTCTTATAATAGTTAGAATTGGATATCGCATATTCTATAAATTCACTATATTTTTTAGCCTGTATTTTTTTTAACTCTTCCAAAGACAAGTTTCTATTGGCTTTATAGTATTTCATAAAATCTGCATATTTCCCTGAATATCTTTTCTTATATGCTAAAACATTATACGCAGATACAATCAAATTTTGAATAAAATGTGGGGATTTTTCGTAAATTTTCTCTTGTAAACTTCCCATGTTACTTATTTACTTGTTTTAAATAAAAATCCTGAAACACTTCTGTGTTTTTTAAAATATCATAACCCTTATTGGTTATCACCTCAACATTATTAGCTTTATTTGATGAGGCACCGGCCAATATCTTATCAACCCATACATTTGGAGTATCTGTAATTGATAAAAATTGTATATCATCGGTTAAACATACTTCTGTGGTTATTGTATCAGATGCAAGAACTTTTAATCCTGCCGATTGTGCTTCAATCAAAGTAACTGGAAGTCCCTCATAAAATGAAGGAAATACAAAAACGTCCATCATCTGGCATAGTTGCGGGATATCGGTTCGAACTCCCAAAAAGTGAACTTTATGGTAAATCCCTAGATTTTTAGCTTCTTTTTCCAGCGAACTTCGTAAAGGACCATCCCCTATCAAAACAAGACTAGAATTGGGGTTTTCTTTTAATAGCGCTGCAAAAATCTGTAGTAAAAAAGAATGATTTTTTTGACTCACAAAACGACCAATATGGCCTATTACCAATTCATCCTGCAAACCAAATTTTTCTTTATACCTCTTCTCTACCAATGTATCATATGCAAAATCCCGGGTGTCGACAGCATTGTTCATCATGGTAAATGGTATATCTCCAAAAAGCCATTTACCCGCTTTTTCCCCGCAAGAAAAGAAGTGAGAAGGATCACGCTTTATTTTCTTTTTGAGTTGAAACTTTACAAGTTTCTTCAGTGTTTCTTTGATACCTTCTTTGGGATTGAAAAAAGATCCCAGATTAACTTCATTAATTGCAATATGCGCATGAGCTATACGGCAAGGAATATCAAACTCCTTAGCTATTTTTAACGGAAAAGGACTAAAAGTATTAAGATGAGAATGAATTATTGAATATTCAGTATGCTCTTTAAAAAAAGTTCTTAACGCTTGATAATATTGCTTTGGAAAAAAAGGATTAATCGGATCAAATCTATATATTTTACCACCTAAGCTCTCTATCTCATCATCAAAAGCTCCTCTTTCTTTTCTATGTACCAAAAAATCAAACTGAATCTTGTTCTTATCAATCTTTCGATAATAGTTCATAATCATAGATTCTGCCCCACCCCGATTCATGACCGTAAAAACCTGCAAAACTCTAGTAACACCCATTAAAAATCGTTTTTGGTTTTATATCTAATGTACATATTAAGAAGGATCCCAAATGGAATGGCCAGAATCGTAGTTAGTTTTTTTGGTGACTCTGCCAGGAA
>NZ_JAYKLX010000012.1:0-53845 GCF_035285365.1 Aquimarina gracilis | reverse complement strand
GCAAAACTCTAGTAACACCCATTAAAAATCGTTTTTGGTTTTATATCTAATGTACATATTAAGAAGGATCCCAAATGGAATGGCCAGAATCGTAGTTAGTTTTTTTGGTGACTCTGCCAGGAACGAACCATTTTTTGTAAACATCGAGCTGGAAACATAGTGAATAGCATTTTTAAACTTGTCTTTAAAGTTTTTTGCAAGCTTCATTCTACTTTTTCTTGAAAAAGCAAATCCTTTTGGGTGTCTTCTGTATTGCTTTAAAATATTCATACTAGAGCCATCCTCCATATACTCAACAACACAAAACACCTCATTCACTGGTAGTAACTTATAATCCTGATCAATTAACTGATACAAATATCCTAGCGGCACAAAACGTTCTCCTTCAAAAATAGGGTATTCTGGATATTGCTTTATTACTTCTGTTCTATAAACTAGTTTCTTATCTCCTTTAACACCGTAGCTATTGTATAAATTGTATAGTGTAGTCTCTTTAATATGTTCAGGGATTTTAGTTCCAATAATACTTCCGCTTTCATCGGCATCCAGACCAACAACACCAGCAAATTCGGGCTTATCTTTTATCTGTTCCCAAGAGTTTAAAATTTTCTCTATTGCATCATCTGCCACATAATCATCACTATCAATACAAAAATTTAAAGTAGTGTCAATAAGTCGGTACGCTCCATTATGGCCACCATGCATGCCTTGATTTTCTTGATAATGATAAATTATATCGATCTTACTTTCCTTAATCCATGATGCCACCAAATCCTTTGTATCATCTGTAGAGCCATCATCAATAATAAGCCATACAAAATCTTGATTTGATTGCTTAACTAAACTGTTATAACATTTATGTAAACAATAAGCCCTGTTATAAGTTGGTGTGAATACCGTAACCGTTTTCTTCATATAATTATCAATTATTATTGATTAACCCCAATATAGATAGTACATAAAATATGTAAATCCAAAATATGCCAACATCACCTTTCCCAGCATGAAATGATGATTCTTAAAAAACTTTTGCTTTAGAAAAGGATAAATAATTACCAACCCCATCATGAACCAGGATAAATATGCAAATCTATTTGAATAATTAGCTCTAATGACCAGAACCCAAAACCCATTACAGATTAAATAGGTATTAAGAAGTTGATAATAAAATGGGTCCTTAAAACCTTTTTTATAAATAAAATACCATCCTGCAAAAATTGGAAACGCGCTATAGAACAAAAAGTCCCAACGAAAACCGGTACTTGCAAATGTCCCAGCAGCTGCTTGTGAGGTTAAATATCCAGAAAGTCTGGCATCTCCTCCAAATCCTAAACTACTAAAAAGAGAGATAAACACACCACCTAGTACCAAAGAAAGAGGAATACAAGCGAGCCATCCTTTAAAAAAGACTTTGGGATTGTTATAGAAATAGGTAACAATAAAAGCAAAAATTGGTAAGTAAAGTGTTTTATGAAATAAGGTGGCCCATAAGAAAAATAACGCCATAACAACTTTATTCCTATGATAACACAATCCCCATAAAAAAATCGATGTAGCTGCACCATTTCTAACTCCGTTAACCCCATAGGTCCAAAAAGAAAAAGAGACAATAAACATTACAAAAGCATAGTACCAGTATTCTTTAAATAGACTTTTTGAAATTTTATATAGTGGAAATATGTAGATGAATGCGCAAACAGTAAAAAAGGTATACGGAGAAACAAAACCAGCCAATGTTTTCATAAAAACATGCCAACCGTAATCATTTACTTTGGCAATCTCTGCACCATTTTGATAGCCTTCAAAAGTGACGATATAATTCATCATATCTCCAAAAGCCTCACTAATGGGTCTTTGTCCAATGTATAATATAATAAAGATTAACAATGCATATCCAGAGAAATTGATAAAAGTGATATTTCTATTTTCATCAATTTGCAGTACACGTGTATGTAAAAGTGTGAACAATACCAAAAACAGGCATAAATTAATATACAAAGGATAATATGATGCTATTGGTACAATATCCATTTATTAAAGAAACCTTTTAATTGTGTTATTTATTTTATTTCTCTTCTTGATTCTCATAACGAACTAAATATCGAGTCACATAATGTTGTAGTAAATTCTTTACCAGAAAACTTATCTATATGATGTCCATCATATGTGTTATACTTCTTTTCATACGTATTAAAATCATAATATTTAATACTATTAACTTTGGCTATCGAATCCACCAAATTTTCAAAATTTGGAAAATATTTTCGTTCATATCCAAGAAAATCATTACCAATTGGCATTCTTATCAAAAACACATTTCCATGATGTTTTAGCTTTTGAATTAAATTACTTAGGCTTTGCATCCTCACTCTGGATATTTTGTATTTTTCAACATCCCTCAAGAATAACGAAATCTGGTTATCCTTCCATTCCTCATAAACAGCCTTATCTGTCGGTAAATTTGTTTCTTCTAACCAACCATTTTTGTGCACTTTTGATTTTTGCCTGAATACTGCTTTAAAGTGAAAAAGTGATATGTTTTTAATCAGGTACTCATAATTTGGATTTATTGAAACAAAATTCATGTTATGCGGTGGTTGACCTGCTTCTCTAAATTCTCCTTCTTCATCATTAAAATTGTCATGGGTGGTTAACATCTCGGGGGTAATAGAAATAACAAAAATCCCATTTTTTGTTGCGGTATCTAATTTTTTAAAGATACTCTCATTATACAATGGACCAATAATCGCTTGTGCAATTGTAAAACTATAATTTAAAACAGGAACATCAAACCCTTTACTTTCAAAATATTGGTTCATTATATGCGGTTGTATTCCTTGAAAACTTCTTGAATCTCCTATAATCATAGATTTAGCTTTAGGAGAAGTAAATTTCTCATAAAAATAATCTACATTACCGCCATAATTCATAAGAATGAATGTGATTATCGTTAAACATATCCCCCAAAAAAGACCCAATTTTAAAATTAATACCTTCATGACCTAGAATTGAAAATAAATAAATGTTTCAGCACTTCTTCCAAAAAATAATAGCAATAGAAAGATAAGTATATACGATCCCCACCTTATGAAAATATTGTATGAGTTGATCTCAAAATCATGTTTTCTTTCTCGATTAATCCATTCTATAAATACAAAAAAGAAAATAAGCACTATTGTTACTAATGTTGTTGTATTTAAAATAGTGTTGGGAACATCAACAATGCTAAAAGAGAAGATTCTTTTTAAATAATCCAAAGCATGACTCACACTATTGGCTCTAAAAAACACATCTGTTAGCATTATTAAAATGAATAACGCTATCATTTTAGACAACTCTTTTAATGAAGGTATTTGTTTCCCTTTGGCTACAATTTCTGAGGAATTCATTTTTCCTTTATACACAAGAGGAATAAAATAAATACCATGCAATAAACCATAGGCTACAAAGGTCCAATTTGCACCGTGCCAAAAACCTACCAAAACAAAAGTAATAACAATTGAGAAAATCAATCCCTTCTTCTGATGTCTTCGAAGTATAAATGAAAGTGGAGTAAATACATAATCCAACATCCAGGTTGTTAATGAAATATGCCATTTTCTCCAAAAGTCACTAATATTTGTAGAGAAAAATGGTGTTGCAAAATTACGCATTAGCTGTATTCCAAATAATTTGGATATACCAATTGCCATATTCGAATACCCCGAAAAGTCGGCATACAATTGTATGGCATAAAAGAAAGTCCCTAATAGTAAAACACTTCCAGGCTTATCTTGATAGTCATTAAAAATTGGATTGGCAATAGCCGCACAATTTTCGGCGACAACAATTTTGGCAAAAAGTCCCCATAATATTTGTCGCAAACCGTCTACAAAAACATTATATGTAAGAACTCTTTTTTCTTGTATTTGTGGAATAAAACCAGCTGCTCTTTCAATAGGTCCTGATAAAATTTTTGGAAAAAAAGCTACAAAGACTGAAAAATCCAGAAAATCCTTGGTAGGTTCAACCTCTTCATTAAATACATCTATAAGATATCCTAAGGTTTGAAATGTAAAAAAACTAATTCCCAAAGGAAGAAGAATTGTCAACGAATTATAACTGGATTCTACTCCAAAAAAATTAAGCAGTTCGAAAAAACCTTGATAGAAAAAATTAAAGTATTTAAAATAGAGAAGTAATCCAACATTAAAAATTACTCCTAGGTATAGGTAAATACTTCTTTTCCTATCTTCTTCTGTTTCATGTATTTTTAACCCTAAATAAAAGTTCACCAATGTGCTCGTCACAAGTAATACCAAAAACCGCCAGTCTGCCCATACATAAAAAAACACACTCGCCAATAACAAGAAGATATTTTGTAACGTCTTTGTTCTTTTAAAAACTACCCAATACAGTAACAGAACAGGTATAATGAACGCAACAAAGTTGAAAGAGTTAAAAACCACGTCTTTGTTAATTAAATTTTGCTTTGGATAACATTGATTAATGATCCCATGTTTTTTAGCTTATTTAGGTCTCTGAGCTTAAATTTTATTCCAAAATGTTCTTCTATCTTGGTAATAATCATCATATGTGATAGTGAATCCCAACCATCAACATCCTTCGCAGTTAGTTCATCATGCATTTCAAAGTTGTTATGTTCTAGGACTGATACCAGAACATTACTTACCTTTTCTTTTACTAAACTTGTTTCCATTTTACTTGTATTTGCTATTACTTACTTCATCTGATTAAGTAAACATCTCCTTAAGTTTTTTTCTATCAGTTTTTCCATTTGTATTTAAAGGAAAACTATCGATAAATTTGATTTGTGTGGGTATCATATACTGCGGAAGTTTTGTCTTTAAATCTTCTAATAGTTGCTTTACATCAAAGGCATCAGACTCTATAACCAATCCAATTTCTGTGTTTTTAATCTTATTCACAAAAGCTACTGCTACCACGTTCATTTTATGTAATGAAGCTTTTGTGTGAAATTCGATTTCAGACAACTCAACCCTAAAACCTTGTATTTTTGCTTGAAAGTCGACTCTTCCTAAATACAAAATATCTCCTTCATGATCTACAGTACATAAATCCCCTGTTCTATAGAATCTGGTAGGTCTTCCCTTATATTCTTTTATAAAAAAAGTTTCTTTATTCTTTTCTTCGTTCTTCCAATATCCAGGGGTGAGCTGTGTTCCGCTTAAACACAACTCTCCTTTTTCTCCAAAGGGGACTTCATTATAATCTTCATCAACTATAATGGTCGTAGTATTTTTCATATCGCTACCAATAGTCAAAACTCCATTATATGCCTTATTCTTCTCTTCCCTCTTATAGGTATAATCCGTACAAAAAATAGTGCATTCTGTAGGTCCATAGACATTAGCAATAGTAGCATTAGGAACACATTTACTCCATTCTTCGGTAACATCGAGCGGAAGTGCTTCTCCACAAAAAAGACTAAATTTCATGTTCGGACAATCAATTTCATCGAAATACGGTCGTACATAGTGTAAAATTGAAGGTACCATTAACGCAAATGTAAGCTCATGATCCTCCATTAATTCAAAAATATAACTATACTTAATCTCATCTTTAGGAATGGTGTATACGCATGCTCCCTTTAAAATGGGTGCCAAATAAGACATTACAGATAAATCAAAAGTAAGTTCAAACATCTGCAAACATCGATCATCCTTTGCAATAGTATAACCCAGATCCCAAAAAGCATCAATAAAACTTGACAAATTACCAAAAGTAATAGGTACTCCTTTTGGAGTTCCTGTAGTGCCCGATGTAAAAAATATATATGCCAAATCACCTTGAGTGGTTTCTTTGGGAATCAGATTTATTTTTGAACGTGTAAGCCCTTTTGTTTGAATAGTATTGGTTTCTTCAAAAACTTTTTTGGCAGATGAATCAAGCACAGTACCAATATTGGCTTGTTTTATGATTGTATTATTTCGAGAAATTGGAAATTCGGGATTTAAAGGAACATATGCTTTCCCTTCCATCCACAAGGCAATGATTGAGGCATACGTATAAATATCATCATTGCAAACCAATCCGATGTTTATCTCATCATTGCTTACTGACTTTTGTATGCTCTCTCTTATTCCCGATATGATCTCTGCTAGTTTATGATAGCTATAATCAACTCCAGCTATATAAAAAGAGCTTCTATCAAGATTACTTTCGATAGACTTTTGTATGTCTGCAACTAAATTCATTAAACTCCCAATTTATCTGTAAACTCAAACAAAGTAGTTCACAGACAATTTAATTAAATTTATACTCGTTTTCCGTCTTTTTTCACTATACGCGCAGGGTTACCAACAACGACACAGTTATCAGGAACATCTTTAACCACTACTGATCCTGCTCCTACAACGCAATTATTCCCAATGGTAATATCACCTATAACGATTGCTCCAGTATATAATGAAACATTATCGCCAATTGTAGGCCTTTTTCCTTCAACCTCACCAACAGTAACCAAATGATTTACATAAAGGTTTTCTCCTATGCTTTTGGCATTCAAAATTGTACTGTATGGATGACCCGTAAGGACTCCTCCGCCTAATTTTGTATTGATGTCAATTCTAAAGTATTTTTCCCTTCTACAATAGAGATTAAGTATGTGTGAAATTATTCCCCGAGTTCGAAAATAAAAAATAGTTCTGAAATCTGGCGAATTTGCCAAAAAATTTAGCAATAAAGATATATTGCTACCCGATAAACTTTTGGCGCTTTTCCATCTTTGGATATCTTTATCAATATCTTTCTTGTTACCACTAAATTTATAAACCATTAGATGTGGTAATAAAAAGATTTTATAAATATTTAAAATTAGTGCTCGCATTTTTAAAGGTACTCGTTTATTTCGATAATTCTTCAAACATCTTTTTCCACCGGCCCATTATGTTGTCAATTTTATAGTTGTATGAATTCTTTCTGGCATTTTCACCTAATTCTTTACGTTTTTTATTATCCCCCATTAATTTAATCAATTGATCGGCAAAAACCTCATTATTATAATGCGGTATTAAAATTCCATTATCCGTGTTAATAATATTACCCGGTCCATGTGGGCAATCAAAAGATACAATTGGTAATCCACATGCTTGTGCTTCTAATAAAACTAAAGGAAAACATTCATTATGTGACGTCATTACATACATTGATGAATGTAGCATCTTGTTCTGAATATCATCTGTTGACCCTTGAAATATAAGAGTATCCTGTAAATTGTTATCCTTAACTTTCTTTTTCAACTCATCTATGTAAACGGGTTCTCCATCTCCATAAATATGAAGTTCCCATTCTGGGTATTTTGGACTTACCTTATTCCAAATATCTATTAAAATATCATACCCTTTCACTGGTGCAATTCTTCCTGCAGAAATTACAACCTTACTTGATACATCTGAAACATTTTCTGGATAAAAGGTTAATGGATTGGGTATTATTATGGTGTTGTTTGTCCTATAATATTCCACCTCATTTGGGTTTAATACTATCAATCTATCGTATTTACCTTCAACATAATCGGCAAACTTCAGGAAATACTTCTTGAACAAACTTCTGGGGTTCTTCCTTTTTTCTATTTCAATGAATTTGGAATAATGAAATTCTTTTGCCTTGGGAATCTTTTTATTTATGAAAGGAACAAAATAAGTATCTGCGCTATGACTGCATACAACCACCACATTAGGATTTATCTTTTTAATTATTGATTTTGTCCTCTTAATGTGTTTAGGTAGTTTCTTTAGATTGGTCGGATGGAAATATGATTTTTTTCTATTGTAGTTTATTTTAAGGTCATGAAAGGTTATTTTTTTATCAAATTCATAACAAAAAGGATTGTCCTTCTGTTCTGAAGTTATGATAAATACTTCATAATTAGGTTTTGAAGCAAAGTAATTTGCTTTAATAGAAAGTACCCTTTCGATTCCTCCATGCAAGTATACCTGATCAATTATAAATACGATTCTCATTATACTGAAGTATTTATTAAGCTTTGAAATAAATCATCCCACTCTTTACATACCTTTTCTGGAAGATATTTCTTTATCGACTTTCTAGCTTGCAAGCCCATATCTTTTCTTAACGAATCATTTTCTATAAGAGAATTTATACTTTGAGCTAGGGCAATTACATCGCCATTTTCAACCAAATAACCATCTTTTCCATGAGTTATTATATCTGAAGGGCCGAACGGGCAATCAAAAGATACACAGGGTACTCCATAAGCCATGGCTTCTATCAAGACCATTCCAAATCCCTCGTACCGTGATGACATTACATATATTGCGGCTTCCTCATATTGTTTTTGGATTGTTTTTGTTGGAGGAAAAAATGAAACACTATCTTCAATGTTCAGATCTGACGCCATTGCAAATAGCTCTTGATCAGGATCCATTTTACCATAAATTTCAAGTTTCCAATCGGGATGTTTTTCAGAAACGTTTTTCCAGGAATGTAATAAACGATCATACCCTTTTTGATAGCATTGTTTGCCTACTGCCAAAACTTTATTATTTTGAAGGCTACTCGTGGATTCTTCTTCAGGGTAAAAAGATAAAGGGTTTGGGATAACCTTAAGGTTATTTAGGTTCCAATCGTTAAGGTTACCTTCGGTAAGCACAACAAATCGATCATATTTTTTGGCAAGCTTGTTCATCAAAAAATATTTAAAACTTACCAATTTTTTTTTGAAAAAACCTAAAGAATCACTTTGAACCGCTATATTCTTTGACACATGTCTTTCATATATTTTTGGGCATTTATTTTTAATTAAAGCTGGTAGAAAAAAAGCTTTCAAACCATCATCGCAAACCAAAATAATATTTGGATCGACTTTATCGATTACTTTATTGATTCCATTCGCATAGGCTTTGATATAGGATAGTGGATTCCCGCCTACAGAAATATCATGATACTTCAGTTTTTCACTGAAATCATAAAACAAAGGTTCTTCACCTTGATTCAGAGTAAGTATATGAACTTCGTAACCTAGATGTTCTGCAAGATAACTTGCTTTTATAGAAAGTACTCGTTCTAAACCTCCTGACCCGCAAATCTGATTCGTTATGTATAAAATCCTATTCAAAACACTAGCCTTTTTTAATTTTACCAAGAATCGAATGATATGATGCCTTATATGTTTGCACTACCTTCTCAAATTCGGGGGTTTTTCGGTAAAACAAAACAATTAAAGTATTAGGAATTATTAAACATAATACGGCTTTGATCATAATATTTATTATAGTCGAAAAATCGCATAGTTGTGCCAAATAATAGGTTATTAATCCCGCAACACAAATTACTATGAGATAGATTAAAAATTTCTTTAGATAGACAATTGGGGGAATTTTTAAACCCAATTTGAATACGATGTAGGGATCATACCAAAAATTGGAAACTAAACGAGAAAGTGCAGTAGCCATCAAAATACCAAATAATCCCAACCAATGTCCCAAAGCAAAAGAAAAAACGAGGTTAAGAACCGCTGTCAACATAACGAGATACTTACCTTCATTAAAATAACCATAGGTAGTTTTAAATGTCCAAATAGCATTTTGCATCCCAACCATAAAGAAATTAATAGCCAACATCACCGAGATCGATAATGGTAACGTAAAATTTTCACCTACCCAAAGTGTAATAAAATCATTCATCAAAATGATAATACAAATGCCACAAAAACCATAAATCCAAAAGTTGGCCAAATTTACCATACTAAAGATCTCATATTGCTTTTCCTGACTCTCAATAGCATTTACCTGTGCAATACTTGCTGAGATATTCGTGAAAATTTGTGCAATAAATGTGGTGAGAATCCCAATCAGCATTGTATAGTTTGTAAGGTATCCTAATAATGCAAGGCCAGAAAAATAATTAATGATAATATTATCTGTATTATTAACCATAACGCCACCTATTCTAATAAGAAACGTGGCTTTTGCATTAGAAATAATCTTACTTTTAATGACTTTGTCAATTTTTTCTTTTTTGTACTTTTTAAGAAATGGGTATGTTCTATCTACAATATAAGAAATGGTGACATTGCCCAAGAATTGAAATATTAATTGAGCTGCCAAATAATACACAAAGTTTTGAGTAACTATTAGAATTATAATCTGTGCAACATTTTGCAGTATATAAAACACAGCATAATTAAGTGTAGTAATATAATTACGCTGATCTGCATTAAGCAACGCCGTTTTATATGTGAAAAAATAGGTAGATGCAGTATTGAATAAAAAGAATAAATACAAAAATGATATATCCTCAACAATACTTACTGGTTTTTCTTCTATAATTTGATTCAAAAAAGGAATTACACATAACCCAATAATAAATACAGCTATACCGATTGTTATATAAACTTTTCTATACAACCTCATAATGGTTGCAAGCGTCTTTTCATCTTTTTCGGCCAAAGGTTTATACAAAGAATAGATAAAAGCTACACCAACACCCAATTCAGTTAAACTCAATATCGAAAGTATACTGCTAAAAAGCCCATTAACTCCTAGGTACTCTACTGCGAGGTATTTTATAAATACTGTCCTACTTATAAAACCTACGATAGCCTGAAGCAACTGGCCTACAAATCCAGCGCCAATATTACGTATAGAGTTTAATGTTCTTGAATCGGTATTCATTAATCCCCTTTGTTATCTTGTTTCTTTATTACACTATTGAAGTCAACCACAAGCCTTACTGTGAGCCCTTGCACAAATGGCATAAGGTCGAATGTTTTTGCATAATCCCCAATACCTTTGGTATCTCCTTGACAAAAATCAATTACTCCGTTTCTTCTTGTTACCTTCATCAAACTAGCAATACATTTTTCTGCAGCCGATAAATATGTTGGATTTCCAGAAATTTTGAAAGCATTTAAAAACAACCATCCAGCCAGCGTAGTTATCGAAGAATCATGCCTGAATCCTTTTACAAAAAGCATTGCTCCAAAGCTCCCATTTTCTCGTTGAAACTGAAGCGTATCATCAGCCGTTTTGATAATTAATTCTTTCAAAAAATCTTTTCGCTCATGATCTTTTGGCAGTTCATTATACATATCCACAAGACCAAGAATAAACCATCCTAGGCCTCTTCCCCATCCATAGATTCCCAAAGGTGCATTTTGTTTGATATCAAAAGCATGGGCCGGAATATTTATACTCTCGAGAAAAGCTTTCTTCTTGTATTCTTCTATTTGGTGAAATGCCAAATCGATGTACTTGGGTTCATTAAAATTTACCCCATAAAAAGTAAGAAAAGGGCATATAAAACCAATGGTATCTACAAAACGAATATCGGGAATGAAATCGCGATAGAAAATAGTCCCATCTTCTCCTCTATTATTCTCAATTAAGGCAATAGTTTCATGTAATGCCGGTTCTATTTTTTTTGTATCTGAAACATGTTTTGCCATTGCATAAGCCAAAATGACTCCATCTACATGTGGTGGAATAGTTTTCCATTTTCCTGTAGCATTATCGATCTTATTGGAAATAAATGTATCAATATTGGTATTATGACTTCCTTGGTTATTTTTAGAATACGTCGAACTTCCTAAAACTAACCCTCCCTCTTGCCAACTTTGAATACTACTGCTTTTATATTTCCTTTTTAAAAGGTCCAGAAAAACATATCGTTCATTATCGGTAATCTTTACCGTGGGAGTTTTTTTAAGCCATTCAACAGTTACTCTATTAATTTGTTGAAGCCAATCCTCTTGTTTAGTCCATCTTCCAATGTGAATTCTATAAAACACACTTCTGAAATGTAAAAACAAATCAATGCCTATGATGATAAAAAATATCAGAAGAAGGATTACTAATAAAGAAGTAACTATTAGATTCATGTATTTTATTTTAATAATTTCATATTCAATAAGTAAGACTCAAATTAGACCACATATCCTATTTTATCATCTAAATCTTTACTCATTTTCTTTCTCATTTCTTCGGTGATTCCGTTATGAACAGTCCATTTTTCATCATATTTCACTGCCGCCTTAAGTGACTCTCTATGTTTCTGTATATAAACATCAGTCTTTGCTATTTCTCTGGCAGGGTTTCCCCCCACAATTGTATTTGGTGGCACAGATTTCACAACAACACTACCAGCAGCAACGATAGAATTTTCTCCAATTGTCACTCCGGGCATAATTAAAGCTCTGGCACCTATAAATGTTCCATCTTTGATTTTAATTTTGGCAATCTTTGTGTATCCTAATTCTCTTTTAGTACTAGCGTCGTGTGCCAAAAGGTACACCTGTGGGGCAAAAACTACGTTATTACCAATTTCTATGAGCCAACAATGCGAATAATCAAAAGTAACTTCATTTAACTGCTGTACATTATCGCCAACTTTCATCCCCATTTTTATACAGTCCTGATATGAGATTTTGTTGTTCAATCCCAAAACTCGCTTTAGTATATTTTTTAATCTCTGCAACATGGCTAATAGTTTTAAGATTATCTATTTCAATTCGGCAATCTCTTTTGCAGCGGTTACAATTCTTGATTTGTATTCTGGCATCATGGCAACCAAAGATTTCCTTATTTCGGCTTCTCTTGTAGCAAATTCTTTAAATTGGTTAATTAGATCATCTTTTTCTTTTAAAGACTGAACTGGAAAAACATACCCTTCTTCTGTTCCAAAAAGATCTCTGGCAATACCTAATGCTTTAACAGAATACCCTACAACCAATGTTGGTACACACTGAGAGTAGGCGGCTATCGAAGCATGAGTTCTGGCTGTAATCAGAATATTACATTTAGAAATCACATATTTAAGTTGCATACAATTTAGACTATCATCTTCTGCCACAAATACAACTCTTCCAGAATCTTTAAATTCATTATAGAGCTTTCTCAGCGGTTGTCTATCATCATTGTGATCCCACATAACATGAGGAATTAAAGCAATCTGGTGATTTGTCTCATTAATCAAATACTTAATAAGTTCTGTATAATTGGCAAATGCTGCTCCCTCATTTTCTTCGTATGACATAATTAGAGGGCTAAGGTTGATCCCTATAGTATTGCCTTCTTCAAAACCTGACGGAAGTGCTACTTCTTCTTTATCCAACAAAAATGCGGGATCAGGACAAAGCCTTGCTCCTGTCACTCCTTTTTCTAGCAAAGCATTATATGTAATGGTTTCTCTGGCAAAGACAAACTTATATTGTTTCAGGTCATCTACCATTTCTTTATCCATTGCCTTAGGCTCAATAGAACATCCCCAAAGGATCGTATTTGATCCTTTTTTGCGAATAAGTTGGTTCATGAAATAAATAAGACCTGGTCGTCCGTAGCAATAATTATCACCTCCAATTGATAATGCCAATGTATTTCTATCTGCATTTTTGAGGATATTGCGATATCCAAGTTTATCAAAATAATCCTTATCCCCAAGTAAATTTTTCTTAACAGCTCCTACTAGATAATCCAAAGAAAATTTTGAAGTTAGAGGTACGAACTCATCCATTACCTTACACACGGTATCCAAGCCAGATTTCTGATCTTCATTTTTTCTTGTGGAAAACAAAACCTTATCATTAAAGGTATTGGGCACAGCTTCAGACATTATATCCAGTGTTGATCTTACAATAGCCTCGCAGCCGTGATTTCCACTTCCCCCATGCGGATACATAATTAGCTTATTCATAATTCTTTATTTTGGTCTTTTTTTATTTAAACAATATTTTGGTAATTAATACATAGAGTGTCGACAATTTATTCTTCATTAAAAAGATAATCCATCCAGCATACTTTTTTGTGTCGACATATGGATAGCTCTCTATAAGCATCTTGTTATTTAATAGTTTTTTTAAATTTAATCTCTTGGCTTTATCATCCAGAGACTTATCTTTTGCAATAGCAAACATATCGTTATACACATAGTCAAACATACGATTATGTAGAAGTGATTTAAAGCTATAAGACTCTATTCCTATTTCCTTAAGAAAATTTAGAATTCCAGTATGTAATCTCTCAACAATTTCAATCTTGTCATTCAACCTTTTCTTTGATAATGAATTGACATTATCCTGGATATATGACCAATATACTTTGTTGGTAACTACAATCCTGGAGGTAAGTTTCAGATATTCTAAATTGAATAATAAATCTTCCCCATAAGATAAGGACGTATCAAAAAAGATGTTTGATTTTTGTAATAGCCCTCGTTTATACAATTTATTAACAGGACCAAACATCAAAAACTTATCAAACAGTTGATATAATACATCTTCATCGGGCGTTTTCATATCGAATGCGTGATTCCCTGCTTCCCAATAATCGAGCTCTTCAAGTTCATTATTTAGAGATTTTATACCACAAATCACATAATCTCCTTCATTATTTTGCATACAATCATACAAGGTTTCTATATATTCTTTGGTCATAAAATCATCACTATCCAAAAACTGGATAAAATCTCCAGTAGCAGTTTTTAAACCCGTATTTCTAGCATTTGACACCCCTTGATTAGAGATATCAATTATTTGTATTCTGTGATCCTTTGAAGCAAACGTATTGCAAATTGCCAGACTATTATCTTTTGAGCCATCATTAACAAGAATAATTTCTAAATTCTTATAGGACTGATTGCAAATTGAATCTATACAACGGTCCAAATATTTCTCGGCGTTGTATATTGGAACAATAACACTTATTAATGGATGTTCTTGATTATTCATATGCCCACATCATTTCAATTTGCGCAATAGTTGCTTCAATATCAAAATCTTTACTACGTTCCTTACTTTTTTTTCTATAATGAGCTCTTAAAGATTCGTCTTCAAGAATTTGTTTTAGTCCCTTATATAGATCCTCTTCATTATTTTTGGTAATAACCCCGTATTCATTATCTCCTAATAGTTCTTTCATTCCTGAACAATTAGTAGAAAGTACGGGCATACCTAAGATTAAAGCTTCGGTAACTACCGTGCTGAATCCTTCGGATCGCGAAGAGCATACAAATACATCTGAAGCTTGTACAAATTGGTAAGGATTTTTTTGAAAGCCAAACAATGTAACTCTATCTTCTAATTGGCTATCTTGGATGTATTTCTCGAGATTTTCTCTTTCTATTCCTTCACCAATAATCCATAGCTCAAAATTAAAGCCTTCTTCTAACAATTTTTTGGTTATCACTAGTAACCTGTCATAGCCTTTTTGATGTTCGAGACGACCTACAGTAATAAGTCGAAGTCTTTGTTTTTCTTGAATATCAATAGGTTGTTTTGACTTTTCAAGAATTTCATTCCTATTTACCGGATTGTATTTTACTTTTAATTTATCGGTAATTTCAAACTTTCTGGAAAAAGCATTCTGTACACTTTCTGAAACACTAACAATATGATCAAATTGTTGATAGCATTTTTTTTCTTGTTTTATATTTTTATAGGCGATTGCGGTCCAATGATTCATATGAAGATCTGCATGCACCCAAGCGACTTTGATCGATTTTGGATTCGAAGAGCCGCTTATGATTTTTGTACTATACCCCTCAATAAATGCAACTTCTACATCATACTTTCCTCTCACAAACAGCTTATAAAACAACTTTGGAGAAAAGTGATCATAGATTAGTAATTTGGATTTATTTACAATTCTCATCCATAAACTCCCAAAAAATCCTTTATCACCTAGATCCTGGTCGAAAATATAATTGTAAGCAATATGAGATGGAAAAATTTGCGAATCAAACTCTTCCTTTTTAAGACCATATAATGTGATGTTATAGACTTGCGGATCCAAATGCCTTAAAAGCGTTTGCAATATTTTTTCTGCCCCACCTGCATAAAGGCTATTATTCATAAAAAGTATGTTTGTCTTTTTTTTCATAACAGCTCTTCAATACTTTTTATAGTAGCCTTGATATCAAAATCAGTACTTCTTTCCTGACTTTTTTTGGTGTAATGAGATTGTAGCAATTTATCTTCAAGAAATTTCTTTAATCCAAAATATAAACTTTCAGTATTATTTTCGGTAATAATTCCATATTCATTATCTCCCAAAAGCTCCTTCATTCCAGAACAATCTGTGGCGATTACAGGTTTACCCAAAATTAAAGCTTCGGTAACTACGGTACTAAAACCCTCGGATCTTGATGAACATACAAAAGCATCAGAAAGACGTATATACTTATAAGGGTTTTTTTGAAACCCTTGAAGTGTTACCACATCTTCCAGTTTATATTTTGCTATTGCACTCTCTAATTCTAATCTTCTCGAACCTTCTCCAACAATCCATAATTCAAAATCAAAATCTGGTTTTAATTTATGTACCACCTCTAGAAGACGGTCATACCCTTTTTGTGGTTCTAATCGGCCAACTGTAACAAATCGCAGGCCTTTTTTGTCTTCGCTTTTCAAACTTTCGTTTGATCTAGAAATAATATCTTTTCTATTAACAGGATTATATTTTACAGAAAGTTTTTCTTTAATTCCAAATCTTTTGGAAAAGGCATTTTGCACACTTTCGGCAACACTAGCAATATGATCAAATTTTTTGTAGGTATTAATTTCTTCCTCAAGATTTTTATACTCGATTTTGGTCCAATGATTTGCAAATAGATCAATATGAACCCAAGCAATTTTTTTTGAATTTGGGTTAGAAGAATTGCCAATAATTTTGGTACTAAAGCCTTCTAAAAAAGCGATCTCTACATCATATTTACCCTTAATGAATAAGGAATGAAATAGTTTGGGGGGTAACTTGCGTAATAATTTATACTTAAAGCCATACCATTTTTTTTGTAAAACACCCTTGTACGTTTCTTCACTAGCAAGGATACTTTTATAGGTGCAGATGGTACCTAGATACTCGTTATACACGCCTACATCTACCAAAGAGCATACTGTAACATCATACTTGGTCGCATCCAAATTTGATACAAGGTCTGTAAGAACTTTTTCAGCCCCGCCTCCAGAAAGGCTTTCTACAAAAAATAATATTTTTTTCACTTTTTAATGATAAATCATTTACAATCTACCGTGAACATTTTCTTTCAAAATCCCCTTCACATCATACAGAACACCATTCGGTTCAAGTATGTCACCAAGGTTAATATTCAGAAATTCTTTATGCGCAACAGTTAGGACAATTGCATCAAACTTTTGACTTGGTAAATCATTGGTAGTTTCAAGATTGTACTCGTGCTTTACATCTTCAGGATTTGCCCAAGGATCAAAAATGGTAACCTGAGTTCCAAAACCTTTTAAATGCTCTATAACATCAACAGCTCTGGTATTTCGAACATCGGGGCAATTTTCTTTGAATGTAACTCCTAAAACCAAAACATTAGCTCCTTTAATTCTTATATCATGATTCACCATTAATTTAATAACCTCTGAAGCTACATATTGTCCCATACTATCATTCAACCTTCTTCCGGCAAGGATAATTTCAGGGTGATAGCCAAACTCCTGAGCTCTTTGTGCAAGATAATACGGATCGACCCCTATGCAATGTCCACCTACAAGGCCAGGTTTAAATGGAAGAAAATTCCATTTAGTCCCCGCAGCAGCAAGAACATCATTGGTATCAATATTCATCAAATTAAAAATCTTGGCAAGTTCATTTACAAAAGCAATGTTTATATCTCTTTGAGAGTTTTCTATCACTTTTGCTGCTTCTGCCACTTTTATTGTAGGTGCCAAATGGGTTCCTGCCGTTATTACAGAAGCATACAGATCATCTACTTTTTTCCCAATTTCTGGAGTAGATCCAGCAGTAACTTTAAGAATCTTTTCTACGGTATGCTTTTTATCTCCAGGATTAATTCGTTCTGGAGAATAACCCGCATAAAAATCTTTATTAAATTTTAAACCGCTTACCTTTTCTAATACAGGTATGCATTCCTCTTCGGTAACTCCAGGATACACTGTAGATTCGTAAATAACGATATCGTCTTTTTTTAAGACTTTACCTACCGTTTCACTTGATTTATATAAAGGAGTAAGATCGGGTCTATTGTTTTTATCTACCGGTGTCGGAACCGTTACTACATAGTAATTGCAATCTCTAATATCCTCCAAATCGGCAGAGCAATAGAGTCCTACCTCAGAACTAGACGACTTTTTAAGAACCGATTGAAGCACATCGTCTTCAACTTCAAGGGTAGTATCTTTACCAGATCTTAACGCGTCAATTCTATTTTGATTAATATCAAAACCCACGACAGAATATTTGGTAGCAAACAACCTTGCCAATGGTAATCCAACATATCCTAAACCTATGATGGCTATTTTAATGTCTTGCATCTAATCGTTGTTTATTTATAAAAATGAATGATTATTTTAGGTTATCCCAATACCATTTCACAGCTTCTTTCAAACCAGACTTCATATCATATTTAGGGTCATACCCTAATAGTTCTTTTGCCTTATCTACAGATGCCAGTGAATGTGGGACATCTCCTTTACGCTCTGGGCCATATTTCACTTCTATATTTGCAATAGCAGCATCATATTCTGATAAATATTCCTTCAACAAAGTTGTAAGTTCATTCAAAGTTGTTCTTTCTCCAAATGCCGTATTATATACATTGTTTAAAGAGGCAGGGTTATCTGAAACCATTGCCCTCAAATTCATTTGAATCACATTATCTATATATGTAAAATCCCTCGAAAAGGTACCATCTCCATTAATTACGGGAGATTCATATTTCATAAACTGCATTACAAACTTGGGAATAACAGCTGCATAAGCTCCATTAGGATCTTGTTTACGACCAAATACATTAAAGTATCGTAATCCTATAGTATCGAGATCATAAGTTCTTTTGAAATTATCTGCATAAAGTTCATTAACATATTTTGTTATAGCATAAGGAGATAAAGGTTTTCCAATTTTATCTTCTACTTTAGGTAATGCTTTTGAGTCCCCGTATGTAGAAGAACTTGCCGCATAAATAAACCGCTTTACACCAGCGTCTCTTGAAGCTACCAGCATATTTAAGAACCCACTTACATTTACCTCATTACTGGTAATAGGATCATTTATTGATCTGGGAACTGAACCTAAAGCAGCTTGATGAAGCACAAAGTCCACTCCTTCACAAGCCTTATTGCAATCGTTTAAATTTCTGATATCCCCTTCTATAAATATAAAATTGGGATGATCTTTAACCGATAAAAGATTTTTTTTATGCCCAGTAGCAAAATTATCCAGTGCCACCACTTTGCTTCCTATCTCGATAAGCGCTTGGCACAAATTAGATCCAATAAAACCAGCAGCACCGGTCACAAGAATCTTAGAAGAACTCAATAGTTCTAGTTGGTTAGTGTCCATAAATTTTATTTAATTCCCTGTTTTTTAACCCCAAAGCCTACATTAGTTATCGTAGACTGCGCGAAATTAAGATTTACATATAGAACATACAACTTAAGTTAACGGGGATTTTGCCCCTATTTAGAATTCGTTGAACTTTAGCGTATAAAAAAACATTCATTAGCTCAATTTAAACAACCTAAAACAATCATTTACAAATACTTAATAACCAATTCGTCTTTTTATTAACTATAACGTTTTCATAACACATAACTAGAATTAGTATTTCAACAATGAAAGTAATTCTTCTTCAAAATTTCTAGTTGCCAAGTACTGCTTTTCAAGACCAGGATCAAATGGGATAGGAGTTTCTAAACTTGCAATGCGTTTTACGGGGGCATCCAGGAATTCGAAGCAGTTTTCCATTATTAATGCTGAAATATCTGAAGCAATTCCTCCAAATAAAGAATCTTCTTGCAAAACGATTACTTTACCAGTCTTTTTTGTAGAAGTATAGATTGTTTCTGTATCCAAGGGTTGTAAGGTTCTTAAATCAATTACATCAGCAGAGATCTGGGAATGTTTGTTCAAAACCTCTTGTATCCAATGTACTCCTGCTCCATAACTTATCAAAGTAATATCATCTCCTTCATTTAATACACAAGCCTTACCAATAGGTAAATTGTAATATCCTTCTGGGACTTCTTGACGAATACTTCTGTACAATGCCTTATGCTCAAAAAACAACACAGGATTAGGATCTTCGACTGCGCTAATCAATAATCCCTTTGCATCATAAGGGAATGCTGGATAAACCACTTTTAATCCAGGTGTCTTGGTGAACCAGGCTTCATTTGTTTGACTATGAAAAGGCCCTGCACCAACTCCTGCACCACAGGGCATACGTATTACCACATCTGATGATTGTTTCCAACGGTAGTTAGATTTTGCCAATAAATTCACAATAGGATTAAATCCAGAGGATACGAAATCTGCAAACTGCATTTCTACAATTGCCTTGTAACCGCTTATTGATAATCCATAGGCTGTCGACACAATTGCGGATTCGCAAATTGGGGTATTTCGTATACGTTTATCTCCAAACTTTTTTACAAAACCTTCGGTTATTTTAAAAACACCTCCATAATCTGCAATATCTTGCCCCATGATCACAAGTTTATCATGGCGAACCATGGCTTCGTTCAAACCGTCAGAAATTGCATCAATCAATCGAAGTTCCTTAACTGAAGTACTAGATTCTTTTTCATTAAAATCAAATGATGAAAATACATCATTTAACTCCTTTTCAAGGTTTACATCAATTGGATTTTCATTATTGGCACGTTCCCAATTCACTTCTATTTCTTCCTTAACACCTCCTCTTCTTAATATATCTTCATTTTCTGAAAAAATACTCTGATCTATTAAGTATTTTTTATAATTCTCTATTGGATCCCTAGAGGTCCAATAATCCATTAATTCTTGAGGTACATATTTGGTACCGCTTGCTTCTTCATGACCTCTCATTCTAAATGTTTTAAATTCTAGAAGGATAGGTCTGGGATTTGATCTAACGCTGTTTGCAAGTTCATGAACCCTATCATAAACCTCTAAAATATTATTTCCATCTACTATATGAGATTCGATACCATAACCTATGCCCCGATCAGCAAGGTTTTTACAATTATACTGTTCTACGGTTGGGGTTGATAATCCATACCCATTATTTTCTATACAAAATAAAACCGGTAGGTTCCATACCGAAGCTATGTTAAGCGCCTCATGAAAATCTCCTTCACTTGTCCCTCCCTCACCGGTAAACACAGCCGTTACCTTATTGTTTTCTTCAAGTAAATTGGCCAAAGCAATTCCGCAAGCTACCCCCATTTGAGGTCCCAGATGCGAAATCATTCCTATAAGTTTATATTCTTGAGTCCCAAAATGAAAAGAACGATCACGGCCATTAGTAAAACCACTAACTTTACCCTGCCATTGCGCAAAAAGTCGATATAAAGGAATTTCTCGAGTGGTAAACACCCCCAGATTACGATGCATCGGAAGAATGTATTCATCTTTTTCTAACGCACTAGCAACACCAACCGAGATTGCTTCTTGCCCTATACCACTAAACCATTTAGAAATTTTCCCTTGTCTTAACAATACAAGCATTTTTTCTTCGATTAGTCTAGGAACAAGCATTTTATGATACAATGCAATAAGGTGATTATTACTGTAATCTTTCTTGTCAAAAATGAACGGTGATTTTTCTTTTGAAATATGCTCCATACCAAAAAGTTAGTTACGTAAATGTAATTATTTTTATTTCAGAAGATAGATCTATTATCACAATATTATTAAGTAGTTGTTAATTTAATCGTAACAATTCTATGAATTAATTAAATTTACTATTATTTCTAAAATTCGTATTTTGAAATAGTTAATTTGACCAAGAATAAACATTGTTAATTTTTTTGAGGGCGATACTGTATTTTTAATGTAAATACACCTATTTTAGTTCTTCAATATTAAGACTAGACATAATGAATAATATACCCAGCGTAGATTTGGCAGATTTTATATCTGATGACCCTTCCCGAAAGCAGAAGTTTGTTAATGAAATTGGAAAAGCCTACGAAGAAATTGGTTTTGTAGCCTTAAAAAACCACTTTTTAAGTGACCAATTGGTAGAAAACCTATATAAAGAAGTAAAAGCTTTCTTTGCTCTTCCCGTAGATATAAAAGAAAAATATGAAATTGAAGGCCTAGGTGGTCAACGAGGGTACACTTCTTTTGGTAAAGAACATGCAAAAGGAAAAAAAGAAGGTGATTTAAAAGAGTTTTGGCATTTTGGGCAAGAACCAGATGCAAATGCCAATTTGAGTGAAGAGTATCCTGCCAATGTAATTGTTAAAGAATTAAATGATTTCAATGAAATTGGAATGGAAACCTATAGAATGCTTGAAAAAACTGGAATTTATGTTCTTAGAGCATTAGCACTATACATAGGGCTTGACGAACATTATTTTGATCATTGGGCAAGTAACGGTAATAGTATTTTACGTCCAATTCATTACCCACCCATTACTGAAGAACCTAAAGGGGCGGTTAGAGCAGGTGCCCATGGAGATATTAACCTGATAACCCTACTTATGGGAGCATCTACCGGTGGATTGCAAGTACAACGAAAAGATGGAGAATGGATCGACGCTATTCCTCAAGAAGACGAGCTTGTTATAAATGTTGGGGACATGCTAGAGCGTCACACCAACAACAAATTACGTTCTACTATTCATCGAGTTATCAACCCTCCTAAAGAACAATGGGGCAAGCCCAGATATTCTATTCCTTTCTTTATGCATCCTCGAAGTGACATGAAATTAAACTGCCTTGATGAATGTATTACTGACGAAAACCCCAAACAATATGATGATATAACTGCTGGTGAATTCTTGCACCAACGACTTGTTGAAATAGGTCTAATTAAGAAATAGTTTTTGAATGGATTTACAAGATCAATTAAAAAATTTATTCCCCGATCATAAATTTGAAGAAAAAAAGAATTCTGAAAGTGAGAAAAAAGATGAAATATGGATGCAACAAGACCCCATAATATGCAAATATGAAAAACGAAAGGGAAAACCAATAACTATTCTTGAAGGATACACCGGAGCCGACGAGGACTTTAAAAAACTTGCCAAAGAATTAAAAACACGATTAAGTGTAGGCGGTAGCTTTAAAAACGATAGTATTATTATTCAAGGGGATTATCGGGATAAAATAATGGAAATCCTAAAAGAAAAAGGCTTCAATGTAAAACGCGTAGGCGGATAAAATCAAACAAATTTGGCGATTAACACATTACATATTACCAACGGGGATAGCCTTACACAAAGAATTCAAGAGTTAAACCTTGTGGAAGGAGAAATTCTTACATGGCGTGAGATGCTATGTGAAGGACCTACCGAAATTAAGATTGAAACCGAAAGTGCTTTAAAAAAACGTAAGGATTTTTTAAAAAAATACTACCGTATAGATGACGCTGATTACGACAGTAAATTTGTTTCACAACTCAAAAAACTAGAAAATATAACAGAATATCAAGAAATCATTCTTTGGTTCGAGTATGATCTATTTTGTCATATCAACATGGTGGCTGCTATAAGTTTGTTACTACGTAAAGGAGCAAGTAAACTCCCTATTTATCTGGTTTGCAGCGGGCGCATTCCACATCAAAAAAAACTTTTTGGCCTTTGTGAATTATCAAACGTTCAATTAAAAGAACATTACAAAAATAAAGTACTTCTTACCATTGATGATTTAGAATTAGCAGAGTACATCTGGACACTTTATTGTGAATCGAACCCTAAGAAAATTGCTGGTCAAATTAAAAAACATTCCTCTTTTGAATACCTATCCATATGCCTTAGAGCACATTTACAACGCTTTCCAAATATGCTTACTGGTCTTAACGTATTAGAACATAATATTTTAGAAATGGTAGATAACTATCAAATCAAAAACATCAAGCAATTAATGGGGTATGCGCTAGAATATCAAGGGTATTATGGATATGGTGATATGCAAATGAAACGAGTTTTGGCAAGATTGTTTCAATTCTTGGACCAAACCAAAGATAGATTACAATTATCTGAAAGAGGGAAATTGGCATTGCAACAAAAAAAGAACTTCTACAACACTCAAATACTGGATTGGTACTATGGAGGTGTAAAGAAATACGATTATCTATATAACAACGAGACACATTCTTTATTAAAACTATAATATGCCAATCGCCGAATCTGAATTAATTATCAACCAAGATGGCAGCATCTACCATCTAAATCTGAGGCCAGAACATCTGGCGCAAACAATTATAACCGTAGGTGATCCAGACCGTGTAGATCAAGTAACTCGGCATTTTGACCGTATAGAGTATAAAATTCGAAAACGAGAGTTTCACACCCAAACAGGAACTTTTCAAAACAAAAGAATTACAGTTATATCTACGGGAATTGGCACCGATAATATTGACATCGTTCTTAATGAATTGGATGCTTTGGTCAATATAGATTTTGAGACGCGCGAGATTAAGAAAGAGCATACAGCATTGGATATTATTCGAATTGGAACCTCTGGATCCGTACAAGAAGATATCCCAATAGATAGTTTTGTAGTATCTCAATTAGCAATTGGATTCGATAGTCTGCTTCATTTTTATGATAGTCAAAGTATTCAATTACAAGAAGTTTCAAATGAATTGGTAAAGCACTTAAGTTGGCCCCCCGGCAAATCACTTCCCTATGCAGTTTCAGGAGCTTCTAAATGGATAAATCACATGTCTGACAAAAATGTCCAAAAAGGAATAACTGTTACCAATGTTGGCTTTTATGGCCCCCAAGGAAGAATCTTGCGATTACCTTTGCAGGATGATACACTAAATAGTAAAATTGCTTCATTTACTTATGAAGGAAGAAAAATAACCAATTTAGAGATGGAAACGGCAGGCATCTACGGAATGTCAAAATTGCTTGGGCACCATGCCGTATCAATGAATGGAATCCTGGCAAATCGAGCTGGTAGAACGTTTAGCAAAAATCCCAAAGAAACTGTAGAAAGATTGATTAAGTACACCTTACATAAGATTATAGAATTTCCTGGATAACTTGAAATCATAAAAAAAAGGATAGAAAACCTATCCTTTACATATGAACATCATTAAAAAAAATACTTAGAAAATACTTTTGGGGGCTAATACTAACTAAATAATATCTTTAGACTAATTAATAAATTGGTCAATAACAACACTCCAATAAAAACAACAATGCCATTTTCGATTGGGTTATTTTTTAACTTTGCAACCTTTACATAAGCATTCTTTTTTTGGGGAAAATTCTTTTTCATAGCAATATTGTTTTTATTTTGTGAGTAATGTTATTCAAATATAATTCTACTTGGAAGAATTATACGTCAAATATAAGAAAAAGTATTTTATTTTATCGTTAAAAAACGAAAAAAATCGATGAAATACACAAAATTAATTTCACACAAGCATGAACACCATAAAAATAGGCGGAGTCCCAGAGCATTTCAATCTACCTTGGCACCTTACCATAGAGCAAAGTGCTTATCTTCAAAAAAATAGTAAATTAGAATGGATTGATTTCCCGGGAGGCACAGGAGCAATGTGTGACGCTTTAAGAAAAAAAGAGATTGACATTGCCATTATTCTAACCGAAGGTATTATTAAAGATATCATTGCTGGTAATCAAAGTAAAATAGTTCAGACCTATATTCAAACTCCGTTAATTTGGGGTATCCATGTTGGATCAGATTCAAAGTACAAAGACCTCTCTTCTCTTGAAAAAACAAAGGCTGCCATAAGTCGATATGGTTCGGGCTCTCATTTGATGGCTTATGTAAATGCACAAAACCAAGGCTGGGATACTTCTGATTTACAATTTGAAGTTGTAAAAAATATCGATGGAGCTATAGATGCTTTAACCAATGGGACCGCCGATTATTTTATGTGGGAACACTTTACCACCAAACCATTAGTAGATAACGGGACTTTTAGAAGAGTAGCAGATTGCCCAACCCCATGGCCATGTTTTGTAGTCGCCGTGCGAGAAGATATTCTCGAGACAAGAAAAGATGATATCAAGACTATATTGGATACTATTAATTCTCTTACCGTTGACTTCAAGAATATTCCCGATATTGATAAAATTTTGGCCATTCGTTATAAACAACGACTAGAAGATATTCAAAAATGGCTTAAACTAACCGAATGGAGTCAATCTTTGATAGACAACAAAATACTTGATATTGTACAAAAACAATTGTATGATTTAAATATCATCGACAGAAAAGTTGATCCGGAAACGTTTGTTTTTCGGTTTTAGTATATTTTTTTTTAAAAAAAGTATATCTATTTTTTTGATTTTGGGGGTAGGGTAACTCGAATTTGAGGCGTTTTACAATAAAGAATCTATTAAAAAATTAAGATCAATATTATGAATATGAGTATTTTATCACAAAAAACTTATAAAATAATGAAATGTTAAATATACTTTAAAGAAGTGTATCGACAAATGAAATATTTTTGTACATTTGCACACCTACCCCAACCGACTAATTATTAATGTATAAGCAACCGTACAAACAAAAGTGCATCTAATAATTAAACAGACGATCTATTATGACCACATTTTTACTAATATTACTAGGCTTGGTAGCCTTGAATTTTGTTCTGCTAAAATTTAGCATGCAAGGTGTTGATACTAAAAGAAAGAATACCAGAACAAATAAAGTTCAGATAAATAGCATTGCTGAACAAAAGACCGATAAGTCTAAAAACTCTGAAATACCTACCGCGGCTTAATTACCAATTAATATTAATTAACCCGTTTTCTTCGAGGTATTTATTGGTTCTGCTAAAGTGACCATTGCCGAACCAGTATCCTCTATTCGCACTTAGTGGAGAGGGATGACCGCTTGTAAGCACACAATGTTTTGATCGGTTAATTTTTGCTCCTTTCTTCTTTGCAAAGCCACCCCAAAGTAAAAAAACTACATTCTCTTTTTTTTCAGATACAGCACGAATCACTGCATCCGTAAAAAGTTCCCATCCCTTATTTTGATGTGATCCAGCTTGAGTAGCTCTAACCGTTAGAGTTGCATTTAATAATAGGACTCCTTGTTTTGCCCAACGTTGCAAATTCCCGTTTGATGGAAATGAAATGCCTAAATCATTTTCAATTTCTTTAAAAATATTCACCAATGAAGGAGGCATTACAATACCATCATTAACCGAAAAACAAAGACCATTGGCCTGGCCCGGTCCATGATAGGGATCCTGCCCTATAATAACAACTCTAACATCATCAAAGCTACAATGATCAAATGCCGCAAAAATTTCCGAACCTTTTGGATAACACCTATTTTTAAGATATTCTTCTTTTACAAAATTTACTAATTCTGAAAAATAAGGTTTCTCAAATTCATCCTTGAGTTGTTCCTTCCAACCTTGCTCAATATTTACATTCATACCTAACAAAAAATTACTGTAATTATGTACTTTTGTTTCGTTCTAAAAAAGATGGAATATAACCCAAAAATATGGGTAAAAAAAGTATGATTCGAATTTCAGATAAAACATTAAAAGACTTAGAGTTTGATACTATTCTTGATCATATTGCAGAGCTATGCAATACGGACTACGGAAAATCTAAAGCATTAAAAGTAGTTCCCTTCGAGACTGAGCAAAAACTTAATATAGCATTACAAGAGGTTTTTGAATATAAATCTTCTCGATTTAATGATGCCAAAATTCCAAATCATGGATTCGACAGTATCAATAAAGAAATTCAACTGCTTAGAATAGAAAATACATTTCTGGAAGCTCCTAATCTTAAAAAGCTAGTTTCGATTAGTATAACTGCAAATGACTTACTCTCTTTTTTCAAGTCAAATAGGGAATTATACCCTATTTTATTTCAAACTTCTACAAATATCCCTTTCACCAAAGAAATTATTAGTTTAATAGAAGCCATTCTTGATAAATTTGGAGAGATTAAAGATAGGGCCTCTCCCACTCTATTAGGGTTGAGAAAGGAAATCAATAGTATTCAGGCAAAGTTAAATGGAAGCTTTGGAAAAGACTTAACTCGTTATAATAGCTTGGGCTATCTTGATGACATTAAAGAAAGTGTCGTTGACAATCGAAGAGTACTTGCCGTAAAATCGATGTATCGCCGAAAAGTAAAAGGTGCCATTATGGGCAACTCTAAAACAGGAAGTATAGTTTATATAGAACCAGAAGCTACGCTTCAATTTAGTCGAGAACTTAGCAATTTACAATACGAGGAACGAGAAGAAATAGTAAAAATATTAAAAGAACTTACAAACAAGCTACGTCCATTCGATAAGCTCCTACAGCAATATCAGGAATATTTAAGTGATATGGATTTGGTTTCGGCCAAATCAAAATATGCTTTAAAACTAAATGCTGTTCTTCCCAAGATTACAAAAACTCGCGAACTTACACTTAATGAAGCCTATCACCCACTACTTTTGCTTTCTAATCAAGGTAAAGGAGAAAAAACTTTCCCACAAACGATAACTCTGGACAAAGACAATAGAATAATTGTAATTTCTGGACCGAATGCAGGAGGAAAAAGCATTACCTTAAAGACCATAGGCTTATTACAGGTAATGCTTCAAAGCGGTATGTTGATCCCTGTACACGAATATAGTAGGATGTGCCTTTTTGATGTTATTCTCACAGACATTGGCGACAATCAATCTATCGAAAATCATTTAAGCACATATAGTTATCGCTTAAAGAACATGAATTATTTCCTTCGGAAATGTAACAATAAAACACTTTTCTTGATCGACGAATTTGGAACCGGAAGTGATCCCGAGTTAGGAGGTGCTTTGGCTGAAGCCTTTCTTGAAGTTTTTTACGAACGAGAATCCTTTGGCATTATCACTACGCACTATGCAAATTTAAAAATGTTGGCCAATGAGTTACCGCACATGTCAAATGCAAACATGCTTTTTGACGCAAGAACATTAGAACCTCTATTCAAATTATACCTTGGTGAAGCAGGAAGCTCTTTTACTTTTGAAGTAGCTCAAAAAAATGGGATACCTTATAGTTTGATTAACAAAGCAAAGAAAAAAGTAGAACGAGGTAAGATTAGATTTGATAAAAGCATTGCCAATCTGCAAAAAGAGCGTTCTAAGCTTCAGAAAACAACCTCAAACTTAAAGAACAAAGAACAAAAAACCGAAGAAGAAAAAGAACGCTTAGAAAAAATTAATGATCGCATACAACAGAAACTAGAAAGTTACCAAGAATTATATGATAGCAATCAACGTATGATTTATTTGGGGAAAAAAGTTGATGATTTGAGCGAAAAATACTTTAACAACAAAAAGAAACGTGAATTGATCGATGAGTTTATGAAAATTGTTCAAGTAGAAAATTCTAAACGTAAAAAACAATCCGCAAAACAACGTAACATACAAAAAGCTAAAAAGAAAAAGGTTGTTGAAGAAGTAGAGAAAAAAGTAAAAGTTATTCGAGAAAAGAAAAAAGAAGAAAAAAAGAAAGAAGAAAAAATAATTCAAAAAAAACCAAAAATTGCGCTCAAAGTAGGAGATCGAGTTCGTATGATCGACGGGAAATCGATAGGAACTATTGATACTCTCGAAAAAGGGAAGGCCGTTGTAAATTATGGCATTTTTACTACAAATGTAGCTGTTGATCAATTAGAATTTGTAGAACGAAAAAAATAACATCCCATAATGCTATGTGCCAAATCTTATTTTAAAACTTCAAGTTAAAATCTAATTCTTGTCATTGTTTTGCCTTTTATATGTAAAACAAACAACAAAAGCCTCTGCTATTTTTGTAATAGGTAAAACCCGTAATAAAGACGTTAATAATCTTCGAATAGCATCTATCTTTTTATTTGGCATAGCCCAAAGCAATAGTAGCAATACTATTACAAAAATCATGTACAACAATGTCCTATCCATATATTTAGACAATAAATCGAGTAAACCCTTAATGCGTTGGTTTTTAAAATTAAGAATTAAAACTTTTGAAAAGAAAAACAAATCAAGCCAATTAGTAGATTCACTTATTTTGAAGGTAGATAACCGGTTATAAGGGTGGTTATAAACTTTTTAGGTATCATTCAAAAAAAAGAAAGAATATTCTTACAAAATAATATAAATTTATGTTTTAACTAATTAAGGATTTGTTGCGTAAAAAAAGAAATAAACCACTTAAGTTTTTTCAAAATCGATTCTTGTTAAAGTATCCTTAAACAAGAATTCTGACAGTATTACTTTTATATATTTGAGGCATTACATCAAAAATTGCTTCAACCATTATGCGAAAATTACTTTTTGTAATAGGCTTTTGCCTTTTTACACCTTTTATATCAAATGCACAAAAACCTGATAAACCGAATGCTTCAGAAATTCATGAAGCCATAAAAAAGTTAAACTTTTTGGGCTCGGTTTTATACGTCGCGGCTCATCCAGATGACGAAAACACCAGACTTATTTCTTATATGGCCAATCACCTTAAGGCCAGAACAGCCTACCTATCGTTGACTCGTGGTGATGGTGGTCAAAATCTTATCGGACCAGAAATTAGAGAACTTCTTGGAGTAATTCGCACACAAGAGTTATTGGCCGCACGTAGCACCGATGGTGGAGAGCAAATGTTTACTCGTGCCAATGATTTTGGATACTCTAAACATCCCGATGAAACACATGCAATATGGGACAAAAAAGAAGTCTTAAGCGATGTAGTATGGGCTATACGCAAATTCAGACCCGACATTATTATTAATAGGTTCGACCATAGAACTCCCGGATCAACGCATGGTCATCATACCGCTTCAGCAATGCTTAGCGAAGAAGCTTTTGACTTATCTGGTAACAAGAATATATATCCGGATCAATTACAGTTCGTAAATACCTGGCAACCAAAACGTTTATTCTTTAATACTTCATGGTGGTTTTATGGAAGCAGAACGAATTTTGAAAAAGCAGATAAATCAAAGTTATTAGCATTTGATACAGGAGTTTATTATCCATCATCAGGATTATCAAATACCGAAATTGCATCATTAAGCCGAAGTAAACATAAATCCCAAGGATTTGGTAGTACCGGGACGCGTGGAAAACAAAATGAATATATTGAGATAATAAAAGGTGAACTACCAAATGATAAAACCAATATATTTGAAGGTATCGACACTTCTTGGAACCGAATAGAAGGTGGTAAAGCTATTGGTGATATTTTATATCAAGTTGAAAAAAACTTTAATTTTAGGAACCCTGCTGCTTCTGTCTCAGAACTGGTACAAGCTTATCAATTAATTCAACAGTTAAAAGATAACCATTGGAAAGTAGTTAAATCTAATCAAATAAAAGAGATTATTGCTGCTGCTTCGGGATTATATCTTGAAGCCGTTTCTTCAGAATCCAACACCACCAAAGGAAGTGAGGTTATATTAAAGATTGAAGCCATAAATAGAAGTAATACGAATACAACCCTAAAATCGATACAAATTGAAGCTTTAGGCATTAATCATTCTTCTATAAAGGTTCTGGAAGACAATAAAAGGCAAAATTTCGAATTAAAGGGAAAAGTTCCTTCAAATTTTGAAAACACAAATCCCTATTGGCTAAACAAAAAAGGTACACTAGGAATGTATCAAGTTAACAATCGTAAATTAATCGGCAAACCGGAAACCGAACATAAAATCAAAGCTATTTTTTCTTTAGAAATTGAGGGTACTAATATTCCTTTTTATAAAGAAGTTGTATACAAAACCAATGACCCTGTAAAAGGCGAGATATACAAACCTTTCGAAGTAATTCCGGCGGTATCGGCTAGCATTAAAGACAAAGTTATCATTTATGCAAATGGCCCATCAAAGCAAATTCCAGTAACTATCAAAGCAGGAGAAGCAAATATTAGTGGATCAGTTTCTTTAACGTATCCTGAAGGATGGACGGTGTCTCCTGCACAAGTCGCAATTAACTTAACCCAAAAAGGAGAAGAAAAAACAGTGATTTTTACACTTACTTCACCCGAAAATCAAAGTGAAGGATACATCTCTCCTATTGTAAATATCAATGGAAATAAACACTCAAAAGAAATTATTACCATTGATTATGATCATATCCCCTTTCAAACGGTTGTGCTTCCTTCTGAAACTAAGGTTGTAAAACTAGATATTAAAAAGAAAGGGCAGAATATTGGCTATATAGAAGGTGCAGGGGACGTGGTTCCAGAAAGTTTAAGACAAATAGGTTATAAAGTAAGTACTATCGACCCAGAAACTATATCTCCAGAAACTCTCGTTAATTTTGACGCAATTGTTGTTGGTATTAGAGCCTACAATACTGTTGAGCAACTAAAATTTAAACAACAGCATTTGTTAGACTATGTAAAAAACGGAGGAAACCTTGTTATACAATACAACACGAACAGACGACTTAAAGTTAATGATAATCTTGGACCTTACCCTCTTAAATTATCTAGAGACCGTGTTACCGATGAAAATGCAAAGATTACCTTTTTGGCTCCAGATCATCTGGTATTAAATTCGCCCAATAAAATCACTCAAGATGATTTTAAAGGATGGGTTCAAGAACGTGGTTTGTATTTTCCAAATGAATGGTCTGATGAATATACAGCTATTTTGGCAGCCAATGATAAAGGAGAATCTCAAAAGAAAGGACCATTATTGGTCGCAAAATATGGTAAAGGATATTATGTATACACAGGCCTCAGCTTCTTTAGAGAATTTCCAGCCGGAGTATCTGGTGCTTATCGACTTTTTGCTAATATGTTATCTTTAGGAAAATAAACAATCACTATGAACAATTCAAAGGAAAAGTTTGTCTGGAAAAAACTGTATACTGCCGTACTAATAGCTAATGCATTATACATTCTGCTTTTTCATCTAATTACCAATTCTTTTTCTTAGGGAATTCTGAATAGTCATTTTCTCATTGTTTTAATAACCCACAATCACGTTAATACATGCAAACCATAGATTGGATCGTACTTATTGGAACATTATTGTTCATTGTTTTATACGGAACCTGGAAGACCAAGGGCAGTAAAAATGTACAAGAATACATACGCGGTGGTAACGAGGCCAAATGGTGGACCGTTGGTTTATCTGTAATGGCAACACAAGCCAGTGCCATAACCTTTCTTTCTACACCTGGACAGGCATTTCATAGCGGAATGGGATTTGTACAGTTTTATTTTGGGCTTCCTATTGCAATGGTAATCATCTGTATGGTTTTTATCCCTTTATATCATAAACTTAATGTTTATACAGCATATGAATATCTGGAAAGTCGCTTTGACCTAAAGACCCGCAGTTTAACTGCAATATTATTCTTAATTCAGCGAGGATTGGCTGCAGGCATCACCATATTTGCACCAGCAATTATTTTATCTGCTGTATTGGGTTGGAATCTTACCACCCTTAATATTATTATCGGAATTCTAGTGATTATCTATACCGTTTCTGGAGGAACTAAAGCCGTAAATGTTACCCAGAAACAACAAATGGCTATCATATTCACGGGAATGTTTATTGCGTTCTTTTTGATCATTAGCTACCTACCAGAAGGAATCACTTTTTCAAAAGCATTAGATATTGCAGGTGCCAGTGGCAAAATGGAAATCCTGGATTTTTCATTTAACCTTGATAATCGATACACCTTCTGGAGCGGTATCATTGGTGGAAGCTTTTTGGCACTCTCCTATTTTGGTACCGATCAAAGCCAAGTACAACGCTATTTATCCGGAAAATCAATTAAAGAAAGTCAATTAGGTCTTTTGTTTAATGGTTTACTCAAGGTACCCATGCAATTTTTTATTTTATTGGTTGGGGTTATGGTTTTTGTTTTTTATCAATTCAATCCCTCTCCTATCAACTTTAATCCAGCAGCACAAGAAGCTATTCAAAATTCTGAATACCTTCGGGAATACAATCAACTTGAAACCGAATTGGCCAAAATTCAAAAGTCAAAAGAGGAAGTGATCACGAAATTTTTGACAGAAAAAGAAGAAAACAATAAAAACACTATTTCGGTATTAAACCAGGCCGATCAAAAATTAAGAAATCAGGCTAAAGAGTTAATTATTAAAGCTAATGCAGATGTAGAAACCAATGACAAAGATTATGTTTTTATTCATTTTATCCTGAACAATCTCCCACGGGGGCTCATAGGCCTTTTATTAGCCGTAATTCTATGTGCAGCCATGTCATCTACCGCATCAGAGTTAAATGCATTGGCATCTACCACCGCTGTTGATTTATACAAAAGAAATATCAAAGAAGAAAAAACAGAAAAGCATTATGTAAATGCTTCCAAATTATTCACATTGATATGGGGGATGCTGGCTATTTTGGTAGCTTGTTTTGCCAACCTTTTTGATAATTTAATTCAACTGGTGAATATCATTGGTTCTATTTTCTATGGAAATGTACTTGGTATCTTCCTTTTAGCTTTCTTTATAAAATTTGTGCATAGCAATGCTACATTCATAGCAGCTTTGATTACTCAAGTAATTGTGATTATTGGCTGGTATTATGATTGGATGCCCTACTTGTGGTTAAACCTTTTTGGTTGCGCATTGGTAATGATTATAGCCATAGTAATACAACAAATCATGGGATCTAATCCAAAAACACAAAGAAGGTAAGCTTTAAAATAAATACCTCCTTACTAATATTATAGATAGTAATACGAAATGGCATTAATGATGTATTGCCGCTTCAGAAAGGTATGAAGAAAGAGAGTTCTGGAAAACATAATAAGTTCTCATAATCTTGTTTATTTCCTCACCAATACTCTTTGATAATTTTACCGAATCCTGAACAAGCTCTTTAAGTTTATCAATACCTTGTTTTAATATCTTTCCGTCATGATTTAATTCTAAATACTGTTCATACATTGCAGAAGTACACGGTTCACAACGGTATGAATTCAACTTAGACATCATACTGGTAAGCTCATTATCCATAAGACTTAGTTTCATGAAGTGTGGCTGTCTAATTGATGCGGTTTTGGAGGAGTTTTTGGTTTTCATGTGGTAAGGTTCTAAATTAGTAAATTAGCGAGTATCTTAAATATAATAAAACACCTGAAAACAAACAAGTTACAAAGCTCTAACTTAAACAAAATTATACATATCGTAAAAAACAAATAAATTATTAGAAAAATCTTTACTAGTTTTTTAGGATTGAACTTTTTTTTTCAAATTTTAAAATATATTGTTTTACTTATTTTTGAAATTAATGATAACATACACTAATGAAAGTAGGCAATAAAACAACAAAATGGGGAATCTTAGGCTGTGGTAAAATAGCTCACAAATTTGCAGAGGATTTATTAACCATACCTAATGCGAAATTAGAAGCTGTCGCTAGTAGACAGTTGCAAAAAGCAAAAGAGTTTGCCGATATATATACAGCGAATAAGCACTACGGAAACTACAGCGATCTAAGTAAAGACCCCGATATAGATGTTGTGTATATTGCAACTCCACATGTTTTTCACTATGATAATACATTGATGTGTCTCAATAATAGAAAGGCCGTTTTATGTGAAAAACCTTTTGCCATGAATACTTCTCAAGTACAAGAAATGATTCAGAAAGCAAAAGAAAATCGGGTGTTTTTGATGGAAGCGCTTTGGACTTACTTCCTTCCACATTACCAATACGTATTAAAACTAATAACTTCTAAAGAATTGGGAGCCATCAAAAGCTTGCGGGCCGATTTTGGTTTTTCTTCTACATTTGATCCTAATGGAAGAATATTCAATAAAAAATTAGGTGGGGGAAGTCTTCTTGATGTGGGTATTTATCCGCTATTTGCTGTATTAAGCATATTGGGATATCCGGAAAATATAGAAGCAAAAGCTGATATAGGAAAAACAGGAGTTGACGAAACGTGCACTATTGAACTTAATTACAAAAATGGTGCTTCGGCATCTTTATTTAGTGCTATTACACAAAAAACAAATACTGAAGCTATAATAGAGCTAGAAAATGGCCGTATAGTTATCAACAGTCGTTTTCACGAACCTTCCTCTGTTACTACATATCAAAATGGAACATCAAAATTGCACGAATTTGATGTATCTACGAACGGATATAACTTTGAAGCAATCCATGTACAAGAAATGTTATTTCAAAATCGAGAAGAAAGCACGATAATGAACTTTGACAAAAGCCTTCAGTTAATCACATTATTAGATACCGTAAGAGAAAAAATCGGGCTACATTACTAATGAAAAGAAGGGTTAGAAGTTTTTGGAATTATTTTAATTGCGCAAAATGTAAAATAAACTTTACTTTTTGTAAAATTTACATTACATTTGAATTCATTAAACAAAAATCGAGCATGATGAAATATTTATTATCAAACAAATTCAAAAAACCGGGATGGGTTCTTCTTGTGGTTGGTATAACATTCGGGATTATCCATGCATTAAATGATTTCGAATCTGATTTATTAACCGTAAAGGTGATCTCACTATTTCATAACGATATCATATTCTCAAAAAATAATGGCTTGGTTAGTATTATAGAGGATAGCATTGTAGATGAAATACTAACGTTGATGATCATTACAGGAGGGTTGTTAGTAGGTTTTTCAAAAGAAAAAATTGAAGATGAATTTATTTCTAAAATTAGGTTAAGCTCTTTAAAATGGGCCATTTTGATAAACTATGGGATATTGCTATTTGCAACCCTATTCTTTTATCATACTAATTTTATGAGTATTATGATCTATAATATGTTTACTCCTCTAATCATATTTATTGTCCGGTTTAATTACATCGTATATAAAAAGACTGGCCATGAAGAATAACATAAAAGTTCAAAGAGCTATTCATGACCTTACGCAGGCAGATCTAGCCGAAAAAATTGGGGTAAGTAGGCAAACGATTAACGCCATGGAAAAAAACAAGTACGTCCCTTCTACCCTCTTGGCATTAAAGATAGCTAGGTTATTCAAAAAGCCAGTTGAAGAGATTTTTATTCTCGAAGACGAAGATTAGAAAACCAAAAAAGCGTTCCTATTCGGAACGCTTTTTCAAATGATTTGTGTGTGAGAAAGAGTGTTTATTTTGCTCCCCACTCTGCAAGGGAGTCCTTATTAAGTTTTACATAGTCAGCATTACCTGCCTTTTCTGCTAATTCTAACGAAGTTTTGGCTGCTTTTATTGCCCCATCCTTATCTCCTGTCTTTGCGTAAATAAGAGATTGTTGTCTATGAAACCAGAAAGCAGGTTCTTTTCTTAAAGAAATAGCTTTATCAATATGTTCTTTTGCCTTTGCAAAATCTTCAATTTCTTTATAGAAAACCGCTGCTTGATAATGATCTCCTGCAGATGGCCCTGCCATTGTTTTTTCGATACTTGCGATAGCCGCCTTCTTTGCAGGAACTTCAATTTTTAATCCAACTTCAACATTAGACCATACGATATACATCTTTGCAGAATCCATAGTAAAGTCGTTAAACATAATCGTAAATGTTTCTACATTCATAGGAAGAGCACTTGCTTTTATAGTTGCTTTTGCAGCAACTTTGGTATCATCCCATTTTCTTGGAGTTCCCCAGTTATTTGCATCGCTATAAAAGATTACTTCCCAATTCTCTTTTCCTGGTTTAGTAAAAATTGCATAGGTTCCTTTCTTTAATTCCTTGCCTTCAACTTTTACATCGTCACTAAAAGTAATTTGAGTATTTTTATTAGCACCGGTTCTCCAAAGTTTGTCATACGGTACCAAATCCCCATATATTGTTCTTCCTCTCATACTAGGACGTGCGTATTCAACAGAAACATCTGTTAATCCAATAACCTGATTAATTTTAGAGGTAGGGCTCGGTTGTGGAGTTTTTACCTGCGCCTCAATCCCAAAGGATAATAAAGCCACAGAAAGAAATAAGACAATCTTTTTCATTGTGTTTAATTTAGTTTGTTAGAATTATTTAGTAACGAAAATAAGGATTACCCTTGCATTAAAAGTTAACAAAAACTTAAAATAAGTAATGGTATATTTGCCAACATATTACAAAGAAGATGCGAAAATACATTTCAGAAAGTATTGGAACTTTTAGCTTAATATTTTGTGGTACCGGGGCAATGACCATTAATGAAGTAACAGGTGGCGATGTAACCCATGTTGGAATAGCAATTACCTGGGGACTTATTGTTATGGCTATGATTTATGCCTTTGGTGAAATCTCTGGAGCTCATTTTAATCCGGCTGTAACCATTGCATTTGCCTATGCCAAAAAGTTTGAATGGAAAGAGGTTCCAAAATATATAATTGCACAATGTGTTGGAGCTATTGTGGCTAGTTCAGTTTTGCTTTTTCTATTTCCTGAGAGCGAGTTTCTTGGTGGAACCATACCTACGGTAGATAGTTTTAGAGCATTTATATTAGAATTACTTCTTACCTATTTTCTTATGGTAGTTATTATTAACGTATCTACAGGTTCCAAGGAAATAGGGACAATGGCAGGAATAGCTATTGGTGGGATTGTACTTCTAGAAGCTATGTTTGCTGGTCCGATCACCAAAGCTTCGATGAACCCGGCAAGATCTCTGGGTCCAGCCCTTTTATCTGGTCACTGGGAGCAACAATGGCTTTACTTCATTGCTCCTATAGCTGGAGCTCTTTTAGCAGTATTAACTTGTAAAGTAGTTAAACCTGAAAATTGTTGTGATGAGTGTTAAAGTATGTATTCTAAGCCTTCAGAATTTGCATAATTAACTCTTTTTAACATATCTTTATCTCATAATAAACCTTCCCCCTTACCTATGAAGCATTTTTCTAACGAATTTTGCGAAATGCAGCTATATGATCAATTCGTTGTACTTACAATAAATGAGAATATCGATTTGACTTTAGAAAAAGCATCTATAATAAGAGATAAGCTTACCAAATTCTATAAGTCAAAGGATTTCATTATGATCAGCAATCGTAAACATAAACACAATGTCTCTCCCCAGATCTATAAAGAAGGGCAACTAAGTAACATGAAAGGACTAGCAATAGTCTCAACCGATAATGAAGAAAGAGGAAAAGCAGAAATAGAGCAATCTATGTACGGCAGATCATTCGCTTTTTTCACGTGCCTGGAAGAAGCCAAATCATGGGCTGAAGGCTACTTCTGAACCTAAAAATTATTTTTTGTTTAACATTTTAATGATTATTGTTAAACAAAATGATTGTATTTTTACTTCAAATTACTTTGAAGTATGAAAATTTATACCCTGAAAACAAAGCAAAACTTGCCAATTTCTTTAGACGAAGCCTGGGAATTCCTATCAGATCCAAGAAATCTCAAAACCATAACCCCAGATTATATGGGATTCAAAATTATTTCTGGTGCCGAACGCAAAATGTACCCTGGCCAAATTATCCAATATATTGTTACTCCTGTTGCCGGCATTAAAAATAAATGGGTAACCGAAATTACTCATGTAACGGACAAACAATATTTTGTAGACGAACAACGATTTGGTCCCTATGCACTTTGGCATCACAAACACTTTATAAAAGAAATCCCTGGTGGTGTAGAAATGGAAGATATTATTGACTATAAAGTTCCTTTTGGCTTTCTAGGACAGCTTATTCATCCTATACTAGTTAAACCAAAGCTAAAAGAAATTTTTAAGTATCGTGAAAAGAAACTAATAGAGTTATTTGGTACCTTCGAAGTAGAAACAGAAAGCAAACTTGTATTTATTTAAAAAGATAGGATAGTCATGAGAAAAAACATCTTACTCATAGGAGGCAGTCATGGTATAGGGTTTGAAATTGCTTTAAAACTATATAGTGATCATAATATCTTTATAGCATCCAGAACTTCGGAAAATCTGGGTAATCTTGAAGTAACCCACATTCCTTACGATGCTTCAAAAGATGAAATCGATACTTCTGCATTACCAGAAAGAATCGATGGATTTGTGTATTGCCCTGGTAGTATAAATCTAAAACCATTCAAAATGCTGGATGCCAAAGCCTTTGAAGATGATATGCAGATAAATTTCATGTTCTTGGTTAAAATCATACATGGGTTACTTCCAAAACTTAAAAATTCTGATCAAGCAAGTCTTATTTTCTTCAGTACAGTGGCGGTAAAAGTAGGAATGCCTTTTCACACCAGTATTGCTGCTGCAAAAGGAGCCATCGAGGGTTTTGCTAAAGCTTTGGCTGCAGAATATGCTCCTCAATTTAGAGTGAATGTAATCGCTCCCTCACTTACTGATACCCCTCTTGCCGAAAGATTATTGGGAAATGACAAAAAGAAAGAATTAATGAATAAACGTCACCCTATGAAACGTGTAGGCCAAGCCGAAGATATAGCCAATATCGCTAAATTTTTATTAAGTGATGACAGTAGTTGGATCACCGGTCAAGTAATTGGTGTCGACGGCGGAATGTCTACCTTAAATGTCAACTAGTAATGAATCAGAAAGTATCTGTTTTCTGGTTTCGAAGAGACCTTAGACTTGATGATAATATTGGATTGTTAAAATCACTTCAGGAAGAAAACCCGGTACTTCCCATTTTTATTTTTGATAAAAACATTCTTGATCATTTATCAAAAGATGATGCCCGAGTTACTTTTATCTTTGAAACATTACAAAACCTCAATCACAAGATCAAAAAGGAACATCGCAGTTCGTTGGCAATGTTTTATGGACAACCAAAAGAGGTTCTAGCAGATCTCATTCATAAGTTTGATATACAAAAGGTATTTACCAATCATGACTATGAGCCGTATGCTCAAGAGCGAGATACCGAAATCAAAAAATTACTATCAGAACACAATATAGAATTTCAAACTTTTAAAGATCAGGTAATCTTTGAAAAAGACGAGATTGTCAAAAATGACGGAAACCCCTATGTGGTTTACACTCCTTATAAAAATAAATGGAAAGAGTCATTCAACCCTTCCAAGCTGAAAGTACATAACACCAAGCTATATTTAAAAAACCTTATCAAAAATACAGAGCTGCCCCGTGTAACTTTGGAAAAAATGGGTTTTGTAAAATCAAAAATTAAAGTACCAGAATTTGATAGCTCTCCTACCCTTATTCAAAATTATGAGGCCACTCGTAACTTTCCTTCAAAAAACTATGGAACTTCAAAACTAGGACCTCACCTTAGATTTGGTACTGTAGGAATACGAACTATTATAAAAAAAGCAATAACCGAAGAGAATGAAGTGTTCTGGTCTGAACTTATCTGGCGCGAGTTTTTTATGCAGATCCTTTGGCATTATCCACATACCAAGGGCAAGGCTTTTAAGCCAAAATATGATCGTATCGAATGGAGAAACAATGAAACTGAATTCGAAAAATGGAAAAAGGGCGAAACCGGATATCCATTGGTAGATGCTGGTATGCGTCAGCTTAACCAAACGGGATATATGCATAATCGCGTACGTATGGTTGTAGCCAGTTTTTTGTGCAAACATTTATTAATCGATTGGCGATGGGGCGAAGCGTATTTTGCAGAAAAGCTATTAGATTACGATATGTCTGCAAATGTAGGAAATTGGCAATGGGCAGCTGGATCTGGTGTGGATGCAGCACCCTACTTTAGAATTTTTAATCCAACTACTCAAATTACCAAATTCGATAAAAAACTAGAATACATTAATACCTGGGTGAAAGACCTAAGCGAACTTACTTATCCCCAACCTATAGTAGAACATAAAATGGCAAGAGAACGCTGCTTACAGATTTATAAAGAAGCTGTTGGATAGTAAACAAACTTATAACAGTTCTTTAAACTCATACATTGAAGTTTTTTTGTAATTTATTGGTTCAAAATTATCTCAATAACCAATAAATCATAATTTTATGAACACACAGCAAGTTGCAAATCGTTTAGTAGAACTTTGCCGTATGGGAGAAAACATGCAGGCTATTAAAGAACTGTATGATGAGAACGTGGTGAGCAAAGAGATGCCTGGGGCTCCTTCTCCTACAGTATCGGGCAAGGATGCAGTAACCAAAAAAAGTGAAGACTGGTATGCAACCGTAGAAGAATTTCACGGAGGCGAAATTTCAGACCCTATTGTAGCCGAAAATCATTTCAGCTGCATCATGAAAATGGATTGTACATTTAAAGGACAAGGGCGAATGAAAATGGAAGAAGTAGCAGTATATCAAGTAAATAACGGAAAGATAACGCAAGAACAATTTTTCTACAGTATGCCAGCTCAATAAGTCCTATAAGTAAAAACGTTTCTATCCACTTTGAGAATTGTATCAAGTAGATAGAAACGTAATCTTTATTTTATTTATATTAGAATTTGATTCCTGTAGAGAATTGAAAAACTGAATTTTCAAAACTAATAGATGTATTTTCACCAAAAGGAGAGGTTTCATATATATTCGTAACTCCTAGATTGTAGCGTACTTGAAAAAATGCTCCTATCGGAAATTGATATCCAAATCCAAAATTAACAGCTATATCAACATCAGAAATAAATTCTCCGTAATCTACATCCGAAGTTTCAGTCACACCACCATCAAAAACGTTCTTGCGCTGTAAAGTTGCCGATGTTAAATAACCAATCTGTGGACCCACTTCGACACTAAGACCTGGTACCACATAAAATGGATAATACTTTAACATTACAGGAAGGATAACATAGTCTATTTTTAAGATTTCTTCCTCAAAATTAGGTTCTATACTGCCTGTACTGAAGCCCTGAAAAGAATATAATAGTTCAGGTTGTAATCCCAGATATTCGTTAATTGGAAATTCGGCTGCTAATCCTAAATGGATACTTGTTCTTGAATCGACAGCTTTATCTTCTAGATGGGTAGCATTTAATCCAAATTTGATACCAATCTCAAAGTCTTCAACTTGAGCATTTATTTTTGGACAAAACAATCCCATAAGGAATGCAATAAAAAACAGCTTTTTATTCATAGTTTATAAGTTTGGAGCATTACTATTTAAAGCTAATAATATTAATCTTTCATAGTAAAAACTAAGAAAAAGCAATAAAATTATGCAACCAAAAGTAAACAACACTATCCAGAAATAAAAAAAAATCTATTCGACAAGAAGTACCAAATCTTTGTAAACCCTTTATAGGTCAATCAAATCGGCTATTTGCTGTAACGCCGGATTGCGATTATTTTCTTTCCAAATTACCGATAAAACGGCCTTTTGTTTAATTCTAGGTATCTCCAGAAACTTCACTTTAAGATCAAAACCATGTTGCAAAGATGTAGGTACGATAGCAACCCCTAACCCACTTTCAACCAATTTATATATTGTTTGTGCATGAACCGATCTATGGGAAACATTGGGGCTAAATCCCTTATCCTCGCATATACTCATGATTTTATCATAGTACAACGAACTATAGTCTGAAGAAAATAAGATAAAATTCTCTTCAGAAACCTGGTCTACACTTTTGAAAGAATGTTTATCCAAACGGTGATCTTTTGGTAAAACCAACGAAAAGGTATCACTATGAACTGTTTTCATTTTTAATCCCTTGGGCACCCTAGCCAACCTTACAAACCCCAAATCCAGTTCATCCTTTTCAATAGCTTCTACCTGTAAATAATTCGACATTTCTTCGAGGCTAAACTTTATTTTAGGAAATTTTGTATTTGTTTCGACCAACAATTCCGGGATAACAGTCTGCATAGCAGATCCTAAAAAACCTATTCGTATCTCTCCTTCGTTACCCGCATCAATTAAACGGGTTTGTTTTATCGTGAAATCAATGTGATTAAATACATAATCCAGCTCTTTTTTAAGATACTCCCCTGCATTGGTTAAACGTACATTTCTTTTATCTCTTACAAACAATTGTACTCCTATAATTTCTTCCATTTGCTTGATTTGCCTACTTAAACCGGGTTGAGAAATAAACAAACGATCTGCAGCTTTACGAAAGTGTAATTCTTCGGCGACCGCCAAAAAATAATTAAAATGCCGCAACTCCAACTGATAACTCATAGTTATTAAATATTGATAAAATAAGTATTTCCAATTATCAAATGTATGCATTATTTTAGTATAACAAATCATAAATACGCAATGTCTACAGAATCAGATCATTTTTTATACGGAGAAGGCCATTTAACCGCGGGGATAGCCTTGAAAATTGCTCGAGGAGAAACCAAAGGTATTATCTCCCAGGCATCTCGCAAGAAAATCAGAAACAGTAAGCAGGTAGTAGAGAATATTGTAGAAAAAGGACACCCCATTTATGGAATCAATACTGGATTCGGTCCGCTATGTACTACCAAAATATCAAAAGAAGAAACCAAAATTCTTCAAAGCAATATTTTACAAAGTCATAGTGTAGGTGTTGGCGATCCTATAGCTACCGAAATAGCAAAACTGATGATGATTTTAAAAGTACAATCATTATCAAAAGGATATTCGGGCATTGCCGAAGAAACTCTTGATCGCATCCTTTGGCATATCGACAACGATGTCATACCCATCGTACCAAGCCAGGGTTCGGTTGGAGCATCGGGAGATCTGGCACCGCTGTCTCATCTATTCTTGCCGCTTATTGGCTTAGGAAAAGTTACATATCAAGGAAATACAATTGAAGTATCCGAACTTTTTAAAACCACTGGACTAAAACCGTTAGATCTTGGTCCAAAAGAAGGTCTTGCTCTTATTAATGGTACGCAATTTATTGCGGCACATGCGGTAAAAGTAGTTGCACTATTACATAACTGCCTTTCGCAAGCTGATATTATCGGCGCCATGATGATAGAAGGTTTACAAGGGTCGGTAAAACCATTTTATAAGGAGTTGCACCAGTTAAGACCTTTCAGAGGAAATATCCATGTCGCCTCCCGGGTAAAATCATTATTAAAAGGGTCAGAGATTATGGAAGATCATATTGATTGCGACCGCGTTCAGGATCCCTATTCATTACGATGTATCCCACAAGTGCATGGAGCCTCTAGAAATGCCTGGTTACATCTCAAAGAACTTTTAGAAACCGAACTAAATTCGGTTACCGATAATCCCATCATAATCAATGAAGATCTCACCATAAGTGGTGGTAGTTTTCATGGACAACCCCTGGCAATGGCAATAGACTATGCTTGTTTAGCAGCTTCAGAAATCGGTAATATTTCTGATCGTAGAATTTACCTAGCCCTGGAAGGAAATTCACCGGGAGTACCAAAATTATTGATGGAAAACACAGGAATTAATTCTGGATACATGATTCTTCAATATACCACGGCTGCCCTGGCAAGTGAAAACAAGGGATTGTGTTTCCCGTCTAGTGCAGATAGCATACCTACTTCTCTTGGGCAAGAAGACCATGTAAGTATGGGCTCTATTGGTGGCCGAAAAGCCTTAAGAGTTATTGAAAATGTCGAAAAAATATTGGCCATCGAGCTTTTGACCGCGGCCCAGGCTTTTGAGTTCAGGAAACCCTTAAAATCAGGAGTAATCCTTGATGAGATATATAAAGAGATCCGTACTAAAGTATCTTTTGCAGAAAAAGATCGAGTATTTGCAGATGATATTGAAGAAGGCATCAAAATCATCAAAAACAAAACAATTATCGATATTGTAGATACAGTATCGCAGAAAGAGAATTTAACTTTGGAAACGCCTTTTTCTGAGGTATTTGAAGTATATTAAATAACCGTTATCAAGCACTTAAGATTTGTACTCAGCATATGAAGAAATATAAACTTATTGGTCCGATTACTCAAGTCCTAACAATGGAAAGCCTTTCAGTAAAAGGAGCCATAAAAGATGAACAGTTACCTATCCTGGAAAATGCAGGAATATTGATTGAAGGAAATAAAATCCGCTCGATTGGCAACTTTTCTGAATTAAAAGAAAAAGCAGACATTCCTAACGTAGAAATTATCGAATTGCATGCCGATCACGTTTGTGTTCCTGGATTTATTGATGCACATACACACATCTGTTTTTCAGGTTCTAGAGCTAGGGATTATGCGATGCGTAATGCCGGCAAATCCTATCTTGAAATTGCCGAAGCAGGAGGCGGAATATGGGATACCGTTACACAAACCAGAAAAACAGATCAGCAAGAGCTGACCCTAGGCATTATCAAAAGGGCAAATACACTTTTAAAAACCGGTATTACTACCATTGAAGTTAAAAGTGGTTATGGGCTCTCGGTCAAAGAAGAACTCAAAATGCTACGTGCTATTAAAAATGCCAATATTGGTACTGAAGCCGATCTGATTGCGACCTGTTTAGCCGGGCATATGTTACCCAAGGATTTTGATGGCAACCATAACGAATACCTGGAAGCTATGGGTAACACCTTGTTTCCGATTTTAAAAGAGGAGAATCTGACTAATAGAATCGATGCCTTTATCGAAAAAAGTGCTTTTATGCCATCTGATATCTATCCGTATTTCAAAAAAGCAAAGGCCATGGGATTTGATATTACGGTACATGCCGACCAGTTTAGTGTGGGTGGTAGCGAAGTGGCTGTAAAAATGAAAGCCAAAAGTGCCGACCACCTTGAAGCCAGTACCGAAGATGAAATCGAAATGCTTGCAAAAAGTGATGTAATTTCTGTTGCACTTCCTGGAGCCTCTATTGGATTAGGATGTAGTTTTACCCCGGCCAGAAAAATTCTGGATGCAGGCGGAGCCCTTGCCATTGCTAGTGATTGGAATCCCGGATCGGCGCCTATGGGAGATTTATTAACGCAAGCTTGTATCCTGGGAACATTCGAAAAGCTATCGAATAGCGAAGTACTCGCCGGAATCACATTTCGAGCAGCCAAAGCGCTCAATTTAAATGATCGCGGAGTACTTTCTGAAGGAATGCTGGCCGATTTTAATCTTTTTCAGACCGATCATTATAACGAGATTTTTTACAAACAAGGAAAACTTGTACCCAATCAGGTTTGGAAACAAGGAGATTTAGTATCTCAACAATAGTATAAAATTCATACTGCAAATCAAATGACTTTCAAAGAACAAATACTTCAAGGGGTTCCAGCTTCATTGCCTTCAAAAAGGCCGTTGGATGCTAAAATAAGTCGAGCTCCTAAGCGAAAACAAATTCTTTCTACCGAAGAAAAAAAACTAGCGCTTAGAAATGCGCTTCGATATTTTCCTGAAGCGTGGCACGCAGAACTTGCTCAAGAATTTCTTGAAGAGTTGGATGAATTTGGACGCATCTATATGTATCGTTTTATGCCAGAATACGAAATGTATGCTCGCCCGATAGACGACTATCCATCAAATACCCAACAGGCTGCTGCTATCATGCTTATGATTCAAAACAATTTGGATCCCGCTGTGGCACAACACCCTTATGAATTAATCACCTATGGTGGTAATGGTGCTGTTTTTCAGAATTGGGCACAGTACCTGCTTACTATGAAGTATTTGGCTACTATGACCCAAGAGCAAACATTACATATGTATTCTGGGCACCCTATGGGATTGTTTCCTTCTTCAAAAGATGCTCCTCGTGTAATTGTTACTAACGGAATGATGATCCCCAACTATTCTAAACCCGACGATTGGGAAAAATACAATGCTCTTGGTGTAACCCTATATGGGCAAATGACAGCAGGCAGCTATATGTATATTGGTCCGCAAGGAATCGTGCATGGTACTACGATCACCGTAATGAATGCCTTTAGAAAAACATTGCAGCAAAATGAATCTCCGGCAGGTAAAATCTTTCTAACTGCTGGTTTGGGTGGGATGAGTGGTGCACAACCTAAAGCCGGAAATATTGCTGGTTGTATCACTATTTGTGCCGAAGTAAATCCTATGGCCGCTCAAAAACGCCATGAACAAGGTTGGGTAGACGAAATTCTGGATACTATGGAAGACCTTGTTTCCAGAGTTCGAAAAGCAGTGGATCAAAAAGAAACGGTTTCCATTGCATATCAGGGAAACATTGTGGATGTATGGGAACAGTTTTACGAAGAAAACATTTATATAGATCTGGGTTCTGACCAAACCTCGTTACACAACCCATGGTCCGGTGGTTATTATCCGGTAGGCTTGAGTTATGAAGAATCCAATGCCATGATCAGCAACGATCCTGAAACCTTTAAAGTTAAAGTACAGGAATCACTTCGCAGACATGCTGCTGCTATTAATAAACATACCGCAAGAGGCACGTATTTCTTTGACTACGGAAATGCTTTTCTTTTGGAAGCTTCTCGTGCAGGAGCCGATGTCATGGCTAAAAATGGTATTGATTTCAAATATCCATCGTACGTACAAGATATATTAGGGCCCATGTGTTTTGATTATGGTTTTGGACCCTTTAGATGGGTTTGCACATCAGGAAAACCGGAAGATCTTGACAAAACCGATCAAATTGCCCTAGAGATAATGGCTTCGATTAAAAAAGTATCTCCCAAAGAGATTCAACAACAGATGCAGGATAACATGACTTGGATCGAAGAAGCTAAAGAAAATAAGCTAGTGGTAGGCTCACAAGCCCGTATTTTGTATGCTGATGCCGAAGGAAGAATCAAAATCGCAGAGGCTTTCAATACAGCCATAAAAAATGGCGACATCACTGCGCCGGTTGTATTAGGAAGAGACCATCACGATGTGAGCGGTACCGATTCTCCGTATCGAGAAACCAGTAACATCTATGACGGAAGTAAATTTACAGCCGATATGGCTATTCATAATGTGATTGGAGATAGTTTTAGAGGTGCCACCTGGGTATCGATACACAATGGTGGAGGTGTTGGCTGGGGTGAAGTGATTAATGGTGGTTTTGGTCTTGTACTCGATGGATCTGAAGATGCTTCAGAACGTTTGAAACGTATGTTGTTTTATGATGTAAATAATGGCATAGCCCGTAGAAGCTGGGCCCGAAACAGAGAAGCCTTGTTTGCTATCAAAAGAGAAATGGAACGTACTCCAGAATTACAAGTCACACTTCCTAATATAGTAGAAGATTCAGTACTAAATAAAATTCTGTAATTTGCATAGACTTCATCGCAACCAAATGAAAAACTACCAAAAACCAAATCCAGAGGTATGGACGGGACGTTCTTCAGAAAAAGAATTATACCTACATGAAAAGATTAATTGTATAGATCTTACCAAGGATCCTTTGGAAACTGTAAAAGATAAAAGCTTTGCTGTATTAGGATATGTGTGTGATGAAGGTGTGAAACGAAATCAAGGCAGAATTGGTGCGGTAGAAGGTCCACAGGCCATCAGAAAAATGATGGCATCTCTTTCTAATCATTTTTCAAGTGATGTACAACTTCTGGATGTTGGTAATATGACTTGTATCGATCAAGATTTAGAAGAAACACAACAAGATACTTCAGATAGCATTGCATTATTACTACAGCATGCTATTTTTCCAATTGTATTAGGTGGTGGTCATGATCTTGCTTATGCACATTATAATGGTATTAAAAAACAATTTCCGAACAAAACCATTGGTATTATTAATCTAGACGCGCATTTTGATTTAAGAAAAGTGGAAGGCAAAGGAAATTCCGGAACACCGTTCTTTCAAATTGCGCAAGAAAATAAAGATTTCAACTATTTATGTCTGGGGATTCAAAAGGAGTCTAATAACAGAGAACTATTTGAAGTGGCAACTAACTATAAGGTCGATTATCTCCTCAATACAGAATTTACTTCACAAAACAAGCAAAAAGTGGCTCAAACTGTGGCTAATTTTATAAATACCGTTGACCTGGTGTATCTTACTATTGATATTGATGGATTTTCTTCGGCTTATGCCCCGGGAGTAAGTGCTCCTTCCCCATTCGGATTTTCTATAGACATTGCTATGGAAACCATACAGCAGATTTGTAAATCTAATAAACTTATTAGTGCAGACCTGGTAGAACTCAACCCAACCTATGATATAGACAACTGCACAGCACGCCTGGCTGCAAGAATTGCCTATTATATGATGACATGGTTATAAAATGCGGTATCGGGTTTGTTGAAGTATATGAGGGAGATTAAACCCGACCCGCATTCTTACGCCATAAATCTTAGTTTTTGTTTTTCTGATTTTTAAATCAAAAAGGGACTACCAGAAGATAATCCCCCTGATCGATTTAAAAAACACAAAACCAAAATTTGTTATATCTCTATTTCTTACAAAATTACTTACGCATCGCATATCTAGAAGCTTCAGGAAGTTCTCTTAAAAAATTTAGAATGCTTGTAAAATTCAGCCCTAAAGTGGAAAATAAATTATTCATGACTATGTGATTTAAGGTTAACTAGCACTAAATTAATAAGTTATCAACAATTAACAAAATAAAATGTTTATTATTTGTTAATAATTTGTTGAAATTATTATTATTTTCGTTGTAAAACACAAAAATTATAAAAAATCACATAATTAGTAAGTAAAAACCTACTTTAACTATTAATAACTATGTTAATAACTCTGACACCCCTTATTAACAAAGGGATTCAGCTATTAACAAATCAGTTAAAAAGGTTAAAAATCAGTGGATTACCCCAGAAACTTAGGAGGTTTTCGAAATACAATACTCATTGATGCATACCCATCATGCTGAATTTATTTCAGCATCACACCCTTTGAAAAAAAACTGTCCTTAATAAGATTCCTAATCGAGTGCAGGATGATACCGTTAGATATTTTTCATTAAATAAACCAGCTTGTACAGTTTAAAAATATAGATTATGATATTTAGCTTATCTCTATTTCTTTTATATAAATTGCGGCTATGAAATAAGCCATACCTATTAGATTAATATTCACCAAAATGAGTAATGGCGATTCCATCTGACAGATAAAAAGCAATAAAAATAAACAGATGAAAACTGCTACTGTAAAAGAGATCAAAACCGAATTAACCCATTGTTCTACTCAAGAACTCATGGAGTTATGCCTCAGGTTATCCAGATTTAAAAAAGAGAATAAAGAGTTACTTACCTACTTGTTATTCGAATCCTCGCATGAAGAAGGATATATAGAAAGCATACAGCGTGAAGTTGACGAGCAGTTTGATCTTATTAACACCGCCTCCTACCATTATATCAAAAAAAGTGTCCGCAAGATTCTGCGTATGATCAAAAAGTATATTCGGTATTCTAAAAACAAAGAAACAGAAGTAGAATTGTTACTCTACTTCTGTAAAAAGTTATCGGGTTTTCAACCGTATATTCATAGAAATAATGTCTTACAAACGATATTATATCGTGAGCTTACCTCCATTCAAAAGAAGCTCCCTTCGTTACATGAAGATTTACAGTATGATTACACGGTAGAGTTGGAAAAACTAGTATCATAAAAAACCTATTCTCGACCTGTGTGCCTGAGGAGTCCAATTACCATCGGAACATTAGAATTGACAGTTTTTTTCAGATTATTCCTTCGGAATACGTTCATCGATTAACTTGAGAGCCGCATCATCACCCATAAGCTCCATCATATCAAGGATATCGCGTATGCTTTGCTCCTCTTCCATTTGCTCTTCTACAAACCACTGTAAGAAATTCTCGGCGCCAAAATCATTTACTTTTCGGCAAGCCGCTACAATCTTATAAATAGATTGCGTAATTGCAATTTCTTGTTGCAGTGCCAGCTCAAAAATCTCTTTTAACGATGCGTATTCGTGTGCAATATTAGACACCTCTGGTGAATGTGCTGCACCGCCACAATCGTTAATAAATTTGAAAATTTTCATCATATGCTCTCTTTCTTCTAGCGATTGCTTGTAGAAAAAAGAAGCACTTCTAGACAGTCCTTTTTGATCGCACCAGGAAGCCATTGCTAAATACACTGACGAAGAGTGTTGTTCTTTGGCGATTTGCTGATTAAGCATATCCATCACCTCCAGATTGATACTGATTTGTTGTCTTGCAATATTTTCCATAGTGAATTTCTTTATGTTGTTGTATAAAATTAAGGAAAATACAGCGGTAAAGCGAGTGGCCACGGTAATTTATAGACAGTCTAAATCAAAGGAAACTTAGGCGGTAAGCACACTACGAAGCTCCATCATGGCAAATGTACCCTGAATCAGTTCGGTAAAATCTAAAACCTGTAAGGTATCCAGTAAAATCAAATGCTCTTTATCACAGAAGGTTAGCAACGTTACATCATGATGATCCAGCATATACTCTATATGTTCAGGAGTCGATAACTGCTTTGCTTTATAACGCAAACTTAATAACTGACAAAAGGAAACTTTGACCGTTTTATGGCCAAAATCAATATAATAACAGCGATCTTTTGCAGACTGATACGAAGTATAATATTTCGAGGCGAAAAGTAATTCCATATTCCGGATGCGAAACTAATTCTTATTTAGATTTAATCCAAATATTATTTGAGGTTTTTTATAGTTAATGATGACTAAGAAAAATGTGTCGGTTTGAGTGTTTTTGTGGTAACAAAAATGTATCGCAACAAGAGATTTCCGTCAAAAGCCTTATCATCCCGAGCATAGACGAAGGATCGATACACTTTTTCTCCATTTTATGACGAATAACCACTCAATTTTGACAGCTCCTGACTAAACCAATTAAAAAAGAATATTGTAACGGATTAAATTCAACGTAACGTAACCTGAGATTGTTATAGGCCGCATTTCGAATAGCCTCAGGGTGCGAACACCATCGTGGGCTGAGCCCTTCGATAGCCCAGGAACCTCGGAGTCGAAACCGGACCATTACAAAAGCAGAAAGATCAATAATCCTCATACCCTCGCTCCTCATTCCTATCAAATAATATACACATACCCCCCACTTATACAAGTACCCCCTCCCACTTGTATAAGTACCCCAGGGTACTTCAATTGTTAAAGGTTCCTGTAGATTTGTCAGGTAGGGTACTTACCTAAGTGGGTATGGGTACTTCAATTGTTAAAGATCCCTGTAGCGTTGTCAGTTCACCCACTTATAGTAGTAGGTACGCCCGGTAGATTGGCACCTCGTCCCGCCTTTTTGGTAGGCTAGCGGGGTATTTTTGTACCTCGGGCCATCTTTTTTGACCATGCACCCACCTTTTTTGCTAATGTGTTGCTATTCAACCGTATCTTCTGGGGTATTATTGGTGTTTATGCTTTGAGAAAATCTGGCTTTTAAGAGTTCGTGGGCACTTTGGGCGCCTTCCATTGGCATTTTGCGGGCAGCATCGGCAAGGCTATAAACCGACAGTGCTACTCGATATACCTCGCTACCCACAATGGTCTGGGTATCTTTTAACTGGCGCAATACACTTTCCAGCTCCAGAATGATGGGATCTAATTGCTCAAACAGGGTAAGATCTTTGCGGGCTTCTTCTGCCGTTAAAGCACCCGGGATCCATTGGGGCCTGCCCTCAAGGATATGAATGCTATCTTCTGCAAAAATTTTGTTGGCGCTATTGATTTTGGGTAGATTTTTACGCTCGTTGGGCGTTAAGTTTTGTAAAAAATCTAATTCACATTTTAAGGTGGTAAGACATTGTTGTATACTGGTGATCTCTTCACTGGTAAGTACCTTACTAATTCTGTTGTTTTCGTTCATTTTAATTCTTGTTGTTTATAATTATGTATTTGGTTTATTTATAATTTGAGGGAGTTCCTCCCCCTCGACTTCCACTCCGACAGGCTCAGTGTGCAGTTCACCCTTCGACCCTTCGACCCTTCGACCCTTCGACTCCGCCCCGCCCGGGATAATGCTTAGTACTACTTACCCCTCGACCCTTCGAGGACCTCAGGGTCCGTAGGATTCAACATTAGTGAGGGTTGAGGCTCTCGAAACCCGACAAGATCAATAATTAACATAGATCATTTTTGTTTCGTGGCCCAGCCCCGCTTCGTTGTAGTCGATCACACATACATAAGAGCCCACAGGGACCATGCTACCTTTATAAGTGCCGTCCCAGCCATCGCCGGGTCCCCCATAATGCGCGCTGAACAGCAACCGTTGGCTCAGGTCGTATATCTTCACCACGTTGTTTCCATACGCTTCAAGGCCTTCGATGACCA
>NZ_JAYKLX010000011.1:0-254720 GCF_035285365.1 Aquimarina gracilis | reverse complement strand
AGTACCGTTGGCTTTGGCTAATAGCTCGGCCAGGCAATCTGACTTTTGCTCGGCAAGATCAAAGCGAGCCATATCATAATTAGTCGCTTCAAATTCGGTGGCATTGGCTTTTCCTAGTACACTGATATCCATCAGATCCTGGATCATATCGGCATTGCCATCGCCCCCGGCAATAGTTCGTACCCGTGCTAATAGATCAGGGCGTTTTCTAAACGCAAAACGCATATCGGCCAACAAGTCATTTCTAAAGGCATAGGCTTTTGGCGACTCTTCTTTCCAGGCCTTGGCAGCTTCTTCCTGGCTATAGCGCTCTTTGTGCCAAAGGGCTTGTGCATATCGGCACGCTCCGGTACGTATCGGTAGATCCTCTACATATTTTTCCCAATCCAATCCTATACTCATCAGTACTTTTTTGTCTTCTTGCGCCCAGATAAATAGGTTTTCGGCTTCTTGCGTAGTTACATCTACGGGTTGCGCTGGTGCTTTTACCAAGTCTTGTGGTATGTTTTCTAATTCGGCTAATTTCGTTTTAAAATTTTGTTTGGACATATGTATTATGTATTTATAGTTTATTATTAGGAGTTAAGAATTCGATTGTCGAGGGTTGAGGCTCTCGAAACCCGACAAGATCAATAATTAACATAGATCATTTTTGTTTCGTGGCCCAATCCCGGTTCATTAAAGTCGATCACACATACATAGGAACCCACGGGAACTAGGCTGCCTTTATGGGTGCCGTCCCAGGCATCGCCCGGCCCGTCATAATGGGTACTGAACAGTAAGCGTTGGCTTAGGTTGTATATCTTGACTACGTTGTTCCCATATTTTTCAAGACCTTCGATCACCAGGAAATCGGCAATGCCATCACCGTTAGGAGAAAACCCGCTATTGAAATCTGCAAGGGGTTCAGACTCAGACTCACAATTCCCGGCCGCTTCAACGATCACCAGGGCCGTTGTCGTGGCTGTATTGTTGTCATTGGTAGCGGTAAGGGTTACTATTACCGGGGTGCCCACATCCTCACAGCTAAAGGTATCCCTGTCAAGACTCAGCTCTGGAGTGTTGTTACAGCCATAACCGGAACCATTGTCCACCTCTTCTGTCAAGATGGTCGCCTCTCCATTGGCATCCAACTGCACAGTGATATCTTTTGCAATGGCCACCAAGTTGTCCAAATACGCTTCCACGGTCACGTGGGCAGTAGCCGTGGCCATTTCACCGCCCTGGGTAGCGGTAAGGGTGACCACCACCGGGGTACCTACATCCTCACAGCTAAAGGTATCCCTGTCAAGACTCAGCTCCGGAGTATCGTTACAGCCATAACCGGAACCATTGTCCACCTCTTCTGGCAAGATGGTCGCCTCTCCATTGGCATCCAACTGCACAGTGATATCTTTGGCAATGGCCACAAGGTTGTCCAAATGCTCTTCTACCGTCACTATGGTGGTCGCCGTGGCGGTTTGGTTATCATGGGTAGCGGTAAGGGTCACCGTTATCGGGGTGCCCACATCATCACAATCAAAACTATCTATATCCAGGCTTAAGTCGGGGGTACCGTTACAGCCATAACTGGAACCATCGTCCACCTCCCCAGGTGTAATAATTGCCTGCCCACTAGCATCTAGCTGCACGATGATATCATCTTTGGCAATGGCCGTCAAGTTGTCCAAATGCGCTTCCATGGTCACGATCACCAGGGCGGTTGCCGTGGCGGTTTGGTTGCCATGGGTAGCGGTAAGGGTCACCGTGATCGGGATGCCCACATCATCGCAGGTAAACGTATCCCTATCCAGGCTTAAGTTCGGGGTACTGTCACAACCATAACTGGAACCATTGTCCACATCCGCAGGTGTGATGCTTACCTGTCCGCTGGCATCTAGCTGTACGATGATATCATCTTTGGCAATGGCCACCAAGTTGTCCAAATGCTCTTCTACCGTCACTGTGGTGGTCGCCGTGGCGGTTTGGTTATCATGGGTAGCGGTAAGGGTCACCGTTATCGGGGTGCCCACATCATCACAATCAAAACTATCTATATCCAGGCTTAAGTCGGGGGTACCGTTACAGCCATAACTGGAACCATCGTCCACCTCCCCAGGTGTAATAATTGCCTGCCCACTAGCATCTAGCTGCACGATGATATCATCTTTGGCAATGGCCGTCAAGTTGTCCAAATGCGCTTCCATGGTCACGATCACCAGGGCGGTTGCCGTGGCGGTTTGGTTGCCATGGGTAGCGGTAAGGGTCACCGTGATCGGGATGCCCACATCATCGCAGGTAAACGTATCCCTATCCAGGCTTAAGTTCGGGGTACCGTCACAACCATAACTGGAACCATTGTCCACATCCGCAGGTGTGATGCTTACCTGTCCGCTGGCATCTAGCTGTACGATGATATCATCTTTGGCAATGGCCACCAAGTTGTCCAAATGCGCTTCTACGGTCACTGTGGCAGTTGCCGTGGCGGTTTGATTGCCATGGGTAGCGATAAGGGTCACAGTTACCGGGGTGCCCACATCATCGCACGTAAATGTATCCCTATCCAAACTTAGGTTTGGAGTGTTGTCACAACCATAGCTGGAACCATTGTTCACATCCGCAGGTGTGATGCTTACCAGCCCGCTGGCATCTAGCCGTACGGTTATATCATCTTTGGCAATGGCTACAAGGTTGTCCAAATGCTCTTCTACTGTCACTATGGTAGCCGCACTTGATGAGTTTTCAGCCTCATCGGTTACGTAGAGGGTCACTTGATGATTACCCAAGTCGTCGCAGTCAAAGATCATAGCGGTTTCATTGCCATCGGCATCAAAACTGAATATAAGATCTTCAGTTAGTGTAATGTTGTCTGTGCTGTCATTGCCTAATTGAGTTGCCAAAAGGGTGACTTCACCATTTTCATCCAGTGTCAGGGTGATCAGGGCCAATGTAACCGTAGGATCCTCGTAGTCGTCTTCCCTGTCATCTCCTGTGATAATCCATCGAAGGTCTTCCAGTTTTTGCCTGTGAGGAGCTCCTATTTGATTGTATACCAATTCATTTGCTCCCAGAGTGATCCCTGTGGGGATATTGGGTAAGGCCGCCCAACCCTTTAATGTGGCCCCATAATTGCCCACGGATAAGTCGCTACTGTTCAACATAGCTGCCATAGTGGTGACCTTGCTTACGTTCCATTTGCCCAGGTTCTGATTGAAGTTAGTGGCTCTTTGAAACATAACTGCCATAGTGGTGACATTGCCTACGTCCCAATCGCCTATGTCCTGGTTGAAATTACTGGCTTCTGCGAACATCAATCTCATATCGGTGACCTTGCTTACGTCCCAATCGCCTATGTTCTGGTTAAAGTTACTGGCTTTTTCGAACATAGATCTCATATGGGTGACATTACCTACCTTCCAACCGCCTATATACTGATTGAAGTTACTGGCTCCCCAGAACATAAAACCCATACTGGTGACCTTGCTTACGTCCCAACGGCCTATGTCCTGGTTGAAGTTAGTGGCTCCTTGGAGCATAGCTGCCATACTGGTAACATTGCTTACGTTCCAATTGCCTATGTTCTGGTTGAAGTTAGTGGCTCCATCGAACATAAAACCCATAGTGGTGACCTGGCTTACGTCCCAATTGCCTATGTACTGGTTGAAGTCAGTGGCTTCTTTGAACATCGCACTCATAGCGGTAACATTGCTTACGTTCCAATTGCCTATGTCCTGGTTGAAGTTAGCGGCTCCTTCGAACATCCCACTCATAGCGGTAACATTGCTTACGTTCCAATCGCCTATGTCCCCGTTGAAGTCGACAGCTCTTTTGAACATCCCTCGCATATCCGTTACGTTTTGCAGATTGGGAGCGTCTGTGGCGGTGATATCCAGTTGGCTACATCCATGAAAAGCGTCCAACATGGTTGCCCATTGAATACCTCCCCACTGCTTTACGGTCTGTATCTTGTCCTTGCTCCCTGCATTCGCAAAAAATAGAGCTGGGAAATCTCCATAAATACGCACCTCATAGGTGCCCTTATCTGTGTAGGTATGGGTAAGGTCGGCATCATTGGGATCATTTGTTTCAATTGCCGTTGCTGTATGATCTCCCCAGTCTATGGTAAAGTTATAGGTATAATCCCCATGGATGGGAATGGTAATAGACCCACCGGCATCCACCGCCCAGGTGGTAATAAAGGGAGCCGCCGGTGAATAGGTATCTCCTGCGATGGTCCACCCATAAACGTCTATCAGTATTTGCCTGGGAAAGGCTCCTATTGGGCCGGATTCCAATCCATGTGCTCCCAGGGTGATCCCTGAGGGGGTATTGGGTAAGGCTGCCCAGCCCTCTAATGTGGCCCCATAATTGGCTACCGACAAGCCACTACCGTTCAACATAGATTCCATACTGGCGACCTTGCTTACGTCCCAATCGCCTATGTCCTGGTTGAAGTTCCTGGCTTCACTGAACATCCTTCTCATATTGGTGACCTTGCTTACGTCCCAACGGCCTATGTTCTGATTGAAGTCAGTGGTTCCCCAAAACATAGATGCCATATTCGTGACCTTGCTTACGTCCCAACTGCGTATGTCCTGGTTAAAGTTAACAGCTCTTTGGAACATCCACGTCATATTGGTGACCTTGCTTACGTCCCAACGGCCTATGTCCTGGTTGAAGTTAACTGCTTCATGGAACATATGACCCATACGGGTGACCTTGCCTACCTCCCAATCGCCTATGTCCTGGTTAAAGTTAACGGCTTCCTGGAACATATGGTCCATCCAGATGACCTTGCTTACGTCCCAATTGCCTATGTCCTGGTTAAAGTTAGTGGCTCTCTGGAACATACCGGTCATTATTGTTACACTACTTACATCCCAACCACTTAAGTCCTGGTTGAAGTTACTGGCTTCATGGAACACTCCCCCCATGCTCGTTACCTTGCTTACATCCCAATTGCTTATATCCTGGTTGAATGATGTAGCGCCAGCGAACATCCCACCCATATTTGTTACTCCAGACAGGTCGGGTGCATCTGCTGTGGCGGCAACCTGCAGGTTGATACATCCATTAAAAGCTTTTTCCATACTTGCCCATTGGATATCGCCCCATTTTTCCACAGTCAGAATCTTGTCCTTGTCTCCTTCATTGTTAAAATAGATCCTGGGGAAATTGCCTGTAATGGAAATGGTTTTCTTCCCTCTAGTGGTATAGGTATGTTCAGCGTTGGAGGTCTGGTTATGCTCAATGTCTCCATCGCCCCAGTTCACTGTGTAGTTGTAACCACCGCCTGTGGTGGGTATGGTAACGGTCAGGTCTCCATCTCCATACCCATTTTCTCCTACCTTCCAGGTAGTGATGAAGGCATTATTTTGGCCATAAGCGGTGAGGTTTGTTAAAAAGAGGGCGATTATTAGTAATTGGAATTGCTTTTTCATGTTGGAAGATTTTATTGTTAACTTTTGTATATTATTTTATAGCAAAATAGAACCTCAATATGCGTGTATCCAAAAATTGGTGACGACCTTCCTTAAAAATGGGATGTTATACACTATTTTCGGGATAATAGGAGCTATATTATGTTCATTTGTATCCCCTGGGACTGAGTCCTTTGGCAGGCTCGGTGACCGCTTGATTGCATTTTTTTCTTTATTATTCGAGGGCTGAACCCTTAAACTCAAGAACCACGTAGTCGCAGGCTGAATCTCATAATAATCAAAAAAAAGAGAGGCCGTAAATGGCCCCTCTTGTTTGGTTTGTCTATTTTTGGTGTGCAATTACATTACAATGAATCGCTCTATTTTTGTATTTTGATTAGAAATGATTAGAATTAAATAAGAGCCTGCTTTAAGGTACGACACATCTAACTGTAATTTACTTTGCCCTTTACCTACTTTGCCTAAGTGTACGCTCTTGATGCGTCTCCCTTGGATATCAAGAATTTTCACATCAATGTTTGCACCTTTGTTTGAATCAATACTAAGGTTGAGCGTATTACTACGTAATGGGTTTGGATAGAGCTGTACATTCATATCTTTACCGGTTTGAATAGCATTCAGACTGGCAGTTTTACATCCCGCAGATGTAGGCTCCCAAAACCAGGTGCTGATTGTTGGGTTGTAACCGGGATTATCATGCTCACAAACATAGTTGGTACCATTATACGATACGATATCACCAGCATAGTATTGCGTACCTGCCGACCATGGTGTGCAGGTTCCACCAGTACTTCCGCCACCACCGCAAGTCTGCGAAGTAGGCTCCCAAAACCATGTACTAATCACTGGATCATAGCCCGGATTGTCATTGACACAGATATAATTGCTTCCATTATACGTTACAATATCGCCTACATAATACTGCGTTCCGGCAGACCATGCAGAGCAAGATCCCGATCCTCCACCGCCGCCGCTTCCGCCGCCGGAGCCACCACCATCACAGTTTTGCGAAGTGGGATCCCAAAACCACGTACTGACCACTGGATCGTAACCTGGGTTATCATGTACGCAGATATAATTGCTGCCATTATACGTTACAATATCACCTACATAATACTGCGTTCCGGCAGACCATGCAGTGCAAGAGCCTGATCCACCCCCACCTCCACCACCGGAGCCGCCACCGCCGCCATTCAATTTGGCATCGATCACATTAAGGAGCGAATTAGAAGGACTCGTGTGATCCTGGTCTACGGCCCAGATCATAATACCACCAATATTTTCATTCAAAGCCAGTTGTACTTTGTCTTCAATTAGTTTCTTGGCATTATAGCCATACCCGTTGGACTGATCACATGTGTTGTTGTTAGGATATATTTTATTTGGAGCGCTAGGATCGGCAGCTACGATATCTTTGTAGGCCATTGAACTTCCGCTAGAGTTCCAACCGTAAAAAGGAAGGCCTAATTGCAATTTGGAACTAGATGCTCCTCGGCCTTGCCAATAATCAATAGCACTGGCTGCAAAAGCGTATGTAGAATGATTAATTCTAGGATCATTATCATAGGCCATAATATGAATTTCATCAAGATACTGGAAAGCGGCTGACGAGAAGTGCTGCCCTCGATATGCTGAAGCAGGTACAGCTGATGACAGTTCAAGATTTTTTGTTGGATGCGTATTCATCTTGGCTCTTAATGCTGCCAATAAGTCTACATATAACCCCTGACTACCGGCACTGGGATATTCCCAATCCACGTCGATGCCGTCCAGGTCATACTGTATAACCATGTTGTACAGGTTATTTACAAAGTTTGTTTTTGCGCTTCCTTGCGATACTGCATTAAATGCTTCAGGATTGGCATCGGCAGCACAAGCTCCAGATTGATGAGCATAGCTACAAGGAAACCAACCTCCCACTGCAAGAATAGCTTTAGTACCTTGCGAGTGAGCGATGGATACCATATTGCTTAAATAGGCCCCATCAATTGCATTTAATTTCCCATCTAAATCTGGGTGAATGGTGGCAAATGCATAAATCACATGGGTTAATTTAGAGGCTTGATCGGCAGTAAGTTGTGCGCGCCAACTTTGAATATATCCAACTCTTTTTTGTGCATAGCCCGAAAAAACAAACATCAACGCTATAAAAAAAGGTAGTGGAAAATTAGAATACAATTTTCTCATAAGTAAACAGGTATTAAGAGTTATTCAAAAAAAAATTATAGTAACCTTTACATGATATCTTGTTGGTTTTTTACAATCCGCTTAGAAGTAAAAAAAGCCTGTTATATCATCGTAACGTATTGTTAAAATTTTTATAAAGACAAATTATGCATTACGATCTATAATGACTTCTTTTTTAGCTTAACGACTTAAATTTGTTGCTTAACAACATGTTTTAATGGAGTAAAGTGAGAATTCATTGAAGATTGATCTTGATTCTCGACCTGTTTATTGATTCTAGATGGTTCGTATTTGAATTTTACATTTGTTACGCACTCTTGTCTTTAGACTTTTCGCCACCATTTTGTGTAAGACTTTTGGCCCAGGCGATGGCATCTTCGAGATTATTAAAGTTCTTGAATAGATTGCGCATAAATAGTTTTTCTACCAATGATGCTATAAATCCTTTTCTTGAATAGCTCACAATGGCATATCCTTTTAATTTATAATCACTTTTAAAAAACTTGATCCAGTCACTAGGTTTTACTGAATATGAATGTACACGGTTGGAAATTAAGACGAGCCCCTCGCCTTTTTGGTCATACAATTCGCTTAACTCGGCTACGATAGGTTCGGCATGATCATCCCAGGTATATACAATACCTTCATCGATTTCTGCTATGATATAAGTATCAAACAAATAATAGGTGGCACAGTCATACCGTCTTTCACTAATAGCGTCATGGTAAAAAGGAGAATCTTTTAAATATCCCATAATAATACTTGCTCATAAGCCCTCAGAATCATCACCCAATAGTACTTTTTCTTCGGAATAATTAATTTAGTGAAGATACTAATTATTTTCTCTATTTCCTTACGGCAAACCATATTATTATTACTTTTTTAGGGATATAAAAACTAGGTCATTTTTTTCTGATGATCATAAAAAGCATCTTAATATCCATAGCTTGTAACAAAAAATCGACACGTTCGTCGATTTTATATTCAATCAAACCACGAAAAAACATGAAAGCATTACAAAAACTAGGAGGTGCAGCTGCGATCCTTGAAGGTATCACATATATTATTTTATTCATTTTTTATGGAGCCATCATCGAATACCCTGAGCCCAATGCTAATCCTACACAACGACTTACTTTTCTATCCAATAATGTAGAAGTCTTCTCTATACTCAACTTTATGGGATATGTTTTATTTGGCGTTGTATTAGCTATACTGGTTATTGCTATCTATGAACGTATGAAACAGCAATCTCCATATCTTTCCAAAACTGCTGCTGTTTTTGGTTTATTGTGGGTGGGACTTGTGATCGCAAGCGGAATGATTTCTAATATTGGTCTACAAGAAGTAATTATGATAGGCACAGAGAATCCCGAAGAAGCCATGACCATCTGGTCCGGAATTACTATTATTACCGAAGGAATTGGTGGCGGAAACGAGATTGTTGGTGGTATTTGGGTATTGTTACTCAGCTTTGCCGCATTACAGGGTAAAAACCTTCCCAAATTGCTAGTCTACCTTGGTATTCTTGTAGGTACCATTGGAATACTTACTGTTTTTCCACAAGATATTTTTAAAGAGGTCTTTGGGATAACTCAAATCATTTGGTTTATATGGCTTGGCGTTTTTATGATTCGCAATGCTTCTGAAGTGTCTGTATAGCATAGTATTTACCCTTCGGATACGCTTAGGGTTCGAATAACATCGGGGGCTGAGCCTTTCGGCAAGCTCAGGAACCAAGTAATCGAAGCCCGTTATCATTTCTAATCCCTACTCTACAATTTTCCTTTAAAAATCCCTATTTTGGTAGTACCATTAGAAACACCAACATATGCACACAACTGTTTTGATCACAGGGTCAAGTCAAGGTATTGGTTTTGCACTTGCCAATCTCTTCCTTGAACAAGGTTATCATGTTATAGGAACCAGTCGAACAGGCAAAATTGCCATTGATCATCAAAATTTTACTGCTATTGCTTTGGATCTTTCCAAAAGCGAAGGTATCTCAACTTCATGTAAACAGATTAAAGATTTAGGAAAACCCATCGATATCTTAATCAATAACGCAGGAATTGGACCTGATCTAAATGTTACGCTACCCGAAGAGGACTCTTACCGACGTACTCTTGAAGTAAATACCACCGGGACCGTATTTTTCACAGAACAGTTACTTCCTGTCGTCTATCGAAATGGAAAGCTGATCAATGTTTCTTCCAAAATGGGATCTATTACGTTAACTGAACCTTCTTGCTCTGTAGCCTATCGTATGTCTAAAGCTGCCTTAAATATGTATAGCAAGATTTTGGTAAATCGACTTCAGGGGGCGCCCAAAGTGGGTGTTATTCACCCTGGTTGGGTACGAACGATGATTTCTGGCGATGATACTTCCGGGCGGCTTTCTCCAGAGGAATCTGCCAAAGGAATATTTGATTTTGTAACCAGTGATTTTAAAAATGGTATGTTTTGGAACGTTGAAACTCAATCTGAAATTCCGTGGTAAGCATTAACTATGAAATCTAGTGATCCCCATAAGCCGCATCAACTCACCGATCATTTCTTTAGAAATGAGTACGGAAAAATAGTCGCTGTAATCACACGCTATGTGGGCACCAATAATGTGGAAACAGCAGAAGATATTGTGCAGGAAACCTTGCTAAAAGCTGTCGATCATTGGCAGCAACAAGGTATACCCGAAAACCCACAGGCATGGTTATACACGGCAGCAAAGAATCATGCTATTAATGTTTTAAAACGAAAGAAACATAAAACACACTATGAATCCCAACAAAGCCATGTACATCACCATTCAGCATTAGAAACATTAGAGATTTCTGAAGCGCTTATTAAAGACGAACAGCTTAAAATGATGTTTGCTTGCTGTCATCCCTCTATTTCAAAAAACTCTCAGATCGCTTTAATCTTAAAAATTCTTTGTGGGTTCAGTATTTCCGAAATTGCGAGTGCTTTCTTTACTTCAACAGAAACCATAAATAAAAGATTGGTTCGTGGTCGAAAACAATTGCGCCTTGCTAAAATTTCTTTTGAAGCTACTACCGATTTTGTGCAGCATTTGGATATTGTTTTAAAAACGATCTATTTATTGTTTAATGAGGGGTATAGTCCGTCACAACAAAATAAAGTTATACGATACGATCTTTGTTTGGAAGCCATTCGTTTGGCTGAAATTTTAGGAAACACCAAAAACATCACAGAAAAATCTGAGGTCCATGCCCTATTGGCTTTGATGTACTTTAATGCTGCTAGATTTGAAGCCAGAATTGAAGAGGGTTCTCTGGTCGAAATGCATAAACAAGATCGGCAAAAATGGAACGTTACCCTAATGAATGCCGGTATACATTACCTTAATCAAACTACAAATAGCAAAACCGTATCGGTATATCAAATTCTGGCTACCATTTCGGGGCATCATTGTATCGCACCTAGCTTCGAAACCACCAATTGGAATGAAATTCTGTCATTATACGACAGCCTAATTGTGCTTCAGGACACTCCTCTGGTGCAACTTAACCGCAGTGTTCCTCTTGCCAAAGTAAAAGGAAATAGGGTTGCCATAGACTTCTTAAAGTCATTGGAAAATACGTCGGATATTGGTCATCATTATCTTTTTCACGCTACCTTGGCAGAATTTTATATCCAAGAAAATCTGCAAAAACTTACCAAAGAACATTTACAAAAAGCAATTTCATTGTGCACAAACGCAAGGGATATAGAACTTTTAGAAAAAAAATTAAACAAGAGTGTCCCTATTTCATAAACTCGATTGTAATAAGGGTATAAATCATAAAAAACAAAACAATGAAAGAATTCATGTTATTTATTCGAAGTGAAGAAGCACCAAAAGCAGATTTGTCCCCAGAACAATTACAACAGCATATTGAAAAAGTAGGTGGATACATCAAAGGTCTTATGGAAGAAGGCATAATGAAATCGGCACAACCTTTGGAAATGGAAGGTCGTATCTTATCCTATAAAGATGGTAAAATCATCGATGGACCATACAACGAAACCAAAGAAATCATTTCGGGGTATTATCATTTATTAGCCAAAGATCTGGACGAAGCTATCAAAATCACCAAAAAAGACCCACGGTTTGAAGAAGGTATTTGGAGAGTCGAAGTGAGACCCATAAAAAAGGTTGAAGGAATTAATTAGGTTATTCTAAAACACAAGGATAAAAACCCCAGCCACGTCGTATTGTCTGGGGTTTTTCAGTTTATTTCAGTCATAGATATCTTTTGAAATATTAAATCGTATAATCTTAAAGTTTAATTAAACATGAATATGATCCCTACATATATATTTATATTGTTAAATAATTTAATAATTATATTCATATAAATTCATCAATTAATTGTTTCTATCATGAAAAAACTCCTTGTTATTTTCTGCGTTACAGGCCTATTGGCTTCTTGCAAAAAAACTCCTAAAACTGTTGTTGAAACTCCAGACAACACCAAATTAGTAGAAACAAGTCTTATTCCGGTTGTATATATAGAAGGTGACTCGACCTGGACCATCGAAGATCGTATGAAACATTACGGTGTACCCGGCGTGAGTATTGCTGTGATTAATAAGAATGCGATAGCGTGGTCCAAAACCTATGGCGTGGTAGACAAAGAAACTCAAGAACCTGTTACAAAGCAAACGTTGTTTCAGGCAGGTTCGATAAGTAAACCGGTTGCCGCTTACGGGGCTTTAAAAATGGTTGAACAAAACAAAATAGATCTTGACGAAGATGTAAATAGTTATTTGCAATCCTGGAAAATACCTGATAGTGAGTTTACCAAAGAAAAAAAGGTAGCGCTTAAACATTTAGTAAGTCACTCTGGTGGTCTTACGGTTCACGGTTTTTTAGGGTACAGTCCCGACCTTCCAGTTCCTTCGTTAATACAGGTTTTAAATGGAACCGAACCGGCAAACTCTCCTCCTATCTATGTAAATAAGGTCCCTGAGGAAAGTTTTAGGTATTCTGGAGGTGGATACACCATCATGCAACAAATGATGATCGATATTGAAAAGAAACCTTTCCCCGAATTAATGAACGAACTGGTTCTGGCTCCACTGCAAATGACACATAGTACATACAATCAACCTTTAACGGGAGAGCAATTAAAATTGGCAGCGACGGGCTATGTCCCCAATGGTGATATGACCAAAGGCAAAAGACATACCTACCCAGAAATGGCTGCGGCAGGATTATGGACAACAGCCGAAGACCTTGCCAAATTCGCTATTAATATGCAACAAGCGCTGAAAGGTGAAAATACGACTGTATTATCAAAAAATATGGTATCAAAAATGCTAACCCCTTTTGTTGAAGACCATATCGGATTAGGGATTTTTCTTAATAAAAGGAAAGATGAAGTCTATTTTGGCCATGGTGGTTGGGACGAAGGCTTTTCTAGCGAATTGGTCGCACACAAGGATAAAGGATATGGCGTTGTAATACTGACCAACTCAAATCACCCCAGGTTTATTTCAGAACTTATACGATCTGTGGCACTTACCTACAAATGGGATGATTTTGTTCCAACCTATAGCAAATTAGCTACTGAAGAAACAGTACTTGAAAAACTGGCAGGTCGATATTGTTTGAATAAAGATCGATACACCAAAGTGTTTAACCGGGGAAATCAACTTTTTAAGCAAAGCTTTGGTGAAGATCCTGTAGAATTGGTAAAAATATCGGATACTACCTATATCAGTAGGGAAAATGAGCGCCCCATTCAGTTTAAATTGAATAATCAAATAAACCAAATGAACGTGCTTGTGCATAATGTCGATAATGGTAAAGTAGAAGCTACGCTTTCACGTTTAAACGATGATGAAAAGCTACCGGTCGAATTTCTGGAAGATGGAAACTTTGAAGAGGCTCTAAGTGCATATCAAGAACTCATGAAAACAAATCCTGAAGATCCTGCAATTAAGGAATCGAGTATCAATAGATTGGGCTATAATATGATGTATTCAGACAAATTAAAGTTGGCAAAAGATATATTCAAAGTAAACACCATTTTGTATCCAAAAAGTTCGAATGTATATGACAGTTATGCCGAAGCGTGTATGAAACTGGAGGAATTTGAATTGGCGATAGAGAACTATAAAAAATCCTATGCAATGGATCCTGAAAACACCCATGCTTTAAAAATGATTGAAAAAATGCAAGAGAAAAAGAAAAAAGCGATTTAAGCCTTAGCTTTTTTAGGAAACCATCTCGCTGGAAACCACGAAGCATCAATTTGAAAATCGTTTTGACTTCAAGACAAGTCTTAAGGGCTTTAAAAACCAGGTTATTGAGTACAATGAAAATTACATATAAAACAGCTACTCTTGACGATCTTGAGGCAATGATAAAAGTGGGTGACACCTTGTTTGATTATCCCATAAAACCAGAACGGGCACAAGAATTTTTATCCGATCCAAGACATCATTTACTTTTGGCGTATCATGAAAACACTATTGTGGGTATGGCTTCGGGATTGCATTATGTACACCCCGATAAAGACCCACAGCTTTTTATTAATGAAGCTAGTGTTGTCGAATCTTATCAAAATAAAGGCATTGGTCGTGCATTAATACAACAACTTTGTGAATACGGTAAAAATCTGGGTTGTAAAGAGGCCTGGGTAGCCACAGAAAAATCTAACCTGCCAGCACAAAGAGCATATTTGGCGGCCAATGGAATACAAGATATCGAAGAAATTGTGTTGTTTGAGTTTAATCTTAAAGAATAAATAGGAGATATTTTTCTTTAATCTATAGAAAAATAGTTTCTTTGATATACCGAGCAATTAACCAATTGAAACCAACCACATAAAAACTAAAATTATGAAACGCGTATTGAGCGTATTATTGTTAGCCCTCGTCATGAACTCCTGTGCCGAAAAGAAAATAACATATACCAGTTATACTGATTATCCAGCTCCAGTCGAAGCCAATTTATGGTTATCCTATAGCAAAGAATCTACAACGTTTAAACTATGGTCTCCTACGGCCGATGAAGTTCAACTGCATTTCTATAAAGAAGGTAATGATGGATTACCGCTGGAAACTCATCCTTTGGAAATTGATCAAGAGGGTATATGGACAAAAACCATAAAAGGTGATCATCATGGAAAATACTATACTTATCAGGTATTGATTAATGGTGAATGGCTCGAGGAAACTCCGGGAATCTATGCTCAAGCTGTGGGTGTAAACGGAAAGCGCGCCATGGTACTAGATTTTGAAACAACCAATCCCAAGGGTTGGAAACAAGATAAAGGACCTGGAATAACATCTCCCAATGAGGCTATTGTTTATGAATTGCACATTAGAGATATGACGATACATCCAGAATCTGGTTCTAGTATGCCTGGTAAATACCTTGGTCTGGTAGAAGAAGGAACCAAAGGCCCAAATGGAGTAGCAACGGGTATAGATCATATTAAAGAAATGGGGATTACTCATGTTCATCTGCTGCCCACATACGACCACTACTCTATCAATGAGGCCAAATTGGATAGTGCTCAATTTAACTGGGGGTACGACCCACAAAATTATAATGTTCCTGAAGGTTCGTTCTCTTCAGATCCATACAAAGCCGAAGTTCGAATAAAAGAGTTTAAGCAGATGGTGAAAACATTTCACGATAATGGTATCGGTGTTATTTTGGATGTCGTATACAATCATACCGGTAGGACCGAAAACTCAAATTTCAATTTAGAATCACCTGGATATTATTATAGACATTGGGATGACGGTAAACTGTCTGATGCCTCTGCCTGCGGTAATGAAACTGCTTCAGACAGGGTTATGACGCAAAAGTATATCACAGAATCTGTGGCTTATTGGGCAAAAGAGTATCATCTGGATGGTTTTAGATTCGATCTTATGGGCATTCATGATATCGCTACAATGAACGAGGTAGCCAGGACGGTTAAAAAAGTGAATCCTGATATTTTTGTATATGGTGAAGGTTGGACTGCTGGAGATTCTCCACTACCCATAGACCAAAGAGCTTTAAAAAAGAATATCCTTGAAATGCCGCAAATAACTGCCTTTAGTGACGATATTCGGGACGGTTTGAAGGGTTCTGTTTTTGATGAAAAAAGTACAGGGTTTGTTAGTGGAGCCAAGGATACCGAAGAATCTGTGAAATTTGGGATTGTGGGCGCCATAAAACATCCACAAATATCATATAGCGCAATCAATTATTCTAAAGCACCATGGGCCAATGAGCCCTGGCAATCAATGTCCTATGTTTCCTGTCATGACAACCACACCTTATATGATAAGTTAAAGATATCGAGAGAGGATGCCACCAAAGAAGAGATTGTTGCCATGCATAAACTGGCGAATGCTGTAGTAATGACCTCACAGGGAACTGCTTTTATGCACGCCGGAGCGGAAATGCTACGACATAAAAAAGGAGAACATAACTCATATAATCTTCCTGATGAAATTAATCAGATCGACTGGAACTGGAAAGTTACCAGTGCCAATGTGGTAGACTATTATAAGAACCTAATCGCCTTACGAAAAGCACATCCTGCATTCAGAATGACCAAAGCCACCGAGGTAAATAACAACCTCGTGTTCAAAACTGTAGAAAATGGATTGATTAGCTATCAAATAAGTAATCATGCCAATAAAGATTCGTGGAAGAATATATATGTAATCTACAATGCGAATAAGAAAGCCGTCAATTATAAACTTAATGGAGAATGGCAATTGGCTGTTTTAGGAGATAATTTTGATCAAGAAGGAACCCAACGAGTAACCGGAACCATTGCAGTGCCTCCAATATCCATGTGTGTTGTTTTTCAGAAGTAAGTGAAGGTTACAATTTTGATTTCAAGGCAAGTCTCATATTGTTTAAAGCGAGACTTCGGTCAGCATATAGAATGATTGACTATTTTAGTACCTAAAACCTAATAAATATGAAAAGGTATTATATGTTATATGGTTTATTTTCTTTTTTAATGGCTTTCGCTTGTAATCAAAACCATGGTAAATTTTCAAAAGAAGATCTTGAAACTCAAGAAGCCTTTATTAAGCTAGTAGACCTTACCTATAATAATATCGACAAACAACGTTTAATTGATGCTATTAAAACACTTACGCTACCACCAAAAGAAGAGGTTATTAGGTCCTATGAGGAAGGTGGTTATGTAAATAAACAAATAACACTTAGCGAAGAAGATCGCAGAATCAGGTTTTATCATGATGTTATCGAATTGGGTAGAGTCGCCCCTACCGATTGCTTTTTACCCGCTGTGGATCATAACTTTTCTGTCGAGGATTTTATTTATAATATAGAGTATTGCATAAAGGATGTCTTTCCAAAAATAGAAAAAGAACTTCTAGTCAAATTCCCAAAAGAAAGTACGATAAGCAGTCAAATGTTTACAGAATTAAACAATTTGTTATCTTCATATGGTATAGAAATGGGAATGGTAAACTTTTATGATGATCAGTTCTATTTTATTTTTTATGATGTAAAGCGCAAGAAGAAGGTCTACGAAACGTATGATCTTTTAGGTATTCAAATAGCTCAAAACGAATCCTCTTTTCGGGGGTACATGAGGCAAAATTAATATTCCAATGGAAAATATAACACAAAGTGCGCAGCACATAATTGATGTTTGGAACGCCAAGGACCTTGACCGGCTCTACACATTGTACGGAGAGCATACTACCTTTTTTGATCCTTTGCTAAACGGTGAAATTAAAGGAAAAACTATTTTGGGATATGCCCAGGGAATTTATGACGCTTTTCCGGATCTGGAGTTTGTTGTAAAAGACATAACTACAGCAGATCGCATAGCAATGATAGAATGGATTCAAAAAGGAACAAATACGGGAGATATCATGGGGAAGCCCGCTACAGGAAGATACATCGAAATCCCTGCCGTAAGTGTCATTCGTTTTAACACAGATTCATTTCTTTCCCAACGAGATTATTGGGATCTAAAAAAGTTATTGGATGATCTATTTGGGAAGTAATTCATATCCAAGCCCAATCAACAAGACACGCACCATGAAATATAAAATTATTACAAACATACCCCCTTAGCCTTCCGAATTGCAAAGACTCTTTAAACAGACAAATTGGGCAAAGAACAGAACTATTGAAGGTATCGAGTTTCTACTTGAGAATACCAAAAACTATGTATTGGTTCGCGATGATACATTACTTATTGGTTATGGACGTGCTTTATCCGACGGAATTTACCGGGCGATGTTGGACGATATTGTAGTGGATCATCACTATCGCAAAAAAGGGATTGGTCATCAAATAGTACAAGAGTTACTTAAGCAGGTTAGTGATATAGAACAAGTATTTTTAAATACAAAACCAGAATTAAAGCATTTTTATAATACACATGGATTTCATAAATGCAAAGCATTTACAATGAGTTTGGATTAAATGCTAAACTCCTTTTATATTTAGACTTACCTCCTACTGTAACACTCCTCAAATTCAATCATCTATATAGTAGCAAATCCAATATAGATGAAAAATTTATACGCACTTCTTCTCGCTCTGATAATAATAGGGTGTAATACACAAACCGAAACTCAAGAAAAGCTTGAGGCTTTAGCTCTTAAAGAACCTTCATATTTTTTCCCAACCAAACGTGCTCAAGTATTAATGGTGGGCTCCTTTCATTTTGATTACCCTGGTCTTGATGAACATAAAACTTCTGAAGATGATAAGATTGATGTTTTAAAAGAACCCAAGAAATCTGAAGTTACCGATTTGGTTAATTACATAAAGCGTTTTAACCCTAATAAAGTAGTTATAGAAGCCCGATCATCTTGGAACGCCGGTAAAAAATTTAGAGAATACAGGACTGGACTTCATGAGGATAAGAGAGACGAGCGATATCAATTGGGTATGCGCCTTGCCAGGGCTTTTCAACTAGATACCATTTATAGTGTTGATGCTAGTTCTTTACAGAATGATTTGGCCAAAAAGGATTCTATTCTTTTAGATTCTTTACTGGAAGATGTGGTTTGGGACGCTCCCGATCCATATTGGGACATGGCAAAAAAATGGTTTGATTATAATGATAAGCTTATTAAAGAAATTCCACTGCTTGACTATTTTAAGTATATGAATAGTAAAGAATACCATCAATATGGGTATGGAATGTACTTAACAGGATCTTTTTCTACAGGAAATGGACAAGGTGCCGACAGACTATCTATTTGGTGGTACAATCGCAACCTTCGTATATTTTCTAATATCATAAACATTACCGAAGACTTCAATGATCGCATTTTGGTGATTATGGGTAATGGTCATGCAGCTGTATTACGTCAACTTTTTGAGTCTTCTCCACAATACGAATGGATCGAATTCGATAGTTTATAAACTATGTTACCAGGGTACTTTGTATCACAATTTCAATGCAGCACAAAATAAATATCAAAAGAACGGGTTATCTATACATGGTCCCTCTCTCTACTAAAGAGAATTCATATGAAAAGAATAGCTAGGTTAATAAGCATTGCCCTTTTATCTATTGTACTATTTTATAGTTGTGATAGCAGCGACAACACTACCGATCCTAACCCTAATCCAGATCCCGGAGGAGAACCCACCGAAGCTACAACTACCTTAATCAATACTTTGAGTATCCCATGGGAATTAACCTGGGGACCCGATGATTTTTTGTGGGTCACCGAACGTAGTGGAAAAATAAGCAGGATTAATCCGGATACCGGAGCACAAGATGAAATACTTGTTATTAATGAAGTTGCACAAGTGCAAGAAAGTGGATTGCTAGGTATGGTTCATCATCCTGACTTTGACACAAACCCTTTTGTTTATGCGGTTTACACCTATGAAGGAACAGGTGGCTTACTAGAAAAATTAGTTCGTTTTACATATAATGATAATAATACTTTGACGAACGAAACTACACTACTTGATGGAATTCCGGCCAATTCGACCCATAATGGTTCTCGGCTTATTATTACAGCAGATCAAAAATTAGTAATGACCACTGGTGATGCAGGTGATACGAGTTTGTCACAAAATATGAATTCTCTTGCTGGTAAAATTTTACGATTCAATCTGGATGGCAGTATCCCGAATGACAATCCTATCACAGGAAGTTATATTTATAGCTACGGACATAGAAATCCGCAAGGGTTAACGTTACACCCAAATGGCATGATATATAGCTCTGAGCATGGCCCCAGTAATGACGATGAAATAAACCGCATCGAAATTGGCAAAAACTATGGTTGGCCCAATATACAGGGAGTAATAGACACTCCTAATGAAGAAGCTTTTGCAAATACTACCCAAACTGTAGAATCAATTTACAATTGGACCCCAACTATTGCACCATCAGATCTTGTTTTTTATACTCAAACTAGAATTCCGCAATGGACAAACAAATTAATCATGACTGTCCTGAAAAATCAACAAATCGTCGCCTTAACACTCAATAACGATGGGACGGCTATTACAAACGAAGAAATCTTCTTTAATGGAGCTTTTGGCAGATTACGGGATATAGCTGTTTCCCCTACCGGACGGGTGTTTATTGCCACCAATGGAAACTCTTATGGTGATACAAGTAATACACATCGTATTATTGAAATTAATAGAATCGAAAGCCAATAAACTGAATCATTAAGAACAAAGTTTATTTTATTTCTATACGTCCATAATAGCTAAAAAGTCTATCTTTAGACTAGCAAATTATGGAAATAAAAGAGATAAAAAAGTTCGACGAGTTATTAGAAGCTTTTGAAAGTCAAAAAGCTGGACAAAACTTTGTCTATAGAGGAGTATCAAATTCCAAGTATCAGCTTATCACTTCTTTGGGGAGATGTGAGTCTGCTATGGGAAAACCTATTGAACGTCTGGAAATAAGACTCACCAAGTTATTCAAAGAATCATCGATCCCATATCTTGAACATAAACCAGACAACGAGTTAGAATGGTTGGCCGTAGCACAACATTATGGTTTGCCGACCAGATTATTAGATTGGAGCTACAATCCACTGGTTTCAACTTATTTTGCAGTAGAATCCAATCCAGATAATGATAGCGCAGTGTATATACTCTCGGGTTGTTCGACCATTCAAGATCCATATAAGACTAATCCATATAAGTTGGATAGAGTATATAAATACAGACCTCCATATATTTCTGCGCGAATCCAAAATCAATCCGGAGTATTTACCGTTCATAATGCACCCGATATCCCTTGGGAGCATGATAAATTGAAGAAAGTTGTAATCCCCAAGGAGTTAAAGCCTGTTATAAAAAAGACATTGTTTAAGTATGGGGTAAACCAAAGGTTAATCTACCCAGGGCTCGAGGGAGTGGCACGAGATTTAAAATGGCTAGAAACCAAAATGTTTTGATTCTCAACGCTTTATTTCAAGTTTTAAAATGCCGTTTTTTTTGGTATAAGATCATTTTTTTTTGGATTAATTACGGTTTTTCCGTAGTTTAGACAACCCCATAATAAAATTGACCGCTTATGCACAGAATTACTTTAGAGCAACAGTTCAATGCTCAACATTTAGATCAGAAATACAAAGACATTTGGAACCGAGGAATACATCTCTTCACTATTAACGATCGAAACCGAGATTTTTACTACAGTATTTTTTATATAGACCTGTTGTTTGCAGAGGTGATATACAATAAATTAACAGATGAAATCATAGCCATTAAAAGCTTTTCTGATAAGGCAAAAATGATGTTTTATTTGCGTGAAGATTTCTCTTAGATTATCTACGGTACCAGATGTTTAATATTAATCCTGTTATAACTAGTAAAGTTCCTACCAGGCTTAACCAGGGGTAACTATCCGAAAACAAAAGTACGCCTGCCACCATGGTAAAAACTACCTCTATATATTTTAGAGATACAATTTTATTGGTTGCTTGAGACTGAAACGCTTTGGTCATAAAAAGTTGACCAAAATAACCAAATACCCCAAGACTAAGTAGCATTAACCATTCTATTCCCACAGGAGTGTTCCATTTAAACAGGGCCAGTATCCCTCCTACAATAACAGAAATCCACATAAAGTAATTCACAATAACCACAGGGTGATCACCATGCCCAATTTTATTGATGATCACATACACCATTCCGCTAAAAAGCGCTGAAGCCAAAACCAATACTAATCCAAAAGAATCAATATTTGGATCAAAACCTTTAATCATTAAAACTCCGGCAAAGGCCATTAAAAAAAATATCCATTGTACTGGCTTTACTTTTTCCCTTAGAAAGAAAACTGCCAGGACTGTAGCAAAAATTGGGGAAATATATCGAAGAGAAACCGCAGAACCGATTGGCAGATAATTAACAGACATAAAAAACAATCCCATAGAAGTCACTCCAACCAAACCCCTATAAACCAATAGCGCCTTTTGATTACCTAATATTGGAATTTTATGCCACAAGAGATAAGTCATAGTAAAAAACAAGGACCCGAAAGCTCTAAATAAAACAAGTTGGCCACTACCAAAGTGCGACAAATGTTTTACAATCAAATTCATTGCTGTAAATGATACAGCACTGAGAAGCATGAAATAAATAGCTTTTTTCATTTATTTACTTTGGAAAGATCAAAGGTCGAGTCTAAAGGCTTTGGCTAGTTTGTTGGCTTGTTTTTCTGGAATTCCAGCTGTATTAGCATAATCTTTCCAATTAGATACTACTTCAGTGATTTGTTGTATACTTTCTTTATGATTTTTATAACTTATTTTTTCTCCTACATTAATCATGTCTCTAATTCCGAACTCATCACGTTTACCATTTACAGACATTTGATGCATACTGGTCCAAATACCTTGCGGGTTATATGAATATGTGACATCATACGCAGGAGAAAGTTTCCAAACACCACGTTTATCCATCAAAAATGATATGTTTTTAGTGTGATCATCTTGATTCCTGGCAATAACATTAAACAACATTCTTTTGTATAATTGAATTGCATCTGTATGCGGTAATCGTAACTGACGCATAATTTCAAAAGCATTTTCATAAGAATATGCTCCCGGAGACTTGTAATCAAAATGTGCCAACGAACATAAGGTTTGCATATGAATTTTTTGATCATCATCTATACGATCAAAACGTTTGGTCATAAAATGTGCACGGTCCTGTTCTTCAAAAAGAATACATTTTTCCATTTCGATACCGCAATCTACGGCCATAAGATAATATGCATATTCAATCCTGCCATATCCCATAGGGTCACCAAGTGCTGCATCATTTACACCATCAAACTTAAAAATGTAATGATCAAAACCTTTTGGTGCCTTGGCTTGCCCCGATCGTATCTCATGAGTTTTAGGATTGTAGGCTATAATTGCTTTTGCTCTCTGACCTCCGGCTGAGGTTCCAACTTTAATTAACTCATTAAGGTGCTCGGTTTCTGAAAGGTTGAGTTGTAAACTCTCCCGTGTATTTAGAATTTTCTCGGCCAGCAGGGCTAGCTTATCTACTTCGAGTGCCGTAGCCTGTTTCTGGGCAATATTTCTTGCCGGTTGAAACTCTAAAGCTCCCATTCCCCGGGTTCCAATATAACACAGTCTATCTAATGGAGTAAACTGTGTTTTTGGAATATTATTAAGAACTAACCATTGGTCTATTAAGCGATTCCCAAAATCATCTGGTAACACATCAGACAACATTCCTGGTAAACCCTTGTATGTATCTTGATTAAGGTTAGGAAAGCTATATATTTTGTTTCTGGATGACCTGATCGGCATGTGAATAGGCGAAACATCCAGGTTTTTATTAAGAAAAGAAGGGAAAAACTCGAAAGAAGCAAAGTTTCTTTCTTTATCCCAGCTTAACGCTCCTAATTCATCACCCCAAAGTGTAATTTTTATAACATCTACCATATTGGACCATCGTTTTTATCTTTTTTACTTTGAGAAGATGCGCGTTCTCGTTCTTTTCCTTTTAATTTTAGAAGCTCTATGGGACTTATTCCGGGTGTTGGAAAAATAGCATCCAACGTTTCCAAATCGCCAAACGCTCGTAATATTTGTATAAAAGTGAGCAATGTTGTCGTTTTCCCTGATTCAAAATTTTTAATAGTTTGGACATGAACCCCTGCTCTTTTGGAAAGCTCTTCCTGCGTTATATTGAGATTAAGTCGTCGTTGCCTCATCCTTTGGGTAAGTTCTAACAACACCTGCTCATCAGTAAGGTTATTAAAATTCATTATTATTATATTTAAGGTATATAAAAATATACTATAAGATTTAAAAATGATATTAAAGAATAATAAAATATACTATTATACATCAAATATAATCAAAGTATATCTATATATACGTTAAAAACGAATTAAATTTATTATAAATAATGATATATACTTTAAACCAGCTTTTGTTAAAGATATGAGCTAACAAAAAAATATAAATAAAAACTTTAAATAAAATACGCTAAAACTTTATTAATTAAATATTTATATATTGAATTTAATTTTAAATAAACATGACATTCTATTTATTAAAGAAAAACTTTGCGTATTGATAATCATGGATTGGCATGATTATAGTATTTGTCTAAATATATTTTATTACTTTAGTTTTTTTAACCCCCAATAAATCACATGAAAAAGCTGTTTTCCCTACTACTGCTTTTTTTAGCACAAATAGTCTGTTCACAGACATATACTGTACTTGATTCTGTACAGAAATCCCCTATTTCTTATGCAACAATATCATTTGGTAACGGAAACGGAACTTTTGCCGATGCTGATGGTAACTTTAGATTTTCCAAAAAGTGGTATCCTGATATAGATTCACTGTACATCTCTGCTTTAGGACATAAAGAAATAGTGCTTGCCACAAATTCATTACCTTCACAGATATTACTTGTTCAAAACGTCTCTGAGCTGAAAGAAGTTATTATTACTGCCGAAAAGAAAAGAAGATACAAAACGAAAAAATTACCCTCTGAAGTACACAATGACTATTTCCGGTCCTGGTTACCCACTGTAGAATCTGAAATTGCGGTTTACTTTCCTAAAAACTCCGAAAAACCAACAAAAATTGCTTCAGTATACCTACCGGTTAAAGTAGAATCTTCGAATAGAAATGCTTCAAAAGACCAACCGTTTTCTACGTTATTCAAAATGCAGTTTTATGGTAATAATAATGGTTTCCCAGGAAAACGCTTACCTTATGAAGATATAATCTTTAAGATCACCAATAAAGATAAACCAAATTTTGAACTGAACGTTTCAGAATATAAAGTGTACATCCCTAAAGATGGAATTTTTATTTCCGTTCAGGTGTTAGGATATGCCGACAAAGATGGAAAACTACAACAAACAAAAAAATATCATGAGGTAGAAACCAGAAAAGGAATTGTAAAAGTTTCTACAACTTTTAGACCTTTACTCCCATTTACAGATAAAATAAGTAGTTTTAAAACCTTTACCAGAAGAATTTTCTACAAAAATAGAACGTGGCAACGTTTTGATCGAGAGTATAGTGAGAACAATAATTTGATCAAAAGCAATAATACCAATTATGGTATGGGGCTTAAATTATATTTATACGAAGAAGATTAGATCTCTTACACTTTAGTCCAAAAAGGATCTTCTTTTCTTATTAAACTGTACGGCTGCTTCGTGAATTGATTTATGCTCGATTTTATTTTCCACATAGTCCACCGCATCAGAAATAGTCAAATAATAGTTAGATATCCCTAACTTATCTGTAAAACCAGACCTTTTAAGAAAATCGCGCACGGGACCTATGGTGCCTACGATCAACAATTTTATCCCCAACCCCTCCAGATATTGATGAATATCCTCCAGGACATGTAAACCCGTACTGTCAATATCATGCATATTGGTGTTATCCAGAATCAGAAACTTAGGCAGTTTTTCGCGTCTAGAAACATAGGCTTGTATAGCGTCCTTAAAATACCCTGCATTACCGAAGTATAACTGATTGTCAAAGCGAATTATTAAGTATATTTCTGATTGAATTGCATCAGGAAATCTATTGATATTTCTGTAATACGAGGTCCCTGGTATGTTCACCAGCTCTGCTATGTGCGGACGAGCACTGTAGTATTGCAGGAAAACGAAGGATAAAATCACTCCAATAAATATTCCATTTTCTACACCGAAAATTAGTGTCCCAAAAAAAGTAATGATCATTACTATAAAATCTCGTCGCCTTAACTTAAATAAATATTTAGCTTCACCATAATTAATCAAACCAAATACCGAAACTAGTATAATAGCCGCCAATGCTGCCTTTGGTATATAGTAAAAGAAGCTAGTAAGAAATAAAAGCGACAATAAGACCATTATGGCAGTTATCATAGAAGAAACTGTTGTCTTCCCTCCTGCCTCATCGTTGATTGCGGTTCTACTATAACTTCCTGATGAAGGTACAGCTTGAAAAAAAGCTCCGATGACTTTTGCCATACCCAAAGCAAACAACTCCTGGTTAGGGCGGATAATATGATCCCTATTTTTCATCTCCATCGATTTTGCAATCCCAATACTACCAACATACCCAATAAATGTTACGGTAAGCACCGATGGCAAAAGAGCAACCATATTCTCATAACTCATCTCAGGAATCATAAATGAAGGCAAACCCTTTGGAACTTCTTCTATAATTGCCACACCTTTTTCATTCAACTTCAAAAAATATGTAGCTACCGTAGCCAAGACAAGCACTGTAAGTGAGCCGGGAAACGCCCGTTTCCACTTTTTTAAAAGAAGTATCATTACTATGGAAAGCAAACATATTCCGAAGGTTATCCAATTGGTTTCAAAAATATGCCCAATGGTATACCCTATAGTTTGGTGTGTGTACTTAAAATTAGGGATTTCTATCCCAAACCCTTCTTCAAATTGAGAAACAATAATAATGATGGCCGCTGCCGAAATAAAGCCCGAAATTACAGGTTGCGAAATAAGATTTACCAAAAACCCCATCTGCAGAATGCTCATCAAAATTTGGAGCATACCAATAAGTAAGCTGGCAAATAAAACAAGTTCTACAAACCTATCGGTAAAAGGATCGGCCAATTGACTTACTCCACTCATGACCAAAATAGCCGTAACAGCAACCGGACCGATACTTAATTGTCTTGAAGTACCAAAAAAAGCATACAAAACCAAAGGTACAAGACAAGCGTACAATCCATAAATTGGAGGAACCCCCATTAAAAGTGCATAAGCAATCGCCTGAGGGATCAAAATTACTCCTACGGTAACCCCGGCAATAATATCTTTTTTAAGAATAGATTTGTTGTATTCTTTGGTACCAAAGAATTGAATAATGGGAATTATTTTATGCAGAGTTTTGACTTTTCTGAAATTTTGGTTGATCATGTAAATCTACAACAGTTGATAATTTATGCCAAAAGAATTTACAATTCATGAAATCATTTACAGGTTTTCTCTATTTTTGAATACAAAGAGACACTTCCTAACATAATTTAATGAGCGAAACATTACTTCTTCTACTTCTAGCACTTATTGGTTTTATTGCGGGTGTAATTAACACTATGGCGGGAGGTGGTTCGCTACTCACCTTACCCATGCTTATCTTTATGGGATTACCACCAGCAGTGGCCAATGGGACTAACCGAATTGGAATATTAATCCAAAGCATTACATCTATTGCAGGTTTCAAAAGCAAGGGAGTTAAACCTTCAGTTTTTGGAGTTTATTTAGGTGTTTCCGCTTTGATAGGCTCACTTATTGGTGCGCAAATTGCAGTAGATATCAAAGGAGAAACTTTTAACAGAATCCTCGCCATTATCATGGTTTTTGTAGTTTTATTTATGGTTTTTAAACCCAAGGTAAAAGTTGAAGATCTTATTGAAAGAACCTCTGGAAAATATTTATGGCTGTCGGTAATAGCATTTTTCTTTATAGGCGTGTATGGAGGATTTATTCAGGCAGGTGTAGGTATCTTTATTTTATTGGCGCTAACTTCTATCAATTACATGAGTCTGGTAATGTCAAATGCCGTGAAAGTACTTGTAGTCTTTATTTATACCATTGGTGCCATAGCAGTTTTCGCCTACAATCAACAAATTGATTATCTATATGGTCTTGTACTCGCATCGGGTAATGCCACCGGTGGATGGATCGCAAGTAGATGGGCGGTAAAGAAAGGCGATGGTATTGTCAAGGTCTTTTTGATTATAATGGTTATTGCAATGGCTATCAAACTATGGATAGATAACTAGAACCATGGCAAAACCTTTATTTTTTAAAGTGATTATTCTTATCTTTCTAAATCCAACAAACACAAAATCGTCTTAAAATGAAAACTTTTATCCCCTGCCTTTTATTTGTTTGCTTGTTCCTTATACAATGTAAATCGCAAAAAAAAGAAGATTCTGAAGTAGTAAACGAAACTGTTGAAGACACAATCCAAAAAGCTCCCGAGAAAAAGGTAGCAGATATAATTATAGATCCTATCGGTCATGCCTCTGCAATCATTGAATGGAAAAACAAAGTCATCTATATTGATCCAAATGGAGGTGCAAAACCTTATACCAACAAGAAATCACCTAACATTATTCTAATTACAGACATACATGGTGATCATATGAATATTGACACATTAGATAGTTTGGATATGGCAAAAGCTGAAATCGTGGTTCCACAAGCTGTTGCCGAAAAACTTCCGGCAAGTTATACTGAGCGTCTTGTAATTATTAATAATGGAGAAACAAAAGAAGTGCAAGGAATACCTATTGAAGCTATTCCAATGTACAATCTTCGTGAAAAAGCGCTAAAATTTCATAAAAAAGGAAGAGGAAACGGGTACGTGATCACCTTGGATAAAGAACGTATTTATTTCTCTGGCGATACCGAAGATATTCCTGAAATGCGAGCGCTTAAATACATCGACAAAGCCTTTGTATGTATGAATCTTCCATATACAATGACAGTTGAAAGTGCGGCCAGTGCCGTATTAGAATTCAAACCTAAGCAGGTATATCCATATCACTATCGCGGACCCCAAGGCCTTAGTGATATAAAAAAGTTTAAACAACTTGTTTCCAAAGACCCAACTATAGAAGTGGTTCAGCTAAATTGGTATCCCAAAGCAGAATAGTGTTTATATACCTATATTTGCTCTTTTTTAGTAAAAATGAGTACCAATAGCCTTCATAAACATTTTGCAATTTATAAACCGTATGGCTTTTTGAGTCAATTTGTAAATAACGGACAAAAACAAAACTCAAAAAGATTGCTAGGAGAGCTTTATGATTTTCCTGAAGGAACTATGGCAATAGGTAGGCTCGATGAAAAATCTGAAGGACTGCTATTATTAACCACCGATGGCAAAGTAAGCAATCATATTTGCAGCGGTAAGATAGAAAAAGAATACTTTGCTCAAGTAAATGGCAACATTACTCCTGAAGCCATCAAGAAACTGCAAGAAGGTGTAGAAATTGGTTTTAGTGGTAAAAAATATATTACTGCTCCCTGCAAAGCATTTAAATTAACGGATATCCCTAAATTTCCTGAACGGTCAAAAAAAATACGTGATGATCGACATGGTCCAACCAGTTGGGTTTCGATTACACTACGAGAAGGAAAGTATAGACAAGTACGTAAAATGACTTCAGCCGTTGGATTCCCTACACTAAGACTAGTAAGAATACGCGTTGATAATATACGTTTGAATCAAATGAAGGTCGGAGAAGTGAAAGAACTTGACGAGAATAACCTACCCTAAAAACTTAAAAGCTTCAAAATCAAATTTCAAGGAGTTGTATTAAACGGTTCAAATGAGGTAAAAACAGAAAAATCAATCAAAAAAACAAAGAATTTCAGTCTTTAAGGCATTAATTGAAGATCTTCTCATAAGCTTATTTATTGTTATCGTAAGTATTATTTTCTTAAATGAATTCGTTGAAAAAGCAATGTAAATATTTGCAATAGCGCATTTAGAATTTACCAACTTATTTTTTCCTTCTTTTTCCAATTGAAAATTCCTGTTGCCTTTCTCTTCGTCTTCAACAATTAATCCTTCCAAGTATAGAAATTTTGCATTATACGGTACAATTGGAAGATTATATTTAGGAATCCAAGCTTCAAAACCTCTTTCTAACTCTGGTAATACTTTGTCTAGGGTTTCTTGATAAGGGATATTTGCTTCCTTAAAATACTCAGACACATAATTGGCAGGGTTTTCTACATTGGGTGGAGCAGCAACACTTACCGTCATGCCAGATGAATAGTAAATATGGCAGTATTTTGATACACCTCCTGCTCCAGCCTCTCCACTCATTCGTTGAGTAGTTTTTGAAACGTTTCAAGATATTGACCAACATGATACCCATCAGCCAATCCATGATGAACATGTACCGACACCGGTAAAGTGAGTTTACCTTCTGTTTTTGTATACTTACCAAAAGATATCTTTGGAACACTGTCTTTAAATTGAAAATGTCTGGCGTGCGATAATCCGGTAAAATTATACCAAGGAATAGAAGAATAATGAATAGTATCCAAACGTTTGGCTGCATTACTATGTCTCAATCCCTTACTGTTCTTAACAGCGTCAATTTCTTTTTGTGATTTTGAAACAAACGTTTCAAAATCTTCATTATACTCCATAAACGAGAATCCAAAGGTATGATCTTCTCTTCCAATAGTGGGTGAAGCATGAATTCTATCATATAAATACACCTCTTTATTTTCGATTCTATACCTAAAAGCTTCTACACTGTTCGCAGCCTTTAAGGACTTGTGTAAATAGAATAAAAAATAAGGATATCCCATATCCTTAATCTTTTGGTATCCTCTTGTAAAATCTAAATTAGTACTTATACCAAAAAAAGGTTCATCAAAACCTCCAAAGAACTCAAAATGTTCTTTTCGGTTCCAGGAATTGAGATCTAATTTGGTTTTCATCGGTTTATAATACTTCTAAGAGTTGACTTGCTCTGGTAAAGCTTCTAAAATTTGGATGTTCAATTTTGCCATCCACCATTTCGTGTGCCCAGGTAGTATGAAACGGGATATGAAAAGCGTGAGCACCTATATTAAGTACCGGAAGAATATCTGATTTTAAAGAATTACCTACCATTAGAAATTCATTTTCTGTAATATCCAGGTGTCTTACTAACTTTTTGTATTGCTTTTCGGTCTTATCAGAAACAATTTCAATATGATGAAAATGTCTTTCTAATCCAGATTTTATAAGCTTTCGCTCCTGATCCAACAAATCTCCTTTTGTAGCCATAACTAACCTATACCTTTTAGAAAGCTCTTCAAGGGTACTATCAATACCATCTATAAGCTCTATAGGTTCCTCAAGCATTTGCTTTCCTTTTTCGATTAACTTTTCTACTAGACCTATCTTCATATCGCCATTAGAAATAGTAATAGCGGCCTCTATCAAAGAAAGTGTAAATGGTTTAATACCATAACCGTAAAGAGGCAAGTTTTTCATTTCTACATCAAAAAGTAGTTTACCTGCTTCTTCCCTGGGCATATAATCGGTAAGAAGATCACACAATTCTTCTTCGGCACTTCTAAATATGGTTTCGTTTACCCATAACGTATCATCGGCATCGAAAGCAATTACTTTAATGTTTTGCATCGACATTTATCGAACTAGTTTTTTGTATTTGATTCGTTTAGGCATCAAATCACCTCCCAAACGTTTCTTTTTATTTTCTTCATAATCAGAGAAGCTACCTTCAAAGAAATATACCTGCGAGTCTCCTTCAAAAGCCAAAATATGTGTACAAATACGATCTAGGAACCAACGGTCGTGAGAGATCACTACAGCACATCCGGCAAAGTTTTCTAGCCCTTCCTCAAGCGCTCTTAACGTATTAACATCTAGATCATTAGTAGGCTCATCTAAAAGTAACACATTACCTTCTTCTTTAAGTGTCATTGCCAGGTGCAAACGGTTACGTTCACCACCGGACAGGGTAGAAACTTTCTTATTTTGTTCGCTTCCGCTGAAATTAAAACGGCTCAGATAGGCTCGGGAATTAACTTGACGTCCGCCCATCATTACTAACTCTTGTTCATCGCTAAAGTTTTGCCATATGGTTTTATCAGGATCTATATTGCTATGACTTTGGTCTACATAAGCAATTTTTGCCGTGTCACCTACATTAAAACTTCCTTTATCAGGCTGCTCTTCACCCATAATCATTTTGAAAATGGTGGTTTTACCGGCACCATTTGGCCCAATAATCCCAACAATCCCTGCTTGAGGTAGATTAAAATTCAAGTCTTCGTATAATAGCTTTTCACCAAAAGCTTTGCTTACACCTTGCGCCTCAATCACATTGGTACCTAATCTTGGTCCGTTGGGGATGTATATTTCAAGTTTTTCATCCACTTGTTTTTGATCTTGATTTAGCAACTTATCATAATTACTTAATCGCGCTTTTTGTTTGGCTTGACGACCCTTTGGAGCCATTCTCACCCATTCCAGCTCTCGTTCTAACGTCTTTTGACGCTTAGAAGCTTGTTTTTGCTCTTGTGCCAAGCGTTTTGCTTTTTGATCTAGCCATGAAGAATAATTTCCTTTCCATGGGATTCCCTCTCCTCTGTCTAACTCCAATATCCATCCGGCTACATTATCCAAGAAGTAACGGTCGTGAGTTACCGCTATTACAGTTCCCTTATATTGTTGTAAATGATGTTCTAACCAATGCACCGACTCTGCATCAAGGTGGTTAGTAGGCTCGTCTAGTAACAATACATCTGGTTCTTGAAGTAATAATCGACATAATGCCACTCTACGTCTTTCTCCCCCAGAAAGCACACCAATTTTCTTATCCGGTTCCGGAGTACGCAATGCATCCATAGCAATTTCAAGCTTTGTGTCTAGTTCCCAGGCATTGCTGGCATCGATTTGATCTTGTAGATTTGCTTGCTTATCCATAAGTTCCTGCATTTTATCAGGATTCTCATACACTTCTGGCAACCCAAACATATCATTGATCTTATTATACTCATCTAAAACAGCAACGGTTTCGGCAACACCTTCTTTAACAACTTCTAATACCGTCTTTTCCGGATCTAGTTGAGGTTCCTGTTCCAATAAACCTACGGTATATCCTGAAGAAAATACTACATCACCCTGGTAGTTTTTATCTACACCGGCAATGATCTTAAGTAATGTAGATTTACCAGAACCATTGAGTCCCAAAATTCCTATTTTGGCACCATAAAAAAAACTTAAATATATATTTTTAAGTACCGGAGTATTTGCACTTTTGTAGGTTTTTGTTACTCCGGACATCGAGAAGATAACCTTTTTATCGTCTGACATAAGCCCTTAAATTGTTTTAATTTTTGAAAATATTATTCTTGAAGATTATACTCTTCCTTTTAAAGCATTAAAGACCCATGCGATAGCAAAAAAGCCTAAACCAACGGCAGCAAAGCCATATCCCGAAACGTCTCTATATCTAAATGCTCCTAAACCTATAAGTAAAAGCCCAACCAAAATCATTATAAATGTTGCCCAGGCAAGTACTGTATTTTTATTCATTCCCATAAATTGTTATTTAGTTACTTGGCAATGTATATATAAACATGACCAGATGCAAATATCGGTATTTTATCCCCAAAAAGTATGTTTTTAGAGTAACGTTAATATATTAAAATAGCTTATCAACTGGATTACAGTTAATTAAAAATTAACTTTTGTGAAAACCAAAACTAACAATAAGGTGTTCTACTTAAAAGACTTTTATTTGAATAAATAGAATTTTATTTTTTCTTCTTTCTATTGAATATTTACCGTTTCAAAATATCGCACAAACAACTCTCTTTTTGTATTTTCGTGCAAACAATACACACAAATACACAGATGGATATAAACTTCAATAAAAACGAAGATCACAATAAACAGTTAGTTTCCGATCTAAAACAAAAACTTGCAAAGGTAAAATTAGGCGGAGGCGAAAAAAGAATTGAAAAACTACATGCAAAGGGTAAAATGACCGCCCGAGAACGTATTGATTATTTGCTCGATAAAGGTTCAAAGTGTATCGAAGTAGGAGCTTTTGCTGGTGAAGAGATGTATAAAGAACACGGTGGATGTCCCAGCGGTGGCGTTGTAGTTAAAATTGGATATGTAAGTGGAAAACAATGTATTGTTGTGGCAAATGATGCCACAGTAAAAGCCGGTGCTTGGTTTCCTATAACCGGAAAAAAGAACCTAAGAGCTCAAGAACTTTCAATAGAGAACAGACTTCCTATCATTTATTTGGTAGATAGTGCCGGTGTTTATTTACCTATGCAAGATGAGATTTTTCCAGATAAAGAGCATTTTGGAAGAATTTTCAGGAACAATGCGGTTATGAGTAGTATGGGTATTACCCAAATATCTGCGGTAATGGGAAGTTGCGTCGCTGGAGGAGCATATTTGCCAATTATGAGTGACGAGGCACTCATCGTTGATAAAACCGGAAGTATTTTTCTCGCAGGTAGTTATTTGGTAAAAGCTGCAATTGGAGAAACTATAGACAATGAAACTCTTGGCGGAGCTACAACGCATTGTGAAATATCTGGAGTTACCGATTATAAGGCCAAAGATGACAAGGATGCCTTGGATACAATTAAAAATATTATGTCAAAAATTGGTGATTTTGATAAAGCTGGATTTAACAGAACTAAGCCCTTAAAGCCCAAAGAGAACCCCAGTGAAATCTATGGTATTCTTCCAAAAGCAAGAAATGAACAATACGACATGATGGAAATTATCAAAAGATTGGTCGATGATTCGGATTTTGAAGAGTACAAAGCGGGCTATGGGCAAACTATTCTTACCGGTTATGCCCGTATCGATGGGTGGGCCGTTGGTATTGTTGCAAATCAACGAAAAATAGTAAAAACCAAAAAAGGTGAAATGCAGTTTGGTGGTGTAATTTATTCTGATTCTGCAGATAAAGCCACTCGATTTATTGCCAATTGTAATCAAAAAAAGATTCCTTTAGTATTTCTGCAGGATGTAACCGGATTTATGGTTGGTAGTAAAAGTGAACATGGCGGAATCATAAAAGATGGAGCCAAAATGGTAAATGCAGTAAGTAATAGTGTAGTACCCAAGTTTACGATTGTTGTTGGAAACTCTTATGGTGCTGGTAACTATGCGATGTGTGGTAAAGCCTACGACCCAAGACTTATTTATGCATGGCCAAGTGCAGAACTTGCGGTAATGGGTGGTGCACAAGCTGCTAAGGTTTTACTGCAGATAGAAACTGCATCAATGAAAAGTAAAGGAGAAGAATTATCTGAAGAAGATGAAAAAGCACTTTATAATAAAATAAAGGCAAGATATGACAAGCAGATTTCTCCATATTATGCCGCTGCCCGTATTTGGACAGATGGAATTATTGATCCCCTTGAAACCAGAAATGTCATCTCTATGGGTATAGAAGCCGCCAATCACTCCCCTATTGAAAAGAAGTTTAATTTGGGGGTTATCCAAGCATAATATGCAATAATGAGAATATTTCAGGTTGTTTTGACTATCATACTTTCTGTTGTAATTTCAACTTTGAACGCCCAATCTAATATTGAAAAGGCAGAACAAATTGAGAAAGATTTGCAACATTCCAAAGAATTGATGCGTAGAAATATTGATAGTTCTTTGTTCTATGCTAACGAAGCACTCCTTCAATCCAGATCAATTATTAATGACACTCTTTTGGCAAAGTCACATCTGCAAAAAAGTAGTGTTCTTATCTTTAAAAAAGGGTTCAAAGAGGCCGATTCACTTCTTCAGCATAATCTTACCCAACAGTTACCAAAACATCTTGAAGGTCAAACGTTACACAATCTAGGTACAATCCAATATTATAAGCAAGATTTTCAAAAGGCATTGGATATCTATCTGAAAGCGGCCAAAGTCCTGGAAAAAGCCAAAAATTCAAAACAATTGGTAAATACTTATACTAATATTGGATCTATAAATGCTTCGCTGAAAAATTTTAAGAATGCACAATTGTACCTTGAAAGAGCACTTCCATTAAGTAGTTTTAATGAAGTTCTAAGATTGCAAATACTTGTTAATCTTTGTAATATTTATAGGGAACAGAAATTATATAAAAGATATACCAATAACATCTTTGAAGCTGAAAAATTAGCCAAAAAATATAATGCCAAGAATATTCTTTCTGTAATCTATAACAATTTGTCCGATTATTATACCTCTGATGATGCCGATTATGACAAAGCACTTGATTATGGAAAAAAGGCAATCGTACTAAAAAAGGAACTAAAACAATACCCAACACTTAACATATCTTATAATAATGTTGGACATTCCTACCTGAAGAAAGGCGAATTTAGAAAAGCAATCACTTATCTAGACAGTGCCGTGCCTGGGGCACAAGGAACTTTAAAAACCTATATTTATAATAATCTAAAAGAGTCCTACGCCGGACTTAATGACTATAAAACCGCAATGCATTATGCTAATTTAATGGATCAGCATAAAGATTCTATTAACGCGGCAAAACAAAAGGAAAAAGTCGCTGAACTAACTGAAAAATTCGAATCAGAAAAAAAACAACAACAAATTGATATTCTGGATGCACAAAATGAGGTGCAAGCACTTACAATTTCTCAGCAAAAATATCTACTTATTGTATTGGCAGCCTTTGGACTATTGTTTTTAATTTTGGGTTATTTTGGATTTAAAAACTACAAAACAAAACAGCAATTAGATACCCTCTTGTTAAAACAAAAACTTAGAAAAACTCAACTTAATCCTCATTTTTTATTCAACTCGTTACAGAGCATCCAAAACTTTATCCATAAAAATGATAAAGAAAAATCCAGCTCGTACCTGGCAAGTTATTCTAAATTAATTAGGTTAATTCTTGAAAAATCAGACGAAAACTTCATTAGTGTATCTGAAGACAAGTTAGCTCTTGAATCTTATCTTAATCTACAACAACTCACCCATAATAACTCCTTTACATATTCTATTGAGGTTGAAGATAGCATAGATGAAGATTTTGATCAACTCCCCTCGCTCATTACACAACCTTTTGTTGAAAATGCGGTATTGCACGGAATGAAAGACGTCGAAAATGGTAAGATTCTTATTTTATACCAAAAAAGGGGAAATGACTTATGTGTTTCTATAATAGACAATGGAAAAGGATTTGAAACAAAAACAGAAGACTCAAAAAGACTACATAAATCTATGAGTATGAATATCATAAAGGAGCAGTTAAAGAACCTAAGCAACTCCTCCAAGGGATTCAATGGAGACATTTCTATGAACTCCACAAGTAAAGGAACAGAAATAAAATTACGGTTTACAGCTGCATAAATAAATGCATCGTATCTTTATCTTATGAATACAATTTCGTGTTTTATTGTTGAAGATGATCCGCAGGCTTATGAATATGCCCACTCTATAGTTAAAGAATATGGGAAAATCGATATCATTGGAAACTCTGACTCTATTCACAAAGCCGCAGATTTGGTAAAAAGGCTTCGACCTAATTTCATTATTCTGGATGTTTTTCTTGTTGATGGAAATGCTTTTGAATTCCTGGAATTGTTTGAAACGATTGATTTTAAAATCATATTTACCACTTCATTTGCCAAATACGCCCTTGAAGCTTTTAAATTTAGTGCATTAGACTATCTACTAAAGCCATATTCTGAAGAAGAACTAATAGGTGCTCTTGACAAGGTTTCAGAAGATATTCATAAAGCAAATTACCAACTTCAATTACAAACCTTGCTTCAAAATTTATCCACAAAAGAAGCTCCCAAGAAAATCGTACTCAAAAATGCCGATGCAATGCATATCATTAAAACCGATGATATTGTATATGCAAAGGCCGATAATAATTACACCAGGTTTACCCTTTCGCATAACAAAGAAATTTTAGTATCAAAACCATTAAAATCCTTTGATGAAAAACTGACACCGTATAATTTTTTTAGAGCTCACCAAAGTTTCTTGATCAACCTTTCTCATATTTCTTCCTTTAACAAACGTACAGAAGAGGTTATTCTGATAGAGAATCATACTATCCCAGTTGCACAAAGCAGAAAGAAAAAGTTAATTGATCTTATCGAAAATCAAAGTTGAATTCTCATTTAACTCGTTACAATACTAAATACCTGTGTTCAAATTCTCATTTGTTAAAAATCTGTCTCTTTATAAAGTTAACTTAGTTTGTTGAATTCATTTCATACAAATCAAAAAAACAGAAAAGGCAATGAAAAAAGCAATCTTACTAATTATATCTATTTCGTTATTGATTTCTTGTGGGAAGGACAAGAAAAAGGATGAAGAACCAGGTTTATTTGAGGCTATTGAAGGTATTTCGGATTTAAATAAAATGGCCAAGGAAGCCGAAGAAATAGAAGAAGAGAGTAATAAACTCTTAAAAGCCACACCAATTTCAAATGACGAGCTCAAAGCTTTTTTGCCAGAAACATTAGTAGGGTTTTCGAGAAAAAAGTTCTCTGTGGGAAATCAATTTATGACCGATGTTGCTATGGCCGAAGCCGAATATGAAGATGACAATGGTACTATGATTTCTTTATCCGTTATGGACGGCGCAGGAGAAACCGGAAGCGCCATGATTACACTGGCGCGATTAGGATTTACCAGAGATTTTGAAGAACAAAGTGATCTAGGATACAAAAAATCTGTGACCGTTAATGGTTATAAGGCAATTGAAGAAGTCCAAAAAGATGATTACGACAATAGTGAAAATTCAAAAGTTGACCTTTTGATCTCTAACCGTTTTATCGTAACACTAGAAGGTGAGATTGCCATTGATCAATTAAAAAAGGGAGTAAAAGAATTAAATCTTAATACACTAGAACAAAAAGCTAATAATTAATCATTCACAAAAATCAATTTAAAATGGGGAGAATACGATCTATAGTAGCGATAAGCGCTATCTTAATGATGTTTCAATCATGCTATGTCATGAAAAAATCTGATGAATTTTTTGGCATAGAAACTTCAACAAACAACACTTTATACCTTATTGACATTTCAGGAAGTATGGAAGGTATCGATGAAGGTTCTATCAAAGATCAGGTGATGCGCGAAGCAGGAAACAAAGCCGGAAGTGCAGTAAGTAATGCTATTGGAGGTAAAATTGGAAGTATACTTGGGAAGCAAGTAACCAAACAAGCCACCAAACTTGGTGCTGTAAAGCGAAAACTTATCCCGGCAATAAAAGGATTGCCCGATGGTAAAAAGTTTGCTGTATTTGCATATAACAATGATGTGACCAAACAATCCGTAGAGCTTAGGATTGCGAGTAATATGTCACGTACCTCGGCCAATATATTTGTAGAAAACCTTAAAGCCGGCGGTGGCACAAACACATCATTAGGGTTGGTTGAAGCATTATCTACAACCGGAGTGCAAGAAATTGTTCTAATGAGTGATGGTTTACCCAATGGCGGCCCACAAGCAGTATTAGACGAAATACGAAAAGTGAATACAAATAACATTATTATTCACACTATTGCATTTGGGGAGGATGCCGATCATAATTTTATGAGAACGCTTGCCCAAGAAAACAACGGTACATTTATTACTTCTAAAATGTGATGTCATGATTACAAAAATCAAGATATTTATATCAACTCTTTTGGTGGTGCTGTACTTTCTTGTTTCGAATACATCATTTGCTCAAGAATGTAATGCGGTACCTTTTATGAAAACAGGGTCCACGCTAGAATATACTATGTACAATAGAAAGGGTAAAAAAGAAGGAACAACAACCCATGAAACACTCTCTGTTTCTGGAGAAAACAATAATCTTTCTGCAGTTATCAAAGCTACACTAACAAACGAAAAGAACCAAGAAACATTTAGCACACAATACAACGCCAATTGTGATAATGGACTATTTAGCCTAGATATGCTAAGGTTTTTCAATTTTGATAAACTATCAGAGCACAATAAGAATAACCTAAGCCTAAAAATAGATGCGGATGTCTTAGAGTTCCCTGTTGGTATGAAAACTGGAGACCATCTTAACGACGGAACAATATCCATAAAAGTAAATAGTGACGCTTTCACCCTAGTTACCATGACCTTCAAAGTATTTAATCGCCAAATTGTTGGAGAAGAACAAATTACAACTCCAGCTGGCAGCTTTTTGTGTCAGAAGGTTACGTTTGATTTTGAATCAAAATTTGGAATCATAAATATCAAAGGAACAGGTAAAGAGTGGTACTACAAGGATGCCGTTGTTGTAAGATCTGAGTCCTATAATAGAAAAGGAAAGTTATTGGACTATCATGAATTAAGCGAGATTCGGTAATCTGGGTTAGTGGTATTGCTAAAGTCCGAATAAACCGAAAACAGACTTAAAATGAAAGTAGGTATCATCTTAAAAAATATATTATGATTGTATGGTCAGGAAGGGGGTTCCTTTCGATATTAGTATTAGCGGTAGTTTTGGTGACTCTAACATCATTTTTACCAAAGGAACAAAACAATTTATCTTTTGCGATTAGCCTTTTTGTTGCAGGTATCTTTAGTTGGATAATGGGTAAAAAATGGAATGAATCAAATCAAAAAAAATTTATCGATAAAGAAACCGGTGAAGAAATCATATTAAAACCCAATCACAGTCTATTTTGGATCAAAATGCAATACTGGGGTATTATTTTTGGGGTTTTAGGTATTGTGATGTTGGTAAGACAATTTATGTAAATAAACTGAAAAAACAGGAATACTGTCGAAATTAAATAATTGAAATTATTTAAAAGGAATTACTTCTTTTATTACTTTTGAAGGGACGAGCCCCAATATATCAAAACCATAAATTTTGAATATATTGGGGCTCTAGCATTTTATATGCTTCGAATAATAAACCTAATTTAATTTTCACAAATGAGACGTTCTCATTATATATGTCTATTTCTCTTTTTTTTATGTTTCAAAACATATGTTTCACTAGCAAATCCACAAAACAACAACGATATAGCTCAAATAAGCAAAGACAAACACTTTATTCTTACTGAAAAAAACACAGATTCTGTTAAAAGCTTCTTATTAAAAATTTTAGAGACCAATACTATTTTGGCAGAAACATACTACCAACACTACCTTGATAGAGGAATAACTGAGAAGGATTTAAAAATTCAATTTATTGCATACTACTATTTAGCCGATATTGCTTATGAAAAAGGAGACTATCCCTCTTCTATTGAACATGGGAACGCAATGGTTTCTATAAGTCATAAAAATAATAATACACATCAAAAAATAGTTGCTCAAAATCATTTAGGAAATGTGTACTATCAAATTCGCGAATACGAGCTGTCGTTAACGCATTATTTAGAAGCCTATAAAATCTATAAAAAACAGAACCCAAAAGATTTGCATTTAGGAATACTTTCAAATATGAATATGATACGAACCAGGATTCATCAATATGAGGATGCTCTATCCTCTTATAAAATGATCATTAGGCTGTTGGAAAATAAAAAAAACAAAAACATACCTAATTACTCGGGGTATTATCTTTCTGCTTTGTTGGGAGCTGGCGTATGTAACTATCGCTTAGAGGAATATGATCAAGCACTGTCATATTACAAAAAAGGATTAGAATTAACCAAGAAGTTTGATTCTGAAAAACATTACATTATTTTCAATATGACTATAGGGGAAGCATATAATACCAAGGGAATGTATGATTTGGCACTAGACTATTTGTATGAGGCACGTAATCGAATTGCACGTAACCCAAAAGATAGTTTCGATCCCAAAATACACACAAATAATTTACATCTTGCCAATGTTTTTTTTAATAAAGAACAGTATCAAAAAACATTAAATTACCTATCTGAAAGTTTTGAAATCATTGATAAAAGTACCAATGAAGCCCAAATAGAAAAAATCAACGAAATGTATGATCTGGCTTATCGGGCAGCAGAAAAATTAGAAAATAAAGAATTACAACTTAAATATTCAAATGCTTATCGCAGGGTTATTGATTCTATGCACCACGATGATATTCAAACAAAAGATAAATTGTATGATCAGGATATCAATACGCTAAAAGAGAGAAATGAAAATCTCACTTCCCAAAACTTCTTGTATATTACTAGTACAATCATCTTTACTGTTGGTATTATTGTACTATCTGTTTATCATTTCAAAAAACAGCAAAAAAACAAAAGATTATTTGAAGCCCTACAGGAAAAACAAAACGACAAAGCGATAAACAATACTCAAAATCATAAAAAAGAATTTGTAACAGATAGAAAAGCCAACGTTTTATTGAAACGTCTAAAAGATATAAAGGAAACAAACTTTTACTTATCCGAAGATTGCAGTCTTTACAATACATCAAAATTAATTGATACTAATACAACATATCTTTCGAAAATAATCAATGAAAACCTTAAAAAATCATTTAATGAGTATATTAATGAGTTAAGGATCGACCATTGCCTAACACAATTAAAACATAATAAAAAGTTTCAATCCTATACTATAAAAGCTATTGCAAATGAACTAGGGTATAAAAGTGTAAATACTTTTGCCGCAGCTTTCAAAAAACAAACAGGCATATCGCATTCTTATTACATTAAGCAAATTCTTAAAGAAGGAAAAACTGATCCAAAGATGAATACTGCTTAAATTTTATCAATTTTATAAAATTGACCATAGATTTATTTCATAATATCTTTAAAAACTACTAATTCGCCTTTCAAGTTTTATTATCATTCAAATCAAGTTCTATGCAATCAATATTTTATACGTTCAATTCAATAATCTCATTTAATCTTGTCTTTAAAAAATCTTACATACTGCTTTTTAGTTTTAGCCTGTTTTCATTCACTACTTTTTCAAAGGAGACATCAACCAATTCCAACCTTCAAAACACAAAAGCTTTTGACGTTTATGTTGATATTTATAAACGTCATATAGAAATAAGAATACCAGACGATGTGGAAAATGTAATAAGATCATACGGATATCAGGTAACAGAAGGTTTCGGGCTTGATATTTATGTTAATTACATTGAAGACATTCAGACCAATGATTCGATACTTTTAGATATTTATGCGCCTTTTATTAATACAACTCTAGATCCTGTAAAAATACCACCAAAAGATAATTCAAGGAATTCAAAAAAAAATATTGACAGTAAGAATAATGAACAAAATACATTCTTTACGTGGGTTTACCTTAATGAAATTTGCCAATGGCAAACTATAAATGGTGATCCAGGTTACTACATTTGTGAGGAATTCTACCCTACTAGAGGAGACCAAAAAATTACTGTTTCCGCAAAATTGGAGGGTAATCCGGGGTATATACTAGATGAAAAGGAAATTAGATACAAAGTTTATGATGCAAATTATGATTTTGACTTATTCAATCGAATTGATACCATACAAAAATTTTCAAATAACGATATCGCCGTTAAAGGTCACGTGTTTAATAACTTTGGTAGGAATCGCTATAATTCCCGATTGCATTTATATGCTTCTGACGACAAAAAATTAGATGACTCCGATACTTACCTAGATCAAGTTAATATTGGACCTCTTGATCGATGGAGCGGGCAACCATACATGTTTTCAATAAAACCAGAAGATTTTGAAGAACTACATGGCAAATATCTTTTATGCAAAGCCGATGCCAATGACGAGTTAAGCGAAGTATTTGAGAGAAATAATGTCGATTATAAAAAAGTAGCTTCAGATCTTCAAATAACTGACGTAAGAATGTATCGTACTTCGAATAACATGGTTGCGATTTCGAGTACAATTTCAAACAAAGGAAACATTGCTGCAAATCTTTCTAAGTTAGATTATTATGTAGAAATGTACCCAAGAAGGTTTGTGAGTCGAGCCACAATTCCTTCTTTACAACCTAATGAGTCATATACATCGACAACTTATATTACATGGCAATATTTTTCATTAAGGTTACATGGTAGAGATCTAATACTTATAGCTGACGCCGACAATAACATTGATGAAATCAGTGAAGTAAATAATGAAAAAAGGTTTAGTATTCCTAGGCAATTTGGTAATGAACAAACTTATGTAACTATTTATCCTAACCCTTTCTCAACACAAGTGACGTTTGAGTACCCTATAAACTACGCAAATACAGATATTAAATTAAGCATCTACGATCAACGTGGAGTTTTAAAGTACCAAACCAATAGGTTTCATAGGGAAACGGGTAAGCAAACTATAGTTATTCCTGCAGAACAAATTGGTAATATTGGAGTTTATCATTATTCGTTCTTAAAAGGAAGAAATAATACCTATTATCCTTTTACTGGAACCATTGTCAGACAGTAGATTTTTCAATTTATACAAACTAACAATAAAGGGGTTAGTTGTCAATAAAAATCACCTTAGTTATTAAGGTGATTTTCTTTTTTCAGTAAGTATCTGGTAGATTACAGGTTGTGATTCCGTTTTCCCTTAAGCCCCTCATATCACATCCAAAACAGTAACATCAAATTTATAAAACTGACACTATAACAGTTTAAAAAACAATATTTTACAGTTAGATTTATCATGTATTTCGGCCAAAGTACATTGAATTAAATTATAAATATTTAAACCTATTATTAAATGAAAAAACTATCAATTTTATTATTCTTTATTGCTTCAATTGTATTTTACTCTTGTGAAAAAGAAAGTATCGAAGATCAAACAAACCTTCAAATTAAAGAAGACACCAGTATAACTCAATCCAAGTGGTTTGGCTATTGTAACAGTTTCAAAGGCAAAGTAATTTTTGGTCAAACTTCTACGCTTGATTTTGGTGATCATCAATTTGGGTCTAGAACGGGTACATTGATTTTAGAACGCTGTCCCAACGGAACGGGCTCTTGCACTCAAGTAATTCAATTAAATGTAGAACATAATAAAAACTTCACCTTCTATACTTTGGGAAGTGAGTTTTCTGACAGCGATCGATTCAGAATAAGAATTATCCCAAATGAAGATGGTCCTTGGCCCACGGCTTTCACAAGGCTTAATTTCGGACCTGCATATGGACAAATCCAAAACCTTGGAAGATCAGATATTCGTTTTATCGCTACAACATATAATAATGTAGCCTTGGACTTTCCTGAGGTTTGTCAATAATCACAATAATATTTTAATCATATAAATCATCCTACAATGAAATCAATATATAAATTTATTCCTGTTGTTTTTTTCACTCTACTATTTTCCTGCTCTGACAATGAAGAGTTTATTCCAGAACAACAAAACGCAAAAAACTATCCGGAAACATTCACACCCGAGAATTGGAGAGAATTTATAGGTGCTCCAAAAGAAGTTATGGAAAGTATGATAGCGAAACATAAAGATCTGGAAAAACAGGAAGCAATAGAGTATCCAGATCTTACTCCAGAAATCTACAATAAATCCAAAAACCCATCCGGACTTACTTTTGGTAAAATTCAAGTAATCAATCAAGATGGTAGTCGATCCTATCTGGGTAACACTTTGGTCGAAATAGTAAAAGACAGTGTTGCTACAGCAGGTATAAGTACCTTCTCCCCTTTTTACTTAGATAATAATTTTGTGATTGAACAAGATAGCGGAACTGTGTGTTATTATCATAAAAGGAAAAAAGATGGTAATTTCGCTTATTCCGAATGGATTTCTGGAGTTACTATTGCAGATGCTATCACCATCTTAAATCATATCAATCAAAATATAGAATTTGATGAATTATGGCAATATGCAGCCTCTGATGTTGATGCGAACGGCCGTATCGAAGAGGCTGATGTTCAAATGTTACTTAACTTAATTACAGGAGTCATTACCGAATTACCAAATATCAATGGCAATACAAATCAACCCGTTATTTATCTCACTCAAGATGAGTATCTTGAGTTTCAATCAGACTTTGATTTTTGGTTACCTTATGCCAGTTTCTTCTATACTTTTCCAGATTGTAGAGGTGCCGGAGCTAATTTGGTAAGTCTAGATAGATATGCTGTGAAGAGAGGTGACGCTAATAGTAGTTGGAATCGCATGGATTAATAAATAGAACCCCAGTATTTTAAACTAATACTGGGGTTAACTATAACTCTATTTAGTTATTTCCCATTTATATAAAAATGACGTTACTTATTTGTTTGGCGATGTTATATCACTAGTTTCGTTTTGGAATGGTGATTAACGCTGTTTGACGTTCGTTTACATATCTAAATCCTTCTTTCCCCCAAAAACCAGCTTCTTCTAACATGATCCGTATATCTTTTTTCCATTCAGGAATTGTTACCGTTGTATTCAATTCTATGGCATACACAGTATCTTCATAAAGAGGATAATCTCCAGGTCCAGGGACACCACCTTGCGAATCCCACATACCAATTGTTGGGCCCGAAGAATGTCCATATAAACCTAAAGGATGTGTATAAATAGCCGGTTTCAAACCCTCGGCTTTACCTTGTTCGAGAGACTCCAATAAAATTTCATTTCCGGTTTTTCCAGTTTTAAAATTGGAAGTAAAAATATCCTGCACACGATTTCCATCAGTAAATGCCTTACTTAAAAATTCCGGCGGACTAGTTTCATTATTCTTTAATATGTAGGCATGTTGTTGACAATCTGTATTCAATCTCAAATAAGTTATCCCAAAATCGCAGTGAATCAGATCTCCAGGACGTATCACTTTGTCTTTAGGTCGATTAGAAAAAGAAACAATATGACTTTGTAAAGCCTCACCACTACGTTGAATATCAACCGTCGGATGAAACCATGTTTTTAATCCTAAATCGGTAACTTTTTGGCGTAGCCACCACACGACATCGTCTGTAGTAGTTGTACCGGGTTGGATGACCGACGTACTAAATGCTTCTGCAATAACATCATGAGTAATTTGCACCAACTCTTTATATATTTCCATCTCCTGTGCAGTTCGAGTCTCGATCCAAGCAATTGCCAATTTTTCTGCAGAGGTAACCTTGGGCTTATAACTTTCTGGAAGCACATTCATAAAAGCTTCATAATCTGTTTTTACAATTCCATCTACTATACCAAAATATTCAGAATAGTTGATCCCGATTGTAGCAGGGTTCCTTTGAGCAATTATATCGACCAGGGCTTTCCATTGATCGGGTTGTTTTTCTTTATCCCAAGCAGAATCAATGTTTTTGCCTACATTGTATCTCGCTACAGCCAATTTTTCGATTGTATTTTTTTCTTTATCTCTATAAAAGACAAGAATAGTTCTTCTTCTGGCATTTAACCAGGTCGAAGGTAACATTGTTTTTAGTACCGGGTCCTCATTGTACTCTCGAGAAATCAAGATCCACATATCAAAACCAGTTCGGTCCATTATCTTAGGAAGAAGGTTGTTAAAACGATCATCCAGAATCATATCGATTGCCACTGCCCTTTCCCTTTGGGGAAGAATTTGTGCTTGAAGAGAGTAACTAATTAAAAATAGGGTAATTAAAAAGTTTTTCATGGTAAGTCTTATAAGACGATTGGTGTTTATTAATGTATAAATAAATGTATTACAAAAAATAGACAACTGCAATGTTTTGCCGGTGTCTATTACTAATTAAATAACCACCCTATTTTATACTCTTAGAATAACTTATTAGTCTAAATAAAATCATGCTTGCATTATTTCTACTATGCATATGAAACTACTATAAAAGGAAAACATCACAAAGTAATTGAGTAGTTTCATAGTTAGTAACTTTTAACTACATCATTAAAAACCACTAACTATAAAAAGGGATAACAATGGGTAATGAACAAAGCTCTCTTTTGAGTGCGTAAAAAGGTAAATAAAAAGTATGGGACCTAATTCTATTTACCTAGAGAAAGAACAAAATATCTTTTCTGAAGATATTCTATCCAAATTAATGAGATGTGTCTGCACTTTCTGTTCTGAAGAACCGAAGTTTGTAAATACTTTAACCTTAAGGAATTTTGGATTCTTTACATCAGGTTTGTATCCCTTGGGAACTTTAATATTCATAAACCACTCTCCTTCATCAATATTTGAGAGAATATATTCCTCTGACGTAAAACCTTCTTTCAATTCTTGATTGATAGTCTTTTCATTTTTCTCTTTGGTATGGCTGAGTGTAAAATATTGTTTCTTCGGGTTTATGTATTGCATTTCAAACTCTACTGCCGGGTGCGACCATTCGGTAACTACCCTAAGATCATACTTGGGAAGCATAAAAAAGTAAGAATCTATGTTTCTTACATTCCACTGTTGATTTCTATGTGATAATATGCTCTTGAAATCATTCTCGATTTGCGGTCTTAATCCATTAAAGGTGCTTATTTTACTGACCTTATTCCTAGTTATTTTTTTGAAGAGTTTTAAAGATTCAGGAAATTTTTGCTCTTGAAAATAATTGTTTGCCAGATCCAAATAAGCCTGTGACTGTGAGGGTGAAAGAGTTATAATTCTATTGTAAACTTTTCCAGATAAATCAAACATACCTCTTTTTTCAAGATTAAAAGCCAAAATCTTGAGCACAGAGGTATTATCGGGAAACAGCTCGATAAGATTCGATAATATTTGAATCCCTTTTTCTTTTTGGTCATTATCAAAAAAGTAGTCGGCACATTCAACAAAAAAGCTAACATTATCAATATTAAAATCACGCATGTTTAAATATGCAGCATAGGCTTCATCAAAATTGGTCTTTTGTTGAAGCATTGTTGCATATTCTGACTTACGGTTTTTTGCAACTACCAAAGGGCGCTTAAAGGTTTCATATTCGACATCTGCGGGATCTTTGGACTCTTCTTCAGTACTAGAAAAAGAACCAAAGTTTCCTAATTTGGTTTTAATTATTACCACTCCTTTATTTCCTAATTGACCATATCGATTGGTCGCTGCCAAACCCTTGAGTACAGTAATACTTTTAATAATATTGGGATCTATAAAATCGTAATCAGCCTTACCAAATTTTGGCTGACCAATTGCCACCACACCCAAGTCACTTCTTGGCAATGGAGTACCGTCAATTATAATTGTTGGGTGATTAGTTAATAAATAAGAACTCATCCCTCTAATAACCATTTGACCAGGGTCTTGGTTTGTTCCCATTTGTACACCAGAAATCTTACCAGCCATGGCTTGGCCCAAATCAACCTCATCTGGACTTATTTCATCAGTACCGATACTCTGGATACTATAACCAATAGCATCTTTGTTAACCAATCGGCCATCTATTTCGATCATTTGTCGTTTATCTTTGGCTTTTGATTTTAAGATTGCCGGTTCAAGTTCATTTACCTTATCGGTAAGTACCACATCAATAAACTCTTCATTATTCTCTACAACAACTACGGCTTGTTTTTTATTAACACTGCTAAAAACCAATACATCCCCTGATTGTGCCGCTATTTTATAACGCCCCGATTCATCGGTGATAGTTCCCCTATTTTTACCTTCTACAAGAACATTAACATTAGATAAAACGTCAGTTTGGCTGGTTACAACTCCTTGAATATAGTTTTTATTGGTAGTATTGGTTCCTGTAGTTACGAATTCAAGTTTTGGTAATCTAGTATCATTTTCAATAGCCTGTAATGCTTCAGAAACCTTAGATTCATATAGGTTAACATGATAACCCAGACTGTAAAAGGACGTTTCATGAAGAAACTTTTTATCAATTTTCTTAGCACTACTAATGGTTATAATCTTGGGACCATATAAATTCCTTTTATATTTACCAAAATATCCCTGCCCATCTGTAAATAACAATAAAAGCTTTTCATCAATTTTGGTATTGATCAAGCTATAATCAAGAGTTCCTTCGTATTTTATAGCCTTAAGTTTTTCTTTCACCAAACTCCAGTCTGATGATCGTATCGATACCGTTTCATTAACCAGCATTTTGGTATTAAATACCAAAAGTTTCGAATCTACATTGGGGTGTTTTTTGAAAAAAGCATCCAGAAATTCGAACTCTTTGTTGGTATCTTTATCTTTTTGTGAAAGTGAAGCATCCCAATATATGGCAATTTTTTCGGGAATATTAGATGTGTTGGCTATAATAAGATTGACCAGAAACAGACAAAATAAAACAGTTAAATACCTCTTCATAGTACTAAATATACAAAAAAGAGATTCAGGTTAGTTTGTATACTATAGTCTTAACAAACTTTATTTTAATTATAGATAACTCTCTTTAACAAGTTCCAAAGTTTTTGTTCGCTGAACTTTTCCATTATCAGTTTCAACAAACTGCGGGAGAAAGTATATTTCCTTTGGTATTTCGAATTTGGTAAGGATTTTAAGATTATTTATACCTTCCTGAAGAGCAAGTTTTTCAATTTTGTCATAATCTCTTTCTACAATTAGAATTAATTTATCTCCCAATACATGATCAGGTATACTGGTAACAAAAAACCTATGACCAATTAGTAATTGTAATTTACTTTCAATCTCTTCGGGGTGCAATTTGATTCCACCACTATTGATTACATTATCATAGCGACCTTTCCATAAAAATTTTTTGTAGGTTTTTAAAGCCACAACATCATTTGTAATGATCGTTTCATTATTAAGTTGTGGTGCTTTAATCACCAGGCAATTTCTATCATCTGTGCCCAAAGTAATATTAGGTAATGCTTTAAAGAAACGTGCTTCTCTTTTATCCTTTTTTTTGGGGTTTACTCTTCGAGCTGCTATATGCGAGACCGTTTCTGTCATTCCGTATGTTTCGAATATTTTGGTTTTGACTCCTTGTATAAGTTCTTTCAGATGTTCGGAGACCGGACCACCACCAACGATAAGCTTTTTAATTAAATGCAGTCTATTAACAGAATTATCCAACTGTAACGGAACCATTGCACAAAAATCATATTGTTTGTAGAGTGTATCTAATGGATTTGTTTTCGGTGGCACCAAATCTATTTTCCAACCTAGTACCATAGCTCTCACCAACATCATTTTTCCAGCAATGTAATTCGCCGGAAGACATAGTAATGCAGTAGTTTCTTCTTCAATTTTAAAAAACTTACCTGTAGCTTTTGCGCTATTGATCATGTGCTCTTTACGTACCTTAATTTTTTTTGGTTTCCCAGTAGAACCAGAGGTCTTTACTATAATGTATTCTTTATCATTAAGCCAGTCTACGAGAAAATGTCCTACTTCTTGTTCATATACTTCGCCTTCACGAATAAAACCGTGGGCAATCAACTTAAGGTTTTCAGGGTTTTTTACCTCTTTATTGTTAACTGTAAATTTATCGTGTATTTCAGGGATATAAGGTGTATTCATGATTTGCATATCCAAATTTCTATCTTATCGCCTTTATACATGTTATCAAATTGTAAAAAGTACATTACAAATAGATTATTAATTCACGCTGCCCAATAGCTTATCTTTCCAATTGGTCCATTTATATTTTTTAGATAAAATAAATAAGAAGATAGGAAAAATAATAAGCACAGGAAATAAAACCTGATAACCAGAATCCGGTTCTGATACATCTATAAATATAGAATCAGTTTGCAACGCAGTCCAATCTGCAGTGACCAAAAGAACCGACACTAAGTTATTTGCTGCATGAAAACCTAATGCAAGTTCTAAACCTTCGTCCATTAATGTAATTATTCCCAAAAACAAACCTGTACCTATGTAATACACCATAATAATAGGTCCTATTTTTCCCACTTCAGGGTTTGCAATATGCATAACCCCAAACAATATCGAAGTAAACAATAAAGCAAATAATTTACTCTTGGTAGCTATACCTAATCCTTGCATTAAATATCCTCTAAATAGATATTCTTCAAAACTTGTTTGTAACGGCACAAGTAAAACGGCAATAACCGCAAGTATTAAAAAGGGAACGGGTTCAAAGTTAATCTCATAAATTTCGGGATACAAAAAGTACACCAGTAGGGTAGAAATAATAATGAATGAAGACATTAAACCGAAAATAAAAAAGATCCTACCCCAATCAACCTCAGTTCTGCTTGTTGTTAATGACAATATACTCTGCTTATGCACATATTTCACCCAAAACAGTAAAGCAATAAGAAAAGCAGCCATAAATAACATTCCTTCCACAAATACACTATTCTTACCTCTTTCAAGGATTTCTTTCTCCATGAGCGCAGCTGTATCAATATTTAATAATGTCATTACCAAATATTGCAACCCAAGAATTGCAACAAATATCAATGGAATTGGGATGTATTTCCATAATCCTAATTTTCCTTGTTTACCTTGCGCTATATACATATCTATTTAAGTTGTTTAATTTAAAAGTTTACGTTCCACTCGATGTTATAGTCATAGGATAATGCACCATTTAACACTTTTAATGGAGACTGGAAATTATTAGTATAAAGACTTCCTGTACCTAATCCTTGCGGCATTTTACTTTGTAAGGTATAGGTATATTGAGCAATAGCATTTAAACCAATATTACTTTCTAATGCGCTAGTAATCCACCAACCTATACTTAAATCTTCTGCCAGATCGATCCATTCTTTTGTTCCTTTAAACCCTCCTATCAAACTTGGTTTTAGGATAATATATTGTGGTTGTATTGTTTGTAGTAATTCTTTCTTTTCTGTTACATGAAAAACTCCTATTAATTCTTCATCAAGAGCAATTGGTAATGGTGTTTTGCCACATAATTCTGCCATTTCTTTAAACTGTCCCTGCTTGATCGGTTGTTCTATACTATGCAAATCAAATTCAGAAAGTTGTTGTAGTTTGTAAAGAGCTTCTTCTTTGGAAAATGCTCCATTCGCATCTACACGTAGTTCAATCATTTCAGGTGAAAATTGTTTCCTAATACTTTCTAATAAATTAAGTTCGGTTTGAAAATCAATGGCTCCGATTTTCATTTTTATACATTTAAAACCATTCTTTAGTTTATCCTCGATCTGTTCTTTCATAAATTCTTTATCTCCCATCCAAATTAAACCGTTAATCGGAACGACATCTTCATTTCTGGTAAGAGATGAAGGAAATAATAAAAAAGGAGAATCACTTTCTAATGATTTAAAAGCCATTTCTATCCCGAACTGAATACTTGGAAATTCTATAAGTTGATCCCATAGTCTTTCTGCACCAAGATGAATATTTTCACAAACCCACTGAAGTTGTTCTTCATAATCCGGTCGATCATCAATACTAAGGGTGCGCAAAATTCCGCATTCCCCGATACCGATTCTAGAACCATCTGTTATTTTAATAAACCAGGTTTCTTTGGTATTAAGAACACCGCGAGAGGTACCACTTGGTCTTTTGAAGTGTAGAGTGTATTGGCTATAGGTAGCTTTCATTATAATTCAAGACTATCTCCTATTTCTAACAACATCAAGTCCTTGTTCTTTTCAAAGAATTTACGTTTTGCTTCGTCATGGTCAATTTCAATATATCCAAAAGTATCATAATGAACTCCTAAAATTTTATCACATTCAACAAAATCGCTTGCAATGATAGCATCATCAACTCCCATGGTAAAGTTATCACCAATTGGTAGGATTGCCAGATCCAACTTGGTACTTAATGGAATTAATTTCATATCCATGGTTAAGGCTGTGTCTCCCGCTATATAAATAGTTTTATGCTCTCCTTCAATCACAAACCCTCCTGGTTGTCCTCCATAGGTTCCATCATCAAAACTACTGGTATGTACCGCATTTACATATTTTACACGTCCAAAGTCAAAATCCCATTTACCACCATGGTTCATTGGATGCACTTGCAGTCCTTTTTTCTGATAGTACATCGCTATTTCATAATTTGAAACTATAGTAGCATCATTGGCTTTGGCTATAGTCTCGGCATCCAATACATGATCCAAGTGCGCATGAGTAAGCAAAATATAGTCGACTTCAATCGATTGTATATCTACTTTATCCTTTGAAAGAGGATTACCCGAAATAAAAGGATCGATTAGTATATGAATGTCTTTTATCTTTATTAATAAAGTATTTTGACCGTAAAAAGTGATTTTCATGAGTTAGATAATTATGATTTGCTTACCGAAAATTATAAAATCTGACTCAGACTAAAGAGGATTGATAGTAAAAATGTTGTTAAAGCTACTTTTTTAAGTTCTGGATCCAACAATTTTGGTTGTTTTACTTTTGACACCTTACGCAAATGAACAATTAAAGGGATAAAAGCTATTACAAATAATAGATTTATTGGTTTTTCGTATAGTATTAGTCCATAACAAAACATAGCCAACATAGCGCCTAAGATTAATATGAAATGGTATTTTCGGGATGCTGAAACTCCAAGTTTTACAACCAACGTATTTTTGCCAGCCTTTTTATCACTATCATGATCTCGCATATTATTGAGGTTCAAAACCGCAGTACTTAAAAGTCCAATGGTAATTGCTGGTAAAAAAATCGATCCGGTTAATTGTTTTGAAAAAAGAAAGTAACACCCTACTACACTCACTAATCCGAAAAAGATAAAAACAAATACATCTCCATACCCTTTATACCCATAAGCCGAATTTCCTACTGTATATTGTATAGCAGCTATTATTGCAATTACGCCCAGAACAAAGAAAAATATGGAATATAGAAAGTTCTCCTTCCCAAAAGCAGCATAAATCAAAGCTATGGCAACTACCAAGGTTAATATTGATGTGAGGATAATACTTTTTTTCATTTCATTTCTGGAAATTATACCACTTTGCAAAGCTCTCTCTGGCCCTATTCTATCCTCATTATCAGTACCTTTTACACCATCACCATAATCATTGGCAAAATTGGAAAGTATTTGTAACCCTAAGGTCGTTGCAATAGCTAACCAAAATACTGTGGTACCGATAAAATTTTTATGTCCCAATGCCGATCCAACGATAATGCCTGAAACCGATAAAGGCAGTGTTCTTAAGCGAGCTGTAGAAACCCAAGCTTTTATTTTATTCATTTAAGACAATTTTGAATTCAAAGGAACATCATTTTGAATAAAAAAAAAATAAAAATTAATTCTTTCAATTCTTTAACTTAGCAATATGAGTTCTATATTACTATTCGAATTTCCTTCTTTTAATCTATACAGCACCCCTCTTCTGCTACTCGTTTTACAAGCTTTTATATTTGCTTTTCTATTATTGCACCGATACTTCAAAAATAAATATATACCTGCATTGATTCTCGCACTATTGATTTTTATAACAGGCTATCACAGAACAACGTATACAATAGGTTTTATGGACTGGTATGATACTTATAGAAATACCAAAATCAACTATTGGTTAATTGCCCTTACATTGGCAATTGGCCCATTATTATTTTTTTATGTAAAATCAATTACCACTATTAATTTCAAATTTGTAAAAAAGGATATTCTACATTTTGTTCCGGTCTTAATTTTTATGATTTACAAAATCATAATTTTTATTTATGATGCTTCATTACCTGGGTTCAATGAAACCCAAAATGGATATCTTAAACTTAATTTGGATGAAAAATATGTACAACCTCTTGTTGGCATTATTGAAAACCTACAAATGCTGTTGTATTTGGCATTCACTTTTCAGCTTTATTACCACTATAAAAGTAAAATTAGGCAGTTTTTTTCCAATACGTATAAGCTTGAGCTCAATTGGATACGTAATTTCTTATTCATTTATGCTTTCCTGTTTCTCTACAGCGTTTTTCAAAATGTTATTGGAAATCTTATCATTGATTTACATTGGACACAGCGTTGGTGGTATCAATTTTTTTCTGCTGTAGCAATCATTTATATTGGCATAAAAGGATACTTTACAAATACGAATACACTGAGTAACATCAACTTCGATATTAATGTTAGAAAATCAACCAAAATTGTTCTCGAAAAAACGGATAAAGAATTAAACGAACGCAAACTCATTATCGAAAACTTTATGAATAATGAAAAACCGTATTTAGATCCTGATCTTAATTTGACCCAATTATCCAGAATGCTTAATATTCAAGTACAAGAGCTTTCTGAAACGATTAATAATGGTTTTCAAAAGAATTTTAATGATTTTATAAACTCTTATAGAGTTCAAGCAGTTCAAAATATGCTGAATGAAGGAAAACAGAAGAAAATGTCACTTCTGGGAATAGCGTATGAGTGCGGTTTCAATAGTAAAGCTACGTTTAATAGAGTGTTTAGAAAGCTTACCAGCCTATCCCCTTCACAATATCTTCAGGTACAAGATAGTGCCAGATAGGCATATTTTTATGAATTTCGCAATTCGGGTTTCCACAATTTTTGTTTAAGTTTTTTTAGATTAGCACTTTAAACCACTAAAACTTATGAAGAATTTTATAAAAATTACAACAATCATGTTGCTTTGCTTGGTAGTTGGTTGTAAGAGTAATTCAGAAAAGAAAGAAAAAACACCTCAAAAAACTGTTATTGAAAATTCTACAGAAACGCCCTCGATAAAAGAAATCCCTTTTATATGGGAAGCTGCAAATGTATACTTTCTTCTTACCGATAGATTTAATAATGGAGATACCTCTAACGATCAAGTTTTAAATCGAACGAAAGAAACTGGGACACTAAGAGGTTTTGAAGGAGGTGATCTAAAAGGTATAATTCAAAAAATAGAGGATGGTTATTTTACAAAACTTGGAGTCAATGCAATTTGGTTTAACCCCGTGGTAGAGCAAATTCATGAAAGCGTTGATGAGGGAACCGGTAACACCTATGCTTTTCATGGATATTGGGCCAAAGACTGGACCAAAATTGATCCCAACTTTGGAACCTATAAAGACTTAAAACATCTAGTAGATATTGCACATAAAAATGACATCCGAATTCTTATGGATGTTGTAATGAATCATACTGGTCCTGCAACTAAAAAAGATCCTGTTTGGCCAGATACCTGGGTACGTACCTCACCACAATGCACGTATAAAGATTATGAAACTGCGGTACGTTGTACACTCGTAGAAAATCTTCCAGATATTAAGACAGAAAATAACGAAGACGTTGAATTACCCCAAGTACTTTTGGATAAGTGGAAAGCCGAAGGAAGATTGGAAATAGAATTAGCTGAGTTGGATATTTTCTTCACTAAAACTGGATTAAAACGATCACCCAAAAATTATATTGTCAAATGGCTCACCGATTACGTAAGAGAACTGGGAATTGATGGTTATAGAGTAGATACAGTTAAGCATGTTGAAGAAGAGGCATGGAGTGTACTTGCAAAACATGCCAAAATCGCCTTTGCCGAATGGAAATCAAAAAATCCTGATAAGGTATTAGATGGTAATGAATTTTATATTCTGGGTGAACTCTATGGATATGGTATTGATGGAAAACGTTACTACGATTTTGGAGACAGAAAGGTTGATTATTATGCCTATGGCTTTGATAACCTTATCAATTTTCAATTTAAACATGATGCGGCAAAAAATGATTATGAAAAGCTATTCAGTAAATACAGTAAAATATTAGGCACCAACCTTAAAGGAAAAAGCGTAATGAACTACATAAGCTCTCACGATGATGGAGATCCTTTTGATAAGGAACGTACAAGGCTTTATGAATCTGCCACGAAACTTTTATTGACCCCGGGGATTTCACAGATTTATTATGGTGATGAAACCGCCAGACCATTAATCATTGAAGATACCGAAGGAGATGCGACCCTAAGGTCATATATGAATTGGGAAGCTCTTGAAAAAGAAGAATTCAAAACACTATTGACGCACTGGCAAAAACTAGGGACATTTAGAAAAAACCATCCTGCTATTGGGGCAGGTAATCATAAAATGATTTCGAAGTCACCCTATGTTTTCTCAAGAAAATATAAAAAAGAAGATTTTAGTGATGAAGTAATTGTAGGACTGGATCTCCCAAAAGGTCAAAAAACCATAAAAGTTAACGCCGTATTTGGAGAAGGGACAATTTTGGTAGATCATTATTCTAATACAGAAACAATCGTAGAAAATAATCAGGTAAGTTTTAACTCTGATTTAGATATTGCATTACTAGCACCAAAAAATTAGTTATATAGGTTTACAAAATCTAAAAATAAGACGGCTCAAATTATAATTTGAGCCGTCTTATTTTGTTTTGAAGCGAAACCTTCGCAATGATTTTTGACTTTTGAAAACAAAATATTTAAAAGCTTAATCATGAAAAAAATTCTTGTAAAGGTTATTACACCAGTAATCATGAAACCATGGTACACAGATCTTCTATTTGCATTTCCTAGAATAGCATGTGGATACTTTCTTGCAGTTAATTTTGGAGGAAGTAAATTTGGTGTTCCCTGGAGCCCTAACGGATCCCCGGATCTCACTCTCTTTGAAGTCGTAGAATGGTTTCCAAAAGACGTAGCAGGATATGGAGGGATATTTGCGATGTTTCCGGTGTTTTTTGCTTGGATGGGTGCTGCCAGTGAAGCCGTTGGAGGAATGTTTCTAGCTTTAGGGCTAAAAACCAGAATTGCCTCTTTTTTTATAATGTGCACCATGTTGGTCGCTATCTTTTTTCAAAAATGGAATGATGGATTATGGGGAATGCTTCCAGCCATGGGATTCCTATGGTTATCCATCTATAATTTTGTCCTTGGTTCTGGGAGGTTTGGATTCGATTATTTAATTGCAAAGAAATGGCTTTCTAATATGGTAAAAGTATAAGAATATCAAAAAACTCTTTAAAACAGATAGGTATATAAAAGAACTTACCTCCTTAGGATTAAGGAGGTAAGTGTTGGGGAAAACAAAAAAAGTAAGGGAAAAATTGTAATTGGAATACATTTCAAAGATAAAAAGGATTAGAGCATATTAGGTTACGGTTTTACCTCAAACTTTAGCAGGAATAGTAGTATTTGTTGAAATAAACCATATTAAACAATTGATTATCAATAATTTAAATTAAAAAACGAAGATTTGTTAAATAATTGTAAAGCAAAAAAAAGTAGAATCTTTAAATAAATAATAGCAATTGATAAGGTCATAATACAGGAAAAAATTAAATTTGCAGTGATTATTATTTAACTCATTACATAACTTTACTCCTTTGGAAAATAAAAAGGCTATCAAATTAATTGATAAAATTCTAGCAGACCTTGATAAAAAAGGTATAAATACTGATTCATTAATAGACGATCTAAAGAAACTTAGAGAATTCGCTTTAGAGGAACAAATACCTTTGGTTGTAAAAGTTTTAAGGTATACATATGAGCATATCGAAGAGAATGATTCTTTTTTAATTCCGATACCCGATGATGAACCTGTTGATGATGACTCTGCAAATGTAACTGCTGACAACGTAGAACCAGTAGAAAGTCTTAAGTATTTAATATCACTTACCAAAAGTCTTACTAATAAAACAAATATTGCAGATCTAAGAGAGTACAGAGATGCTTTAAATTCTTATTAATAGGCGTTATTGACTTCTTGCAATTAAGATCAATAAGCATTTCTAAGCACCTTATCAATAGTTTCATGGTAAACTTGAAACTCAATTAAATCATTATGTGAACCTCCCGGAATGGTAATCATTTCTTTGTTTGAAGTTGGAATACTTTTAAACAGTTTTGTACCAGTTTTATAGGGAACAACTCCATCATTGGTGCCGTGAAAAATTGTTACTGTACATGTAACTTCTTGTATGAAGTTACCTGAGGGGATTTTATACCGAAGAAGCGCATCTGTTGGAAAATGAGGAAACCAACTTTCCACAATATCTTTGATATCATAATACGGTGTTTCCAATATAAGATTGCACGGTTGATTTTGAGAAGCAATTTTTGTCGCTATTCCTGTTCCAATAGATCTACCATATACTGTGATTTGATCCTCTGGATAATTACGAAGAACATAGTTATAAAATAATTGGGCATCATTATAAAGATTTTTCTCTGTGATCTCTCCCTTACTTTTACCATAACTCCTATAATCCATTACAACCACATCGTATTGCTTTTTTGCAAAAAAAACAACAATTTCCCCCCACCTCCTTAAATTGCCCCGATTTCCATGAAAATACAGTATCACTCCTTTTGGGTTTTCATTTGTAAAATGTAACCCATTGAGGCAGACCCCTTCTTCCGTTTCTATGAAAAATTCCTCAAAAGGATGATCAAATTGAAACACGTAATCGTCGGATAACTCTTCAGGTTGGAAAAGAATATTCTCTTGAAATATATATAGAATAATAATGATAATACTATAGAACAAGACGGCAAAAAATCCAAAACCTAATATTTTTTTCAATTTAGGCATTGACTTTTTTTGACGAATGTATTACCCCAATACTAGTATCAGAAAGATCCAAACGTTTCATTTTAGAATTAATAATTTCACCTAACATTTTATGATAGGATTCAAAATTATTTAAGTTTTTATGACCACCACCTATGACGGTATATAAACGTGTTAATTTTGGTCTTATTTTCGATAATTTCACACTAGACTTAAACGGGATCAACCGATCATGGGTGCCATGGATTATATGGATTGGACAATTTACATATTTAAGCCATTTGTAGGTAGGAATTGGATACCTCATAATAAGAGAAACGGGCATAAATGGGATAAATTTACCTGCCACCTTGCTTAAACTGTAATACGGTGCATCAAGAATAAGCATTCGGGGATTATTAATTGATGCCAATTTGGCTGCAAAACCAGATCCCATAGATCGTCCGTACAAAATTATATACTTTTCGTCTACCTTTTCTTTTATTCTATTGTACACAAACTGTAAATCTCTTTTTAGAGCTTTAAATGAACGCCTCCCTGTACTTTTACCAAACCCCCTGTAATCTACCATGATAACTTCATAACCGTGCCTGGTAAAATCGACTGCAAACTTTCCCCATCCTTTAATACTTTTCGAATTCCCTTTTAAATATAAAACAACTCCTTTAGGATTCTTAACTATAAAATGAAGTCCATTAAGAATTGCTCCATCCCTTGTTTCTAGGTTATATTCTTCTACTACCTGATTCTTGTAGTGAAACTCAAAATCCTTATCTAGTTTTTCTGGTTTGAAGATGAAAAACTCCTGGAGATAATACAAAGCAATACTCGCAATAATATATACTGCAAAAACAACAATTGCTATGTATCCCCAGTTTGGCATGTCTAATTCCCTATTGTAAGTATCTAATTTACAAAAAATTAAAATTAGTTGTACAAAAAAATCCTGCCGAAGCAGGATTCAAAATAATTTATAAGTCATATTTTATCGTCTGGCGTCGTATATTCTAAATCGTACTCCTACTCTTGCATAAAAGTCAAAAAACTTACTTCCGCCAGGAATGAATTCTTCATTAAAATTATCAACAAAATCATTCATGGCACCTACTTCAACCATTACATCAAACATTTCTCCAATCATTTGAGAAAAACCAGCACCATACACTCCACCGATTACTACATTTTCGTAGTCATCAGAATCCACTTCCAAGTCAGCAATGTCTACATTTGCGTTTACTCTAAAAGAAGGTCCCACATTTATGAAAGCACGAAACCTATCTTTACCTCTTCCAAATAAATAACGGAATTTTGGAGTAATCCCCGCTTGAAGGATCTTTACATCACCAAGGTTTTCTATTTCGCTATTTCGCTGCAAAAGATCTAATGAAAAGACAATACTCGTTTTTGCCCGTACTCCCATTACATACCCATAACCGGCATTAATAAAAAAGCCCGTTCCTCTGCTAGTTTCGACATTATCCAAACTAAGATCAGAGAACGTAGCACCAGCAGAAACTTCCCAACGGTACTGAGAATAAGAGGATGTGGTAAAAACTGCCACTAAAACAAAAAAGATAACTTTCTTCATAATTTCATGTTTTGATTTGAGGTTGTATACGTAGCGAAAATACTAAAATTTAAAAAAAGACATGAAAAGGCATATACAATTTTTAAAGTAATCTTCATATGAATCAGGGAAGGACAGTTTTTTTAAAACTCTCTACAATTGATAACTAACACCTATTCTAGCATAGAAATCAAAAAATTTACTTTTATCATTTATGGCAAAAAACTCTTTAAAGTTGTTTTGAAAATCATTCATTACACCTGTTTCCAGAATTATAGCGGTTCTATTCGATAGGTAGTAATTCAACCCTATATTATAGATACCACCGATAACTAATCGCTCAAAACTCTCTTCTTCAATTTCTAAACCGTTTTGGGTAGCATCAAAATTGTACCTGAAAGAAGGGCCTGCTCCCAAAAAAACTCTGTAATCATTTTCTTTCTGGCTAAGAAAATATCTGAATTTGGGAGAAAAACCCAATTGCATGAACCTTATACTGGTAGACCCTGTTATGGGTTGAGAATTTTGGATAACCAAACTAGAATTTCTCTTTAAAAATTCTGCAGAAAAGACCAAAGCCATCTTTCCTTTTTTATCAATTTCATATTGATATCCAAGATTTACAAAAACACTACTACCTGATTCAGCTTCTGAGAAAAGAAAATTTTCTTCAAAGTTTAATTTTGAAACAGTAATTCCGGTGGTTAATTCAATACTGTTTTGGGCAGAGGTTACGAGTATTGAGAAAAACGCCAATAGCAAAAAAAGTCTTAATTTCATTTTTTTAATTATCAGTTATAAAAAAACCTGTCATAAAAGACAGGCTTGATCGATCTATTGAAAATTCAATATTATTCTTTATGCATAAATGCTTGTTTCTGTAATAAAAACTCTTCTGTTTCAACCACATCTTCATCGGGTACACAACAATCTACGGGACATACTGCGGCACATTGCGGTTCCTCATGAAATCCTTTACATTCGGTACATTTATCGGGTACTATATAATAGATTTCATCACTTACCGGTTCCTGTGCCTCTTCTGCATTAACTGCTTTACCACCAGGTAAAACTACATCGCCTTCAAGATCGGTACCATCAGAGTATCTCCAATCATCTGCTCCTTCATAAATAGCGGTGTTTGGGCACTCTGGCTCACAAGCACCACAGTTTATACATTCATCTGTTATTATAATTGCCATAGCTCTTTTTTATTCTAAATTTGCAACACAAAAATAACTCGTAAACTAGTGATAAACAAATCAGAGATGTTATTAAATGATAGGATTAACGCTTTTATTGAATTAGGAAACTTCATTAATCAATTTAAAACTACTGGTAATAAGAAAGTTAGATCAGTTCTGTATAATGATGATTTTTTTGATGAAATGTCGCATAGAATCACCAGTGCAGTACACTATAATGGGTGGTTTACAGAAGAAAATGTGCTTTTTTCATTAAATGAGTGGAGCGATGCTTTAAAAAAAGAGCGCTTAAACCAATGGATTTCTTCATATTCTTTAAAAGAAACATCTCCAAAGACCGTGGGGGTAATTATGGCCGGTAATATTCCTTTGGTTGGGTTTCATGATTTTCTTTCAGTGCTTATTGCCGGGCATAAGATAATGATCAAGCAATCTTCAGATGATAATCAGCTGTTACCATTTTTGGTAGCATACCTTATCAAAGTAGAGCCACGTTTTGAAAAATATATATCCTTTACCAATGAAAAATTCGAACATTTTGATGCTATTATTGCTACAGGAAGCGATAATACTGCACGTTATTTTGAATACTACTTTGGTAGCGTACCAAATATAATTCGCAAAAACAGGAACTCTGTGGCGGTTTTAAACGGTAATGAATCTTCAGAACAGCTTAATGCACTAGGCCAAGACATTTTTAGATACTATGGTTTAGGTTGTAGAAATGTTTCAAAATTATTGATTCCCAAAGCATACAATTTTGATAACTTTTTTAAAGCGATTTATGATTACAATACCATAATTAATAGTGCAAAATATGCCAATAACTATGACTACAATAAGGCAGTATATTTAATGAGTAATTATAAACTATTTGAAAATGGCTTTTTAATGCTCAAAGAAGACCAAAGTTATAGTTCACCAATTGCTACACTATTTTATGAGACTTATGATTCTAAAACAGACTTAGAAAAGAAATTGGAAGCCGATCAAGAAAAGATACAATGTATCGTTGCCAATGACTTTTTACCCGAAGCTGTAGATTTTGGACAAACTCAATCTCCAAAACTTTCGGATTATGCAGATGGTATCGATATAATTGAATTTTTAATAAAAATCAGCTAAATAATTTATCAATTTAATAATGAATTTGTACAAGATTATTAGCACCTTTGTGATGTTTTTTTCTTCCTAATTTGGAAACAAAAAAATACAATAACTGGAATATTAATAACAATAAAAATTACTGATGAAAAAGCACAATTTTAGCGCTGGACCCTGCATTTTACCACAAGAAGTATTTAAAGAAGCATCTGATGCTATACTAAATTATAACAACTCTGGTCTTTCTATTATTGAAATTTCTCATCGTAGTAAAGATTTTGTTGATATTATGGAAGAAGCCAGAACCTTGGCATTAGAATTATTGGGTTTAGAAGGCAAAGGGTATAAGGCCCTTTTTCTTCAAGGTGGAGCTAGCACCCAGTTTCTTATGGCTGCATATAATTTGTTGCAGTCTAAAGCAGGATATGTAAATACTGGTAGTTGGAGTGAGAAAGCTATTAAAGAAGCAAAACTTTTTGGTGAAGTAATAGAAATTGCCTCGTCAAAAGATGCTAATTTCAATTACATCCCGAAAGGATACGAAGTTCCTGCAGATTTGGATTATCTTCATTATACAAGTAATAATACCATTTTTGGAACACAAATTAAAGATTTCCCTACCACCAACGTACCTTTGGTTTGCGATATGAGTAGTGATATTTTCTCTAGACAGCTAGATTTTTCTAAGTTTAGTCTTATTTACGCTGGTGCCCAAAAAAATATGGGTCCGGCAGGAACAACACTAGTTTTAATTAAGGAAGATTTACTGGGAAAAGTTCAAAGACAGGTCCCTTCTATGCTCGATTATCAAGTACATATTGGCAAAGGAAGCATGTTCAATACCCCCCCTGTATTTGCTGTGTATACCTCTATGTTAACCTTAAGATGGCTTAAAAAATTAGGAGGTATTGAAGCAATCGAAGAGGTGAATGAAAAGAAAGCAAAACTTATATACTCCGAAATCGACTTGAACCCTTTATTTAAAGGATTCGCAGCCAAAGAGGATCGTTCAAATATGAATGCTACATTTACATTGGTGAATGAAGATCTTAAAGAAACTTTTGATGCCATGTGCGTAGAAGCCGGTATTAATGGTGTAAATGGACATAGAAGCGTGGGTGGTTATAGAGCAAGTATGTATAATGCAATGACTATGGAAAGTGTAGCCGCTCTTGTAGATGTAATGGGAGATTTAGAAAGAAAAGCATAACAGTTCAAATTTTCAGTTTTAAGTTGTAAGTTTTAAATGTTTAGAGTATGATTGAAGAACGTAGTTTTCAATTTGCACTTAGGACTATTACATTAGTAAAAGCTTTGAGAAAAGCAAACGAGTATGTTTTTGCAGATCAAATATTAAGATCCGCAACTAGTATTGGTTCAAATGTTGCAGAAGCTGGAGCCGGTCAATCGAAAAAGGATTTTATTGCCAAAATGGCGATAGCTTCAAAAGAAGCAAGAGAAACAAGATATTGGTTACGTCTGTTAAAAGAAAGTGATCTAATAGTTTTTCATTTATCAGATCTTCTTGACGAAGTAAATAAAATAATAAAAATTTTAACCAAAATTGTTAAGACAAGCCAACTTAAAACTTAACATTTATAACTTAACATTTAATAATGAAAGTATTAGCAAACGATGGAGTATCTCAAAGCGGAATAAACGCATTAGAAAAAGAGGGATTCGAAGTTTTAACAACTACCGTGGCCCAGGATCAATTGGTAGATTATATTAATGAGAATGAAATATCAGTTTTACTTGTGCGTAGTGCCACAAAAGTAAGAACCGATATCATAGACAACTGCCCTACTCTTAAGGTTATTGGTCGTGGTGGTGTTGGTATGGATAATATAGATGTGGCCTATGCAAGAGAAAAAGGACTACATGTTATTAATACACCCGCAGCATCTTCAGGATCGGTTGCAGAATTAGTTTTTGCTCATTTATACGGAAGTGTTCGCTTTTTACATGATGCAAACCGCAACATGCCTTTAGAAGGTGATAGCAAATTCAAAAACCTTAAGAAAGCCTATGGCGGAGGTGTCGAACTGAGAGGAAAAACACTTGGAGTTATTGGAATTGGTAGAATCGGGCAAGCCACTGCAAAAATTGCTATTGGCGTAGGTATGAATGTAGTTGCATATGATCCTTTCATTGAAGAAGTTGAGATCCCACTGGAGTTTTTTGATGGGCAGTCACTTAATTTCAAGATCAAAACGGTATCCAAAGAAGAAGTTTTAAAAAATGCCGATTTCTTTACTTTACACGTTCCCGCACAAAAAGAATATGTAATTGGGAAATCTGAAATTGAACAAATGAAAGATGGCGCGGGTATTATTAATGCCGCTCGTGGAGGTGTTGTAGATGAAGTTGCATTGGTAGAAGCGCTAGAAAAAGAAAAATTAAGTTTTGCTGGTTTGGATGTTTTCGAAGACGAACCTACCCCGGCAATTAAAGTCCTAATGAACAATAAGATATCTCTTACTCCACATATTGGAGCGGCTACTGGTGAAGCCCAAGATCGTATCGGTCAAGAATTAGCAGATCAAATCATTAGTATTTTGAAGTAATTGATCCCAGAAGAAAAGTTTTAACTTGATTAATCACAATCGTCAAATTTATAATTAAGTTAAGTTTAACCCGAAATGCTAAAAACAATTAAAGCATTTCATTTATTAAATTTTGAATGAAAAATTGTATTGGATTATTAAAAAGATTAGGATTAACCGTATTAGTCATCTCTACTTTTACAAGTTGTGAAGTTGATAATGAAGAAAGCAACTTTAACAATCAAGAATTTGAGCTAGATCAAAAAAGTATTATAGGAAAGGAAATCTATAAAACAATAAAAGAGTATAGAAAAAATGGAAATATAGAAACATTAAAAAATTATCTTTTAGATATTAAGGAACTTCAAGCGAATAGACAAGCTGATCTAGTTATAAATGACTACATAATAGATATTTACAAAACTTTTTTAACAAATTTCAATAACAGAAGTTTTGAAGAACACATGACTTTATCGAATTCTTTAAAGACTAAAATATCTAATACTTCAGAATTGACCAATACTCAAAAAGAGTTTCTTATAACGGAATTGTCTGACTTTGAATGGCTGAAATATAGTATTGAAAATGATGAATCACAATTGATCTTAAATAAAGAGAATCCTGAGCCAGGTTTAACTGAAACTAGTGGTAATTACATAGATAGATGCATGGAAGCGTATATTAATGAAAATTTCACTTGGGCCAATCCAATAGATCGGATATCAACAGTTCTGGCAGGACCTGCTGGACTTGGTTGGGCGTTCCTATCCTGTGAATATACGTTTTACGATTACGATAAAAAATAATAGCAATGTTTTCGCGAACAAAACCATTTTTAATGAAAAAAATAAAAACAAAATCACCAATAATCTTTTTACTTTTAGGATGGTTTTTTGGAATAATTGGTCAAATATTTAGAGATTCTGATATGATATATTTAAACAGATTCTTTTTTCTATTATCTGCCATACTTATAGTTTATGCTGTATATAAATATTTTAAAAGGTAATTAGATTATTATTTTCTAAGTAAAAAATCAAAAACACTGCTTTAGTACCTTGAGCAGTGTTTTTTTTGTAATTCATCCAACGAACTTGCATTTCATCCTATTTTCAACAAAATAAATCAAAGTAGAATTAACAATTCCTGATATAAAAAATGTACCTTTAGAACTCATCAAAAAAACATAAAACTATGTCTGGAATTTTAGATCTTTTAAATAGCCCTGTGGGCAAACAAATCATAAGTGGGGTTAGTTCTCAAACAGGACAATCTACTGGCAAAACCGGGGACCTTTTAAGTATGGCTATGCCTGTGCTTATGGGCGCAATGCAACGTAATGCATCAACACCAGAAGGTGCTTCAGGTATATTAAATGCTTTATCTAGTAAACATTCGGGCGGTATTTTAGACGATTTAGGAGGGTTATTTGAAGGTGGTGTAGATCAAAGCGTAACCAATGATGGAGCCGGAATACTAGGCCATATTCTTGGCGGTAAGCAGCCTGCTGTAGAAAATGCACTAAGTCAAAAAACAGGTATGGATGCAGGATCTGTTGGTGAAATTCTTAAAGTAGCTGCGCCAATTTTAATGGGCGTATTGGGGAAACAGGCTTCTCAAAATAATGTTAGTGATGCCAGTGGATTAGCAAGTATGTTAGGTAATATGTCTGGCGGTGCCAGGGGTTCTCAACAACAATCATTAATCGAATCTTTTTTGGATGCCGATGGAGATGGAAGTATTCTTGATGATGTTGCTGGAATGCTACTAAGTGGTAGTGGAAAGAAAAAAGGTGGCCTTGGTGGTTTACTGGGCGGACTATTTGGAAAATAAAGATCTCTCATAAATAATGGTTAAAGCCGAAGGTAAATCTTCGGCTTTTTTGTATTTTGAAGAAATGGGAATAACAAAAAACAAATCATGAAGATCTTTTTTTATGTAGTAATATCGGGAATACTGGTTTTTGGTTGTGCTACGACCAAAGAAAAAAATATGGACCTATCAGTCACCAATACCGCTTCAGATACTATAAGAATTGCCAATGATAGCCTGGAATATGAAATTATTATTATCGAACCAGGGTTTAATGTATGGTTGGCCACTCAAAGACCAAGAGGATATTACTCAGAACAATTTCTGGAAACAAGAAATCGTATTTATGTGACAGAGTTTAATCAACGTGTTTTACAACCATTTCGATTTAATCCTAACCTTTATCTTCAGCAAATCAATTATGAACCCACGATTCATTACGGTTACGAGGTAAACTATTTGTTGTACAACTATTTTTTGTTTTTCGAACGAAAATACCACCAAAGATTTATTGCATCCCGAGGTGGCAATTATTGATTTAGTTTGTTTTTAATTGTATTTTTGCGGCATGCAAAAATTTAAAGATCGTTGGGAAATACAATCCAGTTGGCAATTATTTTTTCCTTTACTTGGGTTGCTTGGTTTATTGTTCTCTGGATATTTGATTAGCAAGTATCTTTTAAAATCAATTGGTTTTACTCAAACTGATATTGCCTATATAGGATTACTATCCACAATAACTATTTTCTTTACAGGTGTATTTCTAGCGATTACCCTAAGACTTTTCAACGTTTTAGAGCATAAATGGCAGGTAACCTATCGATGGGAATTAATTGCAATCTTTATTGCCTTTGCAATAACTGGCTCTACAGCTGCACGCATATCCGACCCTATAATTAATTTTCTGGGGTTCTATCGTGAAACTACAAATGGTTGGATATACTGGCCGGTAAGAATTTTTCTTATATTTCCTGTTTACCAGGTCCTGTTGTTAGTTGTTGGTTGGTTATTTGGCCAATTTAATTTCTTTTGGAATTTTGAAAAGAAGATGTTAAGCAGATTGGGATTTGCACGCTTCTTTAAGGATTAGGAAACATCTACATCAATGATATCCTTTACTTTTTCTTTTTTGAAGACATAAGTATACAACCACATAATAGTAAATGTAGGAATAACATCCAGACCGGGAAGAGCTTCTTCCACAAATGTAAAAACACCAGCTGCCTTACCAACATTACCTTTATACATTCTGGTCATTAGCCAACCGGATAATGGAGCCCAGAGGATATCTCCAAACTCCCCTATTCCCGGAATGATATAAGTTACCATTCCTAATCCATCAAACAACAGACTTAATCCTAATTTTTTGTACTTATCTTTTGCCATATTTATTCAGTTAAGGTTTAATATACAATAAATAGAACAAATAGTATTCCAAAAAATTATCCAAGATCTGCTGTAATTAACCTTAAAAATTCACTGCGAGTTTCAATTTTTTCGAACTGCCCCCTAAAACCAGAGGTTGTAGTAACCGAATTTTGTTTCTGTACTCCGCGCATCATCATGCACATATGAGAAGCCTCAATAACTACTGCAACTCCTTTTGGTTTTAAAGTATTGTTAATACACTCAAGAATATCATGTGTCAATCGTTCCTGAACTTGCATTCTTCTGGCAAAAACATCTACTATACGCGGTAGTTTACTCAAACCAACAATATATCCATTTGGTATGTAAGCAATATGCGCTTTTCCGAAAAACGGCAACATGTGATGCTCGCATAACGAATACAATTCAATATCCTTGACAATCACCATGTCATCATATTCTTCTTTAAACATGGCGCTTTTCAGTATCTCGGCAGGATCTTGATGATATCCCTGGGTTAAAAACATCATTGCTTTTGCAGCACGTTCTGGTGTCTTTTGTATTCCTTCTCTAGAGATATCTTCTCCCAAATCTTCAATTATTGAGCTAAACTTTTCCTTTACTCCATCGGTAACTCGAATATTATACTCTTCAAAATTTTTGTATGGCATAGCAATTATTTCTGTATTTCTTTTTTCAATTTGCTTCTAAAAGTAGTATTTAATTTACTAAGTTTTGGATTAATTACAAATTGACAGTATCCCTGTGTGCTGTTTTGATTATAATAATTTTGATGATAATCCTCTGCATTATAAAATGGCCCCAATGGAGCAACCTCTGTTACAATTGGGTTATCAAAAACTTTTTCTGTGTCAAGATGTTCTATAATTTTGTAAGCAATAGTCTTTTGTTCCTCATTAACATAAAAAATTGCACTTCGATATTGGGTACCTTTGTCTGCCCCTTGACGATTCAAAGTAGTAGGATCATGAGTAACGAAAAAAACTTCTAATAACTCCTCAAAACTAATTACATCACTGTCAAATTCTATTTTAACAGCTTCTGCATGTCCTGTTCGCCCAGTGGTAATTTCTCTATAGGCCGGGTTCTTAATAGTTCCTCCGGTATACCCCGATATTACACTTGCAACGCCTTCTAATCGCTGAAAAACAGCTTCTGTACACCAAAAACAACCTCCGGCAAAGACTGCTGTCTGTAAATTATTTTCTTCCATAGCAATGTTAAAATATGATTTTTACACGAAAATACATAGATAGGATACCCTATTAATTCTTTTTAACTTTTCATTAGTAACCGGTTTCTTTTTAAAGTCTAGTTTTGCAATTAACAAAAAAGTAGGTTTTTTATTACACGTATATGAATACAAAATTATGCTCCCAAATTAGTATCATATTTTGGTTACTATTATTTGCTCATGCTATTGGTCAAGAAAAAAAAGAAATCATTGCAGAAAGAATTAATACTCCTCCCAGGATCGATGGCGTTCTAGATGAAGATGTGTGGAGAAAATTACCTTCCTATGGTAATTTTAAGATGTGGGAACCTGGAAATGAAGGTGATATAGATCCCGGTACAAAGACCGAACTAAAAATGGCCTATGACAACAAAGCGGTTTACTTTGCTGTATATTTACTAGATGATCAAATAGATGACGTACTTCGACAGTTTAGCCAACGAGATGATGTTTTTGTACAGGCAGATTACTTTACGATTGCCATAAATACCTATAATGATGGCATTAATGAAACTCGTTTTTATATTACCAGTGCAGGAACCATTGGTGATGCAAGAGCCGACCAGTTTAATGAAGATTTCAGTTATAATGTTGTTTTTGATGCAAAAGTATCATTTGATGAAAAGGGTTGGTATGCCGAATTTAAAATTCCTTATAATGCGCTTCGTTTTCCCGAAGTTGATGTACAGGATTGGAGCATAAACTTTTATAGGAGATTACAACATCGTAACCAAACTCATTCTTGGAATTTTATAAATCGTGAAGTGGGACAAAGAACACAATATAATGGTATTGTAAAAGGTGTACGAGATATTGATCCACCTGTAAGACTAACATTTTTTCCTTTCTTACAAGGGCTAGTATCTAGTGAAGACGGAAATACAGAAACAGATTTTAGTGCTGGTATGGATGTAAAATATGGTTTAAGTGATAGTTTTACTTTGGACGCCACTTTAATTCCGGATTTTGGACAGGCAGCTTTTGATGAAGTACGATTAAACTTAGGCCCATTCGAACAAACTTTTGGGGAGAACAGACAGTTTTTTACTGAGGGTACAGAGTTGTTTAATAAAGGGGATATTTTCTTTTCCAGAAGAATAGGAAATGCTCCTACAGGTTCTGTGCCCGATGAATACCTTAACGAAAATGAAATTGTTGAAGATTCTCCTTCAAAAGTGAATCTCCTGAATGCTCTAAAAATTTCAGGAAGAACCCAAGGAAATCTTGGTATTGGACTTTTTAATGCCATTACCGAAAAAACTGAAGTTAACATAACTGATACAATTACTGGTGATATTAGGAAAGCAGTTGTAGAACCTTTGGCAAACTATAACATCTTCGTTTTGGATCAGCAGTTTAATAATAATTCATCCGTCTCTGTGATCAATACCAATGTCATAAGAAATGGAAGTGACTTTAGGGATGCCAATGCTACTGGATTGGTATGGAACCTTGCCAACAAGGCCAACTCTTATCGGCTCACTGGTAGATCAATCATAAGCCACGTGAATTTACCTGGTAATAATAGTACAGGCTTTGCTTCAGAAATTGATTTTGATCGTATCAAGGGAAACTTCAGGTATGGCTTTGGTCACGATCTGGCCAATACGACATACGATATTAATGATTTGGGAGTAAATTTCAGGAACAACTTTAACAGCTTCCGAGTAAATGCATCATATGAAATTTTTGAACCATCCAGGTGGTTTAATAAATATCGTGTTAATCTATTTGCAAGACATCGTAGATTGTACGATCCAAGTGTGCAGACCATGAATCAAATAGGAGTCAATTACTTCTTTGTTACCAAAGAAAGATTGGGGTTTGGGGGTTTTGTGATCTATGACACAGACACCGATGATTACTTTGAACCAAGAGTCCAAGGAAGATTTGTAACGTATAGTGAAAACCTAGGGATCAACTCATGGGTTTCTTCAGATTACCGTAAAAAGTTTGCCTATGACGCACGAGTATTCTATCGAAATTGGTTTGATGATGGGCAAAAAACATATCGAGTAAACCTATCTCCAAGATATCGATTCTCTGATAAATTACTTTTAATTTGGAGTACCAATTATTCTTTTCAAGATAATAATTTTGGATACATCGACAACAATGATGGCGATGTTTTTCTTGGTCAAAGAGATATTACAACTATAGAGAATTCTCTAAGTGCAAGCTACAATTTTGATCCCTATAAAGCTATAAACCTGAGGTTTAGAAATTTTTGGAGTACCGCAGATTATTCTGATAACATTTTTTATGTTCTTAATGATGATGGTTCTCGCACTCAAACAAATTACGATCTGTCAGAAAACAACCCCAATACCAATTTTAATATCTGGAACCTCGATATGAGTTTCAATTGGAGGTTTGCTCCCGGTAGCGTAGCTACATTGCTCTATCGTAATCAGATTTTTAATCAAGATGAACTATCTGCTTTGGATTATACCGAAAGTCTTGAAAACCTTTTTAATCAACCTATCAAACATACAGTATCACTTAGAGTTGTATATTTCCTAGATGTGAATAACTTAAAACATTCTTCTAAAGGATAATCTTGGGGATTGTAATGATATTGATTATTTTCACCTTTTCAATTGAAAAATGTAAATGATAAAGGCTAGTAACATTCACAAAAATTACGGAGAATTACATGTTTTAAAAGGTGTGGATCTTCATATAAAGAAAGGCGAAATCGTTTCTATAGTAGGAGCTTCTGGAGCAGGAAAAACAACACTACTTCAGATTTTAGGAACTTTGGATAGAGCTAATGAAGTAAAAGAAAGTAATTTATTAATTAACGAATCAAACATCAATACGCTTTCGCAAAAACAACTTTCCAAATTCAGAAACGAGCAATTGGGTTTCATTTTTCAGTTTCATCAATTGTTACCAGAGTTTACAGCGCTCGAAAACGTATGTATTCCAGCCTTTATAAAGAAAACACCAAAAACAGAGGCCGAAAAAAGAGCAAAAGAATTACTGGATTTCCTAGGTCTTTCTCATAGATATGATCATAAGCCAAGTGAATTATCTGGCGGAGAACAACAACGAGTGGCAGTCGCCAGAGCATTAATAAACAATCCAAAAGTAATTTTTGCCGATGAGCCTTCTGGTAATTTGGATAGTGAAGCCGCAGAAAACCTGCACAAGCTATTCTTTAAGCTTAGAGATGAATTTGGACAAACCTTTGTTATTGTTACCCATAATAAAGATCTTGCCAATATGGCCGATAGAAAACTAGTTATGGTAGACGGAAAGATTATTGATTAAACCATTGAAGAAGTTAACCAAATCTGAACTTAAAGAATTTCTGGATGAAAAGGCTGCTTTTTATGAGCAGCCAAAGTTTATAGAAACCGATCCGATTCAAATTCCTCATCTGTTTACCAAAAAAGAAGATATCGAGATCTCTGGATTTCTAACCGCTACCATTTCCTGGGGAAATAGAAAAAGTATCTTGACCAACGCCCATAAATTAATGGCTCTTTTGGGAAACAGCCCTTACGACTTTGTCATGAATCATACCGAAGATAATCTTCAAAATCTTAAAGGCTTTGTACATAGAACCTTCAACAGTATAGATCTCTCTTACTTCATTGTAGCTCTTAAACATCTATATAGCCTGCACGGAGATATGGAAAACTTTTATTCTCAATTTGGTCATGAAGAAAGTCTACAAAATGCCATACATCATTTCAAAAAAGAGTTTTTCGGTTTCCCACACCCCAAAAGAACAGAGAAACATATTAGCGATCCTTTAAAAAACTCTGCTGCCAAACGTATTAACATGTTTTTACGATGGATGGTGCGAGATCCTAAACCTGGTGTGGATCTCGGAATATGGACCAGCCTCTCTCCTGCCCAGTTATCATGCCCGTTAGATGTTCATTCTGGAAATGTGGCTCGCAGATTAGGTCTCCTTAAACGAAAACAGAATGATGCCAAGGCACTACTCGAACTTGATACAAAATTACGGCAATTGGATGCGAGCGACCCTGTTAAGTATGATTATGCATTGTTTGGCCTTGGCGTTTTTGAAAAATTCTAAATTAGATTTATTCTAAAGAATAATATTCCCTTTACATTCTAAACACTAGGATCACATTTCTTTAATAAACATAAAACATCTTCATAAAGTTGTTCACCTAGGACCTGAGTTAAATTTGTAAAAACAAAAAACTCACACAACCATGAAAAATTATTTAATTGTAGGTGCGCTGGCATCAGCATTGGTTTTGGCATCATGTGACGTCGATGACTTTACAGGTAATCCAAAGCCGCCAACGGGACAAATTGAATTTGCAAACCACTCTATTTCTCCTGTTTTATTAGAAAAGAGTCCAGAATTTTCTGATATCAAAATTTATAATATTCTTTCTTCAGAGGATACTTATTTACCAGGCTTCACTTATGGATCTATGGCCGATGGCGCAGGCTTATTGCGCAACAAAAATGGCACCTATACATTGATCAATAATATAGAAGCAGATTATTCTGTGGCCAGAATAACTCTTGATGAAACTTTCAAACCTGTAAAAGGTGAGCATATACTCAATGCTACTGCTACAGCAAATACGGCGCAATGTTCTGGTTCCTTGATCACTCCAATGGTACACGGTTTTGGTCCATTATACCTTTCTGGAGGAGAATGGGGAGGAAATTCTAAAGGAGTTTTTGCTACCAACCCTTATAGAGACGCTTCAGAGGCATCTGCTCCAAGAATGTTGCCAGCCATGGGACAATGGTCTACAGAAAATGCTGTTGCCCTAAGTAGAAGAGCATATCCAGGTAAAACAGTTGTTTTTATAGGAGATGATCATAGCAATAATGAAATACCTTCTGGTCAATTAGGAATGTATGTTGGAAGAACAGGTGATCTCGAAGGTGGTAAGTTATACGGACTTAAAGTTACGTCCCCAGAAATTACTTATGAGGTGGATATGAAAGAAGGTGTCGAATATGACATGGAATTTGTAGAATTACAAGAAAGAGATATCGACCTATTGGATGCCGAAGCCAAAGAAAAAGGCGTAATGGGATTCTCGAGATTAGAAGATCTTGACTGGAGAAGAGGTTCTAAAAGCAACAATCAAGAATTATACTTTGCTGTAACGGGTAGAGAAAAAGATGGATTGATTGGAAAAGGAACTATTGCAGGAAGAATATACAAGGTAATTTTAAACCCAAGAGATCCTAAAGCTCCCGGTAAAATTATTTGTATCCTTGATGGCGATGTTGAGGGCGGTAAAGCTGAAGCGTTTCACAGCCCCGATAACATCCTTGTTACAGAAAACTATGCCTATATCCAGGAAGATCCTAACGGTATTTCTAAAGCTGCAGCAAATCACTATGCAAGATTATATCAATACAACCTAAATACTGGTGCCTTGAAAACAGTTTTAGAGTGTGATCAAGTTCGAGCAGAGTCTTTAGGATATGGATCAGCTAGTAGAACATGGGAGCTTACAGGTATGATCGATATTTCTGAAACCATTGGAGTAGATGAAACATTCTTGTTAATAACCCAAAACCATGGTTGGGAAAGGCCAGATGGAACGCCATTTACAGATCCGACAGCAAATCCTGATTTGGTAAATAGCCGTAAAGAAGGAAGTATGCTTTATGTAATTCGAGGTTTAGAAAGATAAACATATGATGATTACCAAAAAAATTAACATTACCAAAGGGGCTTATTTTATGATAAGCCTCTTTGTCGTCATAAGTATTTTATCATGTTCGAAAGAAGCGAAACCAGAAAAGGCATCTTTCAATATACTTATGAAGGAGCAATTTATAGATGATATTTCAATGGCAATAGCCTTTTTGGATAGTATTCCAGAAAATCAAGAATTGACACAAAAACACTTTTTAGAATCCAGAAAGTATTTCAAAAAAACAGAACCTATTCTTTCTGCACTCGATATCGAAAATTATGGTTTTTTAAATCAACCCAATATTCTAAAAATAGAAGAAGAAGATTTTACTGATATTAAAATCAAAAACCCTAGTGGTTATCAAGTACTAGAAGAAGAGGTTTTTGCAGAAATTGTTGATCATAAAATTGTTACCAAACATGTAAATCTTGTATCGAATAGATTAAAACTAATTCGACAAAATATCAGTTTTAGCCATCTCAAAACATATCATTTCTTGTGGTTATTTAGAAAATCTATTATTCGTATTGCCGTAACAGGAATTACCGGGTTCGATTCACCAGTATTAGAAAACTCGTTAGAAGAATCAAAAACGGTCTATAATAGCCTGAAAACTTATTTAAAACTGTTTGAGAATCAGTTTACAGACAAAACATTGTTAAAAGATCTAAACAATGAAATTGATGCTTCGATAAACAGTTTATCTGGAGATTTTAATTCGTTTGACCGATATCATTTTATAAAAAATCATACACACAAACAATTAGAACTATGGAATCAGGTGGTAAACGATTGGAAAGTTAGTTTTCCTTTTGAATTGGCCATAAAAAATAATGCTACTTCACTTTTTTCAAAAAATACGTTCAATATCGCTTATTTTTCAGACAGAAACTCTGGTCAAACTACTCCAGATAAAATTGCTTTGGGTAAAAGATTATTTTATGATACGAAGCTATCTTCAGACAAAAAGATGAGTTGTGCAACCTGTCATCAACCCAAAAAAGCTTTTACCGATGGTCTTAAAATAAGTAAGGGGGTAACGCGCAACTCCCCAACGTTGTTATATGCTGCTTTACAAAAGGCATTCTTTTATGACAAAAGAGCCGGAAGTTTAGAAGGGCAAATTATTTCGGTAGTTGAAAACAAAAATGAATTTCATACCGACCTGCAAACTTTGGAAAATGAAATAAAGAAAGACAGTAGTTATATTGCCCATTTCGAAAAATCCTATCCAAAAAGAAAGGTTACAAATGTCCAAATAAGAAATGCTATAGCGAGCTATATTCGTAGTTTGGTGCCTTTTGATTCCAAATTTGATCGTAATATTAATGATATCGAAAATACGATTACGCAGAGTGAAATCAATGGGTTTAATTTATTTAATGGAAAAGCCAAATGTGCAACATGTCATTTTGCCCCGGTATTTAATGGTACGGTACCTCCAGATTATAAAGAATCAGAAATTGAATTAATCGCTGTTCCCGAAACCAACGATACTATTAATGCAAAGATTAGCCCAGATCTGGGTAGGTATTATGTATACAAAACTCAAGAAAGAAAGCATTTTTTCAAAACATCAACTGTTAGAAACGCTTCAAAAACAAGCCCTTATATGCATAATGGAGTATATAACTCTCTTGAAGAGGTAATGGATTTTTACAATCGTGGAGGTGGCGCGGGTATAGGTATAGAAGAAAAATATCAAACCTTACCTGCAGAGTCATTACACCTTTCTGAGAATGAAATAAATGATATTATAGCGTTTATGAAATCTTTGGAAGATTGGCCTTCAGAGGAGTATGAGTCAGACCCTAAACTAACGAGTATAGATTAATTGTGTACGGTTTTTGTGTTTTTACAAGTATAAATTATCTTAACATTATCTAAAAATACCTCAAACAATACATATAGCAAGGATAATATTATAGTATTACTATACGTTATCCTTGCACAAAAACATTTATTTTTGCTTAAATTACGGTTAAGGCGCAAAATTAATACGTGATGATAAGTAATTATTAATAAGTGCATTATTTTTGTTAATTTTATTAAGAATTGTTTCGTACACAAATCAATTCCTTGAGGCAAATGATATCAACTGCTATACCCATAAACGAAGACTTCAGGCTAGAAGCTTTAAAATCATTGGACATCCTTGATACTAAAACAGAAAAGGAGTTTGATGATATTACTGCTTTGGCCAACTATATTTGTGATACAAAGGTTGCTTTGATCTCATTGGTTGATAAGGATCGACAATGGTTTAAGTCAACACATGGTATAAGTGATAAGATATGCCAAACCCCGAGAAACAATTCTCTTTGCTCTCATGCAATCTTAAACCCCGAAACCCCGCTCATAATAGCAGACACAAGAGAAGATCAACGATTCAATAAAGACATCATTTGCTTAGAAAATACACAGGTTGTTTTTTATGCCGGTTTTCCATTGGTGGATAAAGAAGGTTTTGCATTGGGTACTCTTTGTGTGATGGACGATAAACCCCGAGAGCTGTCTGAAAAGCAAATAGAATCTTTAAATGCACTGGCCAGGCAAGTCATTATTCTTTTTGAGCTTAATAAAAAGAACAATGATCTAGAAAAGATGCAATCCAAGCTTAAAAAGAAAAATCAAGCCCTGCGGGAATTTGCAAGAGTTATTTCTCACGATTTAAAAATGCCTTTGGCAAATATCGTTACTACTACCGATTTGTTGAAGCTTTTACTCGATGACAAACTTGATGAAGAAAGCCTAGAGTATTTTGAATATATTAAAGCTTCATCTTTTTCGATGAGCGGTTACATCAGTGACGTACTTGCTCATTATGAAAGTGAAACTCTTGTAAATAACAAACCCGAAAAGTTTAAACTTAATGAACTCTTACAAGAAATTGTGGATTTACTAAGTATCAAACCAGACTTCACTATTCATTTCCCAGAAGATGACCCCACTTTAAATTGCAACAAATCTGCATTGAAACAGATTTTCTTTAATCTAATTGGAAATAGTATCAAGTATAATGATAAAGAACAAATTGTAGTTACTATTGATGCTTTTAGGGATGATAAGTTTGATTATTTTAGAATAACAGATAATGGAATGGGAATTCCAAATGATAAATTGGATACTATTTTTGAGCTTTTCACCACAGCCGATACAGTTGATAGAAGTGGAAATAAGGGTAATGGAATAGGGTTATCTACTGTGAAAAAATTAGTAGAAAAACTTGGGGGTACGATCAAAGTAACTTCAGAAGAAAAAAAATATACCACATTCGATTTTTCAATTAAAAAGTGTTGCTAGGATACCTTTGCATTAATGCTTTCGGCACAAGCCTGTGCACACTTTTCTCCATCAATTGCTGCCGAAATTATTCCTCCTGCATAACCAGCCCCCTCTCCACAGGGATATAAACCTTTAATCTGTGTATGTTCTAGGGTAATTTTATCTCTTGGTATTCTTACCGGTGATGATGTTCTAGACTCAGGAGCATGTACAACGGCTTCGTTGGTTAGATATCCACGCATACTTTTATCAAATGCTTTAAAACCATTTTGCAGCGTACTATGTATAAACTTTGGAAATACCATACTCATATCTGCCGAAGTGAGCCCCGGTTTATATGATGTGACTGGCAGATTTGTTGATGCCTTTCCTTCTACCATATCAACCAAACGTTGAGCAGGTACTTTTTGTGTTTCCCCTCCTACTTTCCATGCTCGTTGCTCGATACTCTTTTGAAAATACATTCCTGCCAATGGACCATACTTTGCAAAAGGTTTAAAATCTTCTTTTCTTAACTCTATCACAATCCCACTATTTGATGTGGGTTGATCCCTTTTTGACGGGGACCACCCATTGGTAACCACTTCTCCGGGGCTCGTTGCACATGGCGCAATGACTCCGCCGGGACACATACAAAAGGAATACATACCTCTTCCTTGCACTTGTTTTACGATACTATAGGGTGAAGGAGGTAAATATGGTCCTCGAACTTCGCATTTATATTGAATTTGATCTATAAGCTCTTGAGAGTGCTCAACGCGAACCCCTAGAGCGAAAGGCTTTGCCTCTATCACTATTTTCTTTTGGTATAAAAGCTCAAAAACATCTCGAGCAGAATGTCCGGTAGCCAAAATAACTTTATTAGTCGCTATTGCATTTCCATTGGACAGGATTATATCTCTAATTTCCGAATTTTTGATTTTGAAATCGACTACTCGGCTATCAAAATGTACCTCACCACCACATTCGATTATTTTCTCTCTTATTTTAGCTATTATTCCGGGTAATTTATTGGTCCCTATATGAGGGTGTGCTTCAACCAAGATCTGATTTGTGGCTCCAAAACCTACTAATAACTTTAGTATACGCTGTACATCTCCCCTTTTCTTTGATCTGGTATATAATTTACCGTCACTATAAGTCCCTGCTCCTCCTTCACCAAAGCAATAATTAGAATCTTCGTTAACAATATGATCACGGTTTATAGCTTTAAGATCTCTACGTCGATTTCTTACATCTTTTCCACGTTCCAGAATAATTGGTTTGCAGCCCATTTCTATAGCCCTCAAGGCAGCAAATAACCCTGCAGGTCCTGCTCCAATAATTACAATTTCAGGAGCGTTGGTAACATTTGGGTAATCCGGCAAGCCTATGGTGTTTTCAACAAAGTCCTCTTGAACGTATATTTTGAGTCTTAAATTGATTTTAATTGCTCTTTGTCTGGCATCAATAGACCGTTTTAAAATTTCTACATGTCTTATATCCGCAACAGGAATACCATTTTTGGCCCCTACATGGATTTTAAGTTGATCTTCATGGGCGGCTATTTCTGGAGAAACCTGTATATTAAATTCGTACTGCAATTTTGAAATATAATTTCCTGTTTTTATGCGAATATACAGTATATTTCAAAAAGATAAAGTCCAAAATTTATCGATGAAATAACCAAATCTTTTTAAATTTAACCTTTTATTAAGGTAATAGTCCCTATATTTGAATCTAAACAAACCTTAAATTTACAATTATGAAAAAGCTATTTTTATTAGCAATTGCAGTAATCGGTTTTACTATGACTACTCAAGCACAAGACATCAAATTTGGTGTAAAAGGTGGGCTTAACTTTGCCGATTTAACTGGTGATTTTGATGCCGATGCAAGAACTGGATATCATATTGGAGCAGTTCTTCAGTTTAGTCTTATGGAAACTTTAGCTATTCAACCTGAGGTGTTGTATTCAGCTCAAGGTATAGATGATGTTGATATCGATTATATAAATATACCTATTCTTGCAAAACTTAAGTTTGCTGGTATTGCAAGTGTTGAGGCAGGACCACAGTTTGGTTTTGTTGTAAAAGATGATTTTGAAGATCTTTTGGCTGATGCTGAAGCAGAGAGTTTTGATCTTGGTTTAGCAGTTGGTGCTGGAGTAGAATTTGGTGGTTTCTTTGGACAAGTACGTTATAATCTAGGTTTAACAGATGTACTTGATGCTGTTGATGGAAAAAACTCGACATTCCAAGTTTCTGTTGGATATTATATCTTCTAAATAAAGAAGAAATACAATACTAAAAAGTGGGAGTTTTGCTCCCACTTTTTTTATGCCCAAACCTTTGTTAAAGTTCGTTTGAAGAATAAAAAGGTTACGTAGCTTTATACTAATGTTTTAATACATTATTGTATGAATTAATTGTAACCAAATCAGACCATTACTTGCTATGAATTCAATTTGGAAACGAAGAGTAATTACGGCGTTTTCTATTCAAAAGTTCAAAAAACCTGAATGGGTTTATACGAACAAATCTAAGGGTTTTCTAAGACCTACTCGAACATTAGGATCTACCGTTGTTTCCTTTCTGAAAGACACTTTTTTTATGAGTGCAGGTATTGTTTCTGCTGCTTTTGGTTTAGAGAGTTTCTTGCTTCCCAATATGTTTATCGATGGTGGTGTAACCGGAATTTCATTATTAATCTCTGAAGTGACTTCAATACCACTTTATATTTTAATCGTTTTGATTAATATTCCTTTCATATTTTTAGGATTACGTGTAATAGGAAGAAGATTTGCAATTAGGGCGACCCTTGCTATAACGGGATTGGCACTTGCACTTTTAACAATTGACTTCCCCGAAATTACACAAGACAAATTATTGGTATCTGTCTTTGGCGGTTTTTTTCTAGGAGCTGGCATAGGTCTTTCGGTACGTGGCGGTGGTGTTCTTGACGGTACTGAGGTATTGGCAATTTTCATGAGTAAGAAACTTGGAACAACTGTTGGAGATGCTATAACCATAATTAACGTTATTATCTTTTCTGCAGCAGCCTATTTATTATCTATAGAAACTGCCTTATACTCTATGCTCACATATCTGGCAGCTTCAAGGACTTTGGATTTTGTTATTGAAGGCATTGAAGAATACACAGGAGTTACAATCATCTCAAAATTTAATCAAGAAATTATGGCAATGATTATAGATAAAATGAGACGAGGAGTAACGATTTATCAAGGTAAACAAAGTAATCATACTGCAGAGGGTATGGTCGAAATCGATATCGTATATACTGTAATCACTAGACTGGAAATCAGCAAACTAAATAATGAAATCGAAAAAATTGATCCTGAAGCATTTGTTATAATGCATAGCATTAATGATACCAGAGGTGGAATGATTAAAAAGAGAGCTTTCTAAAAATGATACTATAAACAGATCAAAAAAACACCCAAAAATATATACCAGGTAAATCATAATTCTTAAATCTTATAGTATATTTGAAAAACTCAAATTAGGAATGCAGTTTAAACACCCAGAATTTCTTTACGCTCTTTTTGCATTGATCATTCCTGTTTTAGTTCATTTGTTTCAATTAAGGCGTTTCCAAAAAGTTGATTTTACCAATGTCCAGTTTTTAAAAGCTGTAACTATACAAACACGCAAAAGTTCACAATTAAAGAAGTGGCTTACGCTTTTAGCTCGTTTATTGGCGCTTGCTGGTATTATAATTGCTTTTGCGCAACCTTATTCTGCAAAAGAAGATATAGTTGGTAAAGAAACCGAAACTGTTATTTATCTGGATAATTCTTTTAGTATGCAGGCCAAAGGTTCAAAAGGTCCACTTTTGAAACGAGCAATACAAGAAATATTAAGTAACCTGTCAGAAGAACAAGTCTTTTCTTTATTCACAAATACAGAAACGTTTGTTGATGTTACCAAGAAAGATATCCAAAATGATTTACTTCAATTAGACTACAGCTCTAATCAATTACCCTATCAGGCTGCTTTTCTAAAGGCAAAACGACTTCTGGCTACAAATCCGGAAAGTATAAAACAGGTGGTCATGGTTTCTGACTTTCAACAAAAAGAAGGAACTTTTTCTTTGCCTGATGAAGCAAAATCTATGGTTAATTTGGTTCGGCTTCAACCCGTTACCAAGCAGAATCTTGCGATAGATAGTCTTTATATTCAACGCAATACAGATAATGAACTAATACTTAAAGTGCTTTTAAGTAATATTGAAGCCAATGGAGACAATACCTCTATTGCCCTATATGACGATGATAAACTAATTGCCAAAACAGCCGTTTCTATCCCTCAAAATGGTTCTGCGACTACCGAATTTCGTATAAACGAAAATACAGGCATAAACGGGAGGGTAACCCTGGAAGATCCAGCCATTACTTTTGATAACAATAGATATTTTACTATTAACCCTCCAAAAAAGATAAAAGTAGTAGCTATAAATGAAGCTAGCGATAGCTTTATTAAAAGCATTTATACCCCCGATGAATTTGAATTAACCAGTAGTTCAATCGAATCATTAAATTATAATGATATAGGTGATGCTAATTTGGTAATCCTTAACGAAGTGAAACAAGTTCCTATATCATTAATTAATGCTTTACAACCGTTTACCGATCAAGGAGGAACGATATGTATTATTCCTTCAGAAAAAGGAGATTTGGTGTCTTATCAACAACTAATTAATACATTTTCCGGAGAAGGTCTTCTGGCTTTGAAATCTCAAGAAAAAAAGATTACCAAAATAAATTTCTCGCATCCACTTTACAAGGGAGTATTCGATAAAAGAATTACCAATTTTCAGTATCCAAAAGTAAATACCTTTTATCAGTCCAACGCTTCAAATAGTATACTTTCATTTGAAGACGGCAATCCTTTTTTATACAAAACCAATAAGGTGTATGTATTTACTACAGGGTTTAATAATGAAAATTCTAACTTTAAAAACTCTCCGCTTATTGTACCTACTTTATACAATATAGGTAAACAAAGTTTGGAATTAACAGATATATCATATACTATTGGTCAGGTTAATTCTTATGAAGTGCCTATATCATTGGGACAAGACGGTATATTAACTTTGGCATCCGATCAAGAAAACAGCATTCCGTTACAACAAAGTTTTTCTACCAAAGTTCGAATTACAACCGATGAAGTTCCTACCAAAGCAGGGATTTATAGCTTGAAAGATAAAGACAAGATCATACAATACGTGAGTTATAACTATGATAGCAAAGAAAGTGAACTGCAATATTATAATAATGCTGTTATGGCGGGCTATAATCTTAACGATTCTGTTACCGAACTTTTTGAGCAGATAAAAGAAGACACTAGCATCAATGAACTTTGGAAATGGTTTGTTATTTTTGCGCTGATGTTCTTGTTAATTGAAATACTATTATTAAAATATCTCAAATGAACCTTATATTAAAGGCGGCAACTGTAATTGACCCTACCTCTCCTTTTCATAAGCAAACTGTCGATGTTCTTATTGAAAATGGCATAATTACAGATATAAATACAGAAATTACACCCAAAAACAATGTAAAAGAAATAATTCTGGATAACTTACATGTTTCGCAAGGTTGGTTTGATAGTAGTGTAAGTTTTGGAGAACCTGGTTATGAAGAAAGAGAGACTATCGATCATGGACTCACTGTAGCCGCAAAAAGTGGTTTTACAGACATCGCACTAAATCCAAATACACTTCCTGTTACAGATACCAGTGCATCTATAGGGTTTATAACTGGGAAAGCACATAACAAAGCTACAAATGTACATCCCATTGGCGCCCTCACGGTAAAATCTGAGGGTATAGATTTGGCAGAGCTATATGATATGCAACAAGCAGGTGCGGTTGCCTTTGGAGATTATAAGAAATCAATTCAGAATCCTAATTTGTTAAAAATTGCCTTATTGTATGCACAAAATTTTAATGGATTGGTATTATCATTTCCGCAAGAAAACAATATTGCCGGAAAAGGAGTAATGAATGAAGAAGAACAAAGTACGCTCTTGGGTTTAAAGGGGATTCCCGCATTAGCAGAGGAACTTCAAGTAGCGCGCGATTTGTTTTTACTAGAGTATACAGGAGGTAAATTACATATTCCAACAATATCTACAGCAAAGTCTGTAGCTCTTATAAAAGAAGCAAAAGCAAAGGGTTTACAAGTAACTTGTAGTGTGAGCGTACATCATCTTACCTTAACCGATTCAGAATTAACCACATTCGATGCTAATTTCAAAGTATTACCGCCCCTTCGTACACAAAAAGATGTCGATGCTTTATTAAAGGGAATAGAAGATGATACTATTGATATGGTAACAAGTGACCACCAGCCTATCGATATTGAACACAAAAAAGTAGAATTTGACGCTGCAAAATACGGCACTATAGGATTAGAAACTGTGTTTGGTATGTTGAATAATATTTTAGGGCTCGAAAAAACAGTTTCTGTATTGACGCACGGAAAAGAAATTTTCGGGATAGCACCTATACAAATAAACAAAGGGAACCCTGCAAGTTTATCGTTATTCAACCCTCAAGGAGATTCAACTTTTACAGAGGATAGAATAATATCAACCTCAAAAAATAGTGCTTTTGTTGGAAAAGCTACAAAAGGTCATGTTTATGGAATTACTGCAAACGGAAAAATAGTATTGAAATAAACCAATTATAATTATTTCATATACAACTCTAATCTTAAGATAGAAATCATGGAATCGGATTATGCAAAACAAGGAAAAACAGCAGCAATAATAGCTTACATAACAATTTTTGGAACATTAATCGCCTTTTTTATGAATCATGATCGTAAAAACCAGTTTGCCAGCTTTCATATTAGGCAGGCATTAGGCCTATGGATTATGTTCTATCTTCTAGTAGCACTAGCCGAAATCTTTAATTCTATTTTTGTTCATATTGGATTTTGGTTTTTTTCAATAGTTCTTATTATCTACGGATTAATTTTAGCTTCTAGAGAAGAACAAAAAACTGTTCCTATTGTGGGGCCCTATTTTCAAGAATGGTTCAATTTTATAAAATAAGAATTAAAGAATTATGCAAACAAAAACATTGTCCCTCTACCATATCATTAAAGAACCATCCATAAAAAAGGAGAAAACTCCGGCACTATTCATGTTTCATGGATACGGAAGTGATGAAAATGATCTATTTTCATTTGCTTCAGAATTACCAGAAGAGCTTTTTATTATCTCTGTTCGTGCCCCACGCCCTATGCAGCCCTATGGAAATGCTTGGTATGCAATCTATTTTGATGCTGCAGATGGAAAATTTAGTGATGATAAACAAGGAATAGAATCTCGAGATAAGATTGCCAATTTTATTGATGAAGCAATACAAGCTTATGATCTGGATCCGGATAATGTAACGCTTTTAGGATTTAGCCAGGGAACAATTTTAAGCTATTCGGTAGCACTTTCTTATCCTTCAAAAGTTAAAAATGTAATTGCTTTAAGCGGATACATTAATGATGCTATTCTAAAGGAAGGTTATCAAAGTAATGATTTTTCACACCTAAATATCTATTGTTCTCATGGTAGTGTTGATCAGGTTATTCCTGTAGCATGGGCCCGAAATGCTCCTACTCACCTGGCAAAGCTAGGTATTAGTACCAAATTAAATGAATTTCCGGTAGGTCATGGAGTTGCACCACAAAACTTCTACCAGTTTAAAGAATGGTTAAGTAATTTGATCTAACGTTTATTTAATTAACCTTTTGGTGAGCAACTCTCTGGCAATCTCTTTATAAGAACGACCAATAGGAACTACTCCATTATCATTGGTAACACTATTGTTATCAAAACGTTTTACATGCGCCATATTGATGATATAGGATCGATGGACGCGAATAAAATCATGAGCAGGCAATTTGGTTTCAAATTCAGAAATTGGCATAAGACTTATATGGGTCTCTTTTGTAGTGACAATTTTTATATGATTCTTAATAGCTTCCACTTGCAAAATTGAAGAAAAATCTATTTTCAGAAAGGACCTTTCAGACTTTATAAAAACATGATCTAGTGCTTCAGAGTTTTCTATTACTTTTTCTTTTTCCTCTTTTTCGGTATTGGTTATTTGATCAGTGGTATTCACCAAGCGTTTAATACGGCTAATAGTTTGAAGAAATCTGTCTAGTCCAATAGGTTTCAATAAATAATCTACCACTTCCAATTGAAACCCTTCAAGCGCATACTCTCTATGAGCGGTGGTAAGAACTGTGAGAGGTTGTTTTTTTAACATTTTGAGCATAGAAAGACCGGTCATTTTGGGCATTTGTATATCCAAAAACATGACATCAACACGTAAATCATCAATAACCAAAAAGGCTTCAACTGCACTGTGAAAAATACCTACAATTTTAAATCCAGGCACATTTTCTAAATGCTTGGCAATGACTTTTGTGGCCATTTCTTCGTCATCAATAATGATACAATTTATTTCTCTGCTCATTGGCTTTATGATAATCTGATTTCCAAGTCTACTTCAAACATTTCTCCTTTCTTAACAATCAATTTATGTCTCTCGGGATAAATTAATGCCAATCGTTTCGTAATATTTTTCATTCCGATTCCCGATTTTACACTACTGTCAATAGAAAATTCGTTATATGTGTTTTTAATAGAAAAGTTTAAGGTACTATTACTTACTTCGATTCTCAAATCAATGGTAGATTTCCCTTCCTCTTTGGCCGGACCATGTTTAAAAGCGTTCTCTACAAATGGAAGTAAGATTAAAGGTGAAATATATGCCCCACATGGCAATCCTAATTTTTGATACTTAAAATCCAGTTTTCTATCATATCGCAAACGCTCAAGTTCGATGAAATTTTCTAAATTATCAATCTCTGAAATTAATGAAATCAACTCAACATCACTTTCATATAAAAGATAACCAAGGATCTCTGAAAGTTTAACAATCGATTCCCCTGCCTTTTTATCATTTGATAATACCATCCCGTAAATATTGTTCAAGGTATTAAACAGAAAATGGGGTTGCACCTGGTTTTTTAAATACTTCAATTCAGCTTCTATCTTTTGCTGTAACAAATCTTGATTGCGCTTTCGTTCTTGTAAAATATTCTGGAAAAACTTTATGCCCAATACGAAAGAGGTAATATATATTAGTTCTATGGACTTATAAATAGAACTTGCATGATCGGTGTAGTATCCGGTTTTTCCCAAAATCGTAGGGTAAATCATCTCATAGTATAACATGAGTAACATCCAACCAAAAATACCAGCGGTTAGTATTGTGGTAATTATAAATTTAAGATACTGCTTTTTGTAAAGAAACTTTGGCATTAAGACATAGGCAATCACGTATGCACACCCCATTTTTATTGGAAGCACTACTAATTCATGACTTATGCATCGCCAAAGTGTTCTGTTGTAAACAGTAAAATAGTTTATTAATACATACAAAGTACTCCATGTCATCCAATAAAGAACATGACGACTTATTCGCTCTAACGTCCAACCTTTATGGGTTCCTAACCAATTCATACTACTATATTACAATTAATTATGGTCTATTACGTCAAAGAGTTCAATTTTTGTGACCAAGGCCCAGAAATAAAGGACAAATAACCAATATGTTACCAAATTAGCATTCGTATAAATACTAAGGTTATTAATCACAAAAAACTGACATTTCAAGCTATCCATATTCTAAGTTTATACACTCGTCCCATTGTCAAAATTGGCATTCTCTATTGGTATACATTTATAAAAACATTTAAAAATATTCATCATGAGAAAGTATTCAATTTTAGCAATATTCACATTAATATGTACGCTATGCTTTGCAAGAGAAGATTTTAAAAACGTTGTACTTGTTTCTTCTGAAAATAGAAATATTATACTCGAATATTATGGTTTAGAAAAGATTAGTACAACGCTAACCATCAAAGACGAATCTCATTCGGTTCTGTTTCAGGAAACAAAGACAACTCCCAATTTATTGACAAACGAGTTTTTGTTGAATGAACTAAGCGGAAATACCTTTATTGTGCATCTCGAAAACAAATACAAGAGTATTAAAACTGCGTATAGATTTGACGAATCTAGAGATCAAGCAATACCAGAAGGTAATGCTATTGAGGTGTTTAAACCCATCTTCTCACAAAAAGGTAAAGAAGTGACAGTATATCTTTTAAATTCATTTCAAAAAAAAGTGACTATAGAAGTTATAGATATACATGGTAGTAATTTGGTTCCAAAAATAATAACGACAAAATCTGCAATTACACAAGTATTTGATTTTTCTTCTTTTACCAAAAAGGCAAGGATACGCGTTAAAAATAGCCAAAGTTTTACTAAAGAATTCAAATTCTAGTATATAGCGTTTGAATTGTTTATGTTGACAAAGACCTTTCTTGGTTCAAAACCCAAGAGGGGTCTTTTAATTATAACGGTTTTACCATAAAATTTTGATTGTAAAATTACATTACAACATTCTAAAAATCAGTTTATTACATTTGAATAATTGTTTTTTTTGATTTATATTTAGGATACACAAAAATCAACTTAAATAGTTCATTATGAAAAAACTCAAATTATTTGTTGCACTCACCGCATTGATGAGTGTTTTTTTTGTTGCCTGTGAGCAGGAAGAAGAAACGATGGTTACACAAGAAGTGTCAGACGAAGTTTTAATTGCCCTTAAAGATGCAGGGTTTAATGTTATAGACCAGCCTCCTATTAAATTCGAAGAAAGTTATATTGTAGAAGGTGACATTTTACTAACGTACAAACAGATCTTAAACCTAGCAGAAACCAAAGGGGTTTTAGTTAACTCAAAACAGTACAGTACAAATAACCTGGTAGCCACCAATGGTAACAGAAATATTACCGTGTTTGTGAGTTCCAGGTTTAATTCTGCGACTGTTGCTGGCGTTGATTTGGCAATTCAACGTTACAATGCAGAAAATTTGGAACTTACTTTCCAGAGAGTTAACTCTTCAAGCAATGCCGATATTGTTATCAACAGGCTTAATTTCTTTTTAGAATTTTTTGGAGTATTAGGTTCTGCCGGTTTCCCAACGGCTTCTGGTGATCCGTTCAATCAAATTTCTTTAAACGGACGGTTATCTAATCTAGGCTTTGATACCGGTGGTATTGCAACCATCGTGGCTCATGAGATGGGGCACTGTATTGGTTTCAGACATACAGACTTCTTTGACAGAAGTATTTCCTGTGGTGGGTCTCCGAGCAATGAAGGAGATGGTGGTGTTGGTGCCAATCTGATACCTGGAACACCTGCAGGTGCTACATTGGCAGCGGGATCTTGGATGTTAGCCTGCTCAGACGGGGGTGATCGTCCATTTAACGCAGATGATCAAACTGCCCTTGATTTTCTATATTAATTAATATGTAGTTAAACAAAAAAAAGACCATTCTGGATTCTACAGAATGGTCTTTTTATATATAATAATAAACTTTACTTTTAAATTCTTGTGGCCGGTCTATACTCTTCTAACATAGGCATCACCTTCTCATACATAAACATGTAAAGCGACCTCATAACGTCCATTTTAGTCTTTCGAATAACGACAATTACCAAATTACGGAAACTTATAGGTATAATACTCAGCAAACCTTTGTTACATTCCTCTGCAGCAATTTTGGAAGTAAAATAATTGATAAATACATTTTCACTTCTATTTTCTTCGAATTTCTTTTTTACCTCTTCTACCTCAGTTATTTTAAAAGGTACACCAATAACGTCGTTTTCAACTTCGTTCATATTGAATAGCGTAATTATTCTATTCTTGACATTGTTAATATGCGTAGACTCGACAAGTAATGGATTTGGATACGTATACTTCCAATACTTACAAGTTGCTGAATATACTATTGGATTCATAGTGATTCCAACAAGGAAAACGTTCTTTAATGGGTTCTTTAATTTGGCTTTAATCATAGAACTCATTATTAAACTCTTTGGAAAATAAGAAGAAGCTCTCTCCTCTTCTATTATCCCAAGACCGATACGTATGTAGATATCCTTTTTACAATTTGGATTTTTGCAATACATAAAATAAGCCATTCCGATATCTTTTCCATTTTTGGTCATGATATGGACATCCATTTTTTGATACTTTGAAAAAAGTTTTCGAAATTGAGTAATAGGTACTTGATCACTTATTGAGGCTACAAATAAATGATACAACCTATTTTCAAAAGAAGAATTCTCTTTAATCTCTCTAACACGATGATGTTCAAATTTTGTCATTTTACAATTCTATTTTGGAGGTTTAAAATGTAAAATCGAACGAATTTTTTCCTTTCGACATGGTACAAAATTAGGAGATTTACGCTTTAAAAGAGTTAAATAAAGGTGTAAATTAAAATGTTAACATCTTGTTAATTATACACATTCAAGAGACTGTAAATTAAAAAGTTAACTACAACAATAATTGTAAATTTATGGTTTAAACGTACTAATTTTGTTGGGAATACATGTGATTCTAGAGTGCTGATTTAAGCCATATTATGGATTTGATAAAAAAGAAGTGTTCTTATTAAATTTTTGTTAACAGCGAAGTAAGAAAAACTTAGCGCAAAAGGGTAAAATCCCCCTAATTTTATCTGTATTTATCATTAAGTCCTACTCCTTCTAATATCATAGGAGTAATTTTTTCTAACCTGGATAATCGAGTTGCTTCTCGTTTTGCTGTTGCAATATATTCTATAAATTCTTTTTGCTTAAAGGGCGTTAATTGATCAAAGGATTTTTTCAGATCTGTATCTGAAGTCAGAACACGATCTAATTCAATAGGAATTGTTAGCGTTTTTGATTTTTCTGGTTTTATTTCCTTTCCTTCTTTTTGATTTTGGATAGCCTCTTGTACATATTTAAGGACCAGGTCTTCATCAATTTCACTTAGTGATGAGAATCTCCATTGCCTTAAGCCCTTTGTTTTGCCTTCTTGTGCATTAATCAATTTATTCTTTTGGTCTTTTAAGAAAACACCCTGGTGAAACCAAATACCAACATAAGATTTGAATGCTCCTAATCCTACAACATTTTTACCATCTATTGTATATGTTGGAGCGCCCCATTTAATAGTCTCTTTCATTTCTGTGGAACACATAATATTTCTTAAGGTTGTAATTTCCTCTAGCCATTCTGAGTTATTTTCAATATACTCGTCTATAGATTTACTATATTTCATCTTAAATCGTTTTTACTGTTTATTAATTTCATTGAAATTAATAGGAAAAGTGAGCTTTAAAATCTAAAAAATATACTGAGAAAGTCTACATAACCCATTCTATTTAAAAGATTTCATGAGAAATAAGTATAAATTTACAACAATACTATTAAATGTTTACTTTTATTGTTTTGGTCGTGATAGAGTCCCAATCAAGAGAAATTTTTAGTGTTTTGGTTTCTTCATCCCAAATCGTATTTCCAATACCATCAGATTTTGAATCTTCATCAATATTATGTATTATCAATGTAATCTTTCTATCAATTGATTTATAATTAGCCCCGCGTTCTGCTGCCAAAGAAATCGACAAGTCGTTCTCAGAAGTTTTACCTTTGAATTTCAATAGTTCATAAGCACCATTTTCGAAAGCATTTGGTGTTTTACCATCGTCATTATATAATTTCCCAGAACTTTCTTTAACTGAAATATCATGATAGTAATGCAACGTAAGTTCTTTGGTTGAATACTGATCTGTAGTTTGTACTGGTGCAACCATAGGGACAAAAGATCCAGCTTTAACAAAAACAGGAATATGATCTTCTGCTACATTTACGGTCGCATATTTACCTCCTTCATATTTCTCTCCAGAAAAGAAATCGTACCAATTGCTTCCTTTTGGGAATGGAACATCCATAGAAGCAATGCCCGGTTTAACCACCGGAGATACCAAAAAGTTATCTCCCCATAAATACGTATAGCTCACCTCATAAAATTCCTTGTTTTCTTGATCTTCAAAAAATAGTGGACGCATAAGCGGTACTCCTGTTTGATTATTCTCAAAAGCAAGGGTATAGTTATATGGAAGCAAGCTATAACGAAGCGCTACACTCTTTTTGGCCAGCGCCTTGGTTTCCTTATCATGAAAAACAGGCTCCGGTGCAATATGTTCCTGAGCATGAGGTCTAAATATAGGTTGAAAAACACCATATTGTAACCAACGTGTGTACAATTCGGGATCAAAAGTTTCTCCACCGGCGAATCCTCCAAGATCAGAATGCATATATCCTAATCCTTGTATTCCCATAGAAAGTGCTATTTCGGTTTGTGGTTGTAATCCTCCCCAACTTCTACTCACATCTCCCGACCATGGGATCATACCAAATCGTTGTGATCCAGAATATCCTGCCCGCATCAAAATAAAAGGTCTTTGATCTGGAAAGTCCTTTTTATATCCTTCTTGTACCAATCTGGCCCAATCATGTCCGTAAGTATTATGCACTTCGTCTGCACTACCCGTAGCATGCAGTAGCTTTGATGGATGCACCTCTGGCTCTCCCAAGTCACCCCACCAACCTGCAACTCCATATTCTTGGGTATAGGTTTTGTAAATGTTCCAAAACCACTCTTTCCCTTTGGGATCATAAATATCAATAATTCCAGTGTTTCCGAAATAAAAGTCGTATCTAAAAGGATTACCAATGGAGTCCTTACCCAAAACACCCTTCTCGACGGCTTCTTCCCATTTTTTGGAAGTACTTAATACAAAAGGTTCGGTAATTAAAACGGTTTTAATTCCTTTACTGGTAAAATCATTAATCATTTGCTTTGGCGTCGGGAAAGAATCTGTGAGGAACTCAAGATTTCCCATATGTCCTTGTATTTCTTTCCCAAACCAATAAATATCAAGAATAACGGCATCCAACGGGATGCTATCTTTTTGAAACTTCTCAACGGTCTCCCTGGTCTCTTTTTCAGAATGGTAACCAAAACGACTTGCAAAGTTTCCAAAGGCCCAACGAGGTGGTAATGGTTGTTTTCCGGTTAAATCGGTATATGCATTCATCAAATCCTTCCAATCGTCTCCAGCAATTACTTGGTAGGTTTTTCTTCCACTTATGGTTTCATATTGTAAGGTATTATCTTTCTTACTGTCGATATCCAAAAACCCAATTGGTGCATTATCAAAATGAACTGCATATATTTTTGAAGAAAGTATCAAGGGCATTGTATAATTCATCAACTCTGATGCTGTTTCATAGCCATAATGTGCACGATTATAAAGTTGAAGTTTTTTTCCTCTACGATTCATCCCCACTACCCTTGCTCCCGCTCCATAGATTACTTCATCCTTGTCCAGGTTAAAATCAAGAATCTCTGTAGAATCTGTTTTTACATACCCCTTATTTTCAGAAATTAATTCTTTCCCTTTATAGGTATATCGAATATCAAACGGCTCTTTGGTAATATGAGCAACTATTCCCGAAGTTGCATACGTAATTGTATTCTTGTCCTCTTTTATTTTCGCATCTACACCTGCAGAAAGTACAACAGCATGCGACTCTTTAGTAAAGGTTTCTCCTTTGGGGATGAAAGAAGTCTCTATAATTTTATCTGAATACGGTTTGATGATGTATTTACCATTGTCTTTAAAAACTTCAATATAAGTTCCTTTATCATCAAAACCTTGATATGGACCTTCATACTTCTTTTTACAAGAAAAAGTTATTGCTATGCTTATTAAAACTAATAAAGAGGAAAGAAACTTTGTTTTCATTACCAAAATAAGGTTTGTTGTTTATGTGAAAGAGACCAAATATAAAAGAATACTTGTAAAACTATGCGATTACAAATCTTGATCTTGTAGAATTATTAAATTCTCAATGAAGCACTCATATTATTGAATACATTCTAAGCAGATTCTTGCAAACTACCTCTTGTTTTTATTGTTAATATAGGTAACCTTATCCTAATCATTTGTTTAAAAACAATCAACAATTCGGTAATATGACTAACGTACTTTTAGGATGTCTTTAACCAAATTAATCTTAATCGTATTACACTATCATGAAACGTTTTTACTCAATCATTTCCACATTAAAACAGCTTGTACAGGTAAGTACAGTATGTTTCGGCCTTAGTTTATCAGCACAAGCTCAGAATAGCCCTATTGAGCATAAAAAAGAAGAAAAAGCACAATTTGATATTCCGGTAGATAATTTCTTTAAAAATACCCCCCCGAAAGGAATTGGTTTGTCCTTATCTAACTTTGGAGATATTCTGGTAGCGAGAGCGGTACTACCAGCAGCAAGTTTCTCTGAAGGACCTACCTCAGGACAATATATAGGTTCAGAATTAATCAATCAACAACCCGTTCCTTTTTTCAACAAACAACCTGTACAAGGGTTCTCTGCTGTACTTAATAATTATGACGGAACCTTTATGGCATTATCGGATAATGGGTTTGGCGGTATCGAAAATTCTGCAGACTACAACCTTCGTATCTATAAGATACTACCAAAATTTGAAACCTTCCTGAAACGAGGTGAAGGTACTATTGAAATTCTGGATTTTATAGAACTAAAGGATCCTAATGGGTTGATCCCTTTTGCTATCGTAAACCATTTCAGTGATCATAGAGTATTGACAGGAGCCGATTTTGATATCGAATCTATACAAAGAACAGAAAATGGAGACTATTGGATCGGTGACGAGTTTGGCCCATTCTTATTACACTTTGATAAAAATGGTGTATTACTAGATGCTCCGTTTTCCTTACCAGACTTCGAAAATGAAGGAAAAGATCTTCGTGCTCCTCAAAACCCGTATAGCGAAGAATTCAGTGCTTTAAGAGTGATGAATGCCATGAGAGCACATGCACAAGCCAACGGAAGTAAAAACCCGGTAATGTCTCCCTGGTTTGTGATGCTTGATGATCAAAACGAAAATACCAACGTTGGTAGCCGTAAAAATCCACCTAGTGGTCTTAAATCGGCTTCTAGTGAGTTACATAACGTGTCTTCTTTAAATCGTGCCGCACATGATGTTGTTGTTTATACCGTCAATGACCTTGAAAACATGAACCTACTCCTTGATCTTGGGGTACAGGGTATTATTTCTGATCGTCCTGATCTTTTATTAGAAGCAGTACAAAATTTTGATAATAACAAAGATGGGCACCCCGATTTTATAGATGCCAACGGACTTATAGATGTTACCCTATTCGATGCACAAGGCCACCGAGGCGCGAGAAATCTAAGACCAGAAAATACGTTGCCTTCTATGGAAGCAGCCCTGGATTACCTGATGCCTACCTTGGAAACTGATACAGGAATTACATTGGATGGTGTTCCTATATTAGATCATGACCCGCATATAGAAGCTGCAAAAACCAGGAAAGCTGATGGTACTCCCTATGCATTTGAAGATGAAGTACTGGTAAAGGACCTTACCCTTGCCGAAATTCAAAATACATTTATAGCCGATAAAATTTTAAGTGGAAGACCCGCACAAACGAATAACCTATCGTTATCACCTGTATCAGTAGCATTTGCAGCGCAAAAAGGATTTATCGATCCGTATATCATACCTTCTTTACAACAACTATTTGATTTTGTAAACTTTTATGTTGAATATTACAAAAACGGACCTGGGGCGTCAGATCCCGAAGCTACGAAACGTTGGATGAATGCTTCCAGGGTCCGTTTTAACATAGAAACCAAAATCAATCCGCGAACCGATACTGATGATCGTGGTGATATTTTTGCCGAAAGAACCGTAGATCCAGAAACATTTACCAAAGCTGTAGCAGATGCAATTGTAGCCAACAATCTAGAAGGTCGAGCAGATATACAAAGTTTTGATTTCAGAACCTTATTAATCGCTCATAAAAAATACCCAACCATTCGCACAGTGTGTTTGTTTGGAGATTTCCCAAAAGTTGGTGAATCTGGAGATGGCACTAATCTACAGGATCAAAATGGAGAAAACACGCCATGGTTAGGTGGCTTGTATTGGCCATACCGAAGTACTAAACTTGATACCCCTTTTAGAGTAAAAGGAAGCGGTGGTTTTGAAGGAATGGCTTTAACCACCGATAACAAAAAGTTGCTTCCGCTTCTAGAAAAACCGCTTGTGGGGGCTGAAAATAATAATTTATTGATTCATGAATTCGACTTAGCCAGTAAATCATTTACCGGTAAGAAATTTCAATACCCTATGAGTGAAAGAGCTAGTGCCATTGGAGATTTTATCATGTTTAGTGAAAACAGAGGGTTGATTATTGAACGCGATGGATCACAAGGCGATGTAAACGGTTTCAAAGCAATCTATGAAATTGAATTAAATGAAGACGACGAGTTGGTTGCAAAAAATCCCAATGTTGATCTCCTAAAAATCAATGACCTAAGAAGGATCTCTCTTCCGGGATTAGATGGAGATGTGGGAATCGGCAAGGATTTTGCTTTTCCATTTGTAACTATAGAAAGTGTTGTTGTTTTTAATCCCTTTTTAATTGGGGTATTAAATGATAACAACTACCCTTTTAGTATTGGGCGTCATGTTGGTACTGGCTTACCCGATGATAATGAATTTATCATGTTATGGTTAGACCAACCTCTTGGCAGACCATGGACAAATGATGATCAGACAGACAATTTGACTATCAGAAATATTAAAGTCTATCCAAATACCTTTAAAGATCAGGTTACCTTTTCATACACCGGTAAGAAAACAACCAATGTCAATATCGATATATATGATCTTTACGGAAACTTGATCACAAAATTGGCCACAAAACAACAAAATCAAGAAAACTTCAATTATACCTGGAATGGTAAAACCAATGATGGATCTGAAGTCCCAAAAGGTGTATATATTGCAGTCATAGAAGCAGATGGAGCCTTTATCAAAAAGAAACTCTTAAAAAGATAACCAGCCTTAACCAACTTAAATAGAGATTACCTAAAACCAAAAAAAAGCTGCTCGATTTGAGCAGCTTTTGTGTTTTATTCACGATACTAAACCTCGGTGCAAGCAAGAGGCATGTATAGGAAATTAAATGTAAAATTTCAAGGCAAGCCTCCTTTAGCATTTAAATCTCGCCGCGCTTGCCATTAGGCAGGATTATCGAGTAAAGATTATGTTTTAATGGCACTATTTTTGGCAATTGCGATGGTCTTTTTAAGAATGAAATAATTCTCACAGGTAAGTTGTTGCTGTTATGTAGTCGTTGAATCAAATAGCTGTTGTCCCATAATTAAATCGTTTTATCCCATTTTATTTTTATTCTAAACGGACATTCTTTTTTTTGATGTTTGTTTCGTGAAACATGATTAAACCATTAATAGAATTAAGAATAGGTTCGAATATATCGATACGAGAAATATATGCGGATCTAAACATTCTCAAGATATTTTTAATCATATAGAATTAGGAAATCATCTGCCCGCTCCACAAAATCTTCTGACTTCGCGAAACGATCAAAGGCAAAAGTGAATAACTAAAAAAAAAGAAAATACAATAGCAAATATTCATAAACACTAATTTTTTAAAACTATGAAAAAAGCAATTTTAACATTCGTAACAACTATTTTTTTAACAACCGCATTTAGCTGTAGTATTGATGATAATGGCGGACTAGTAGATCCTATAGCTGGAAAATGGAATTTTACCGGACATATTAGACAAGGAGAAGAAATAACCCTGAAAGATTGTGACAAACTAGATTTTATAATCTTTGCAGACAATAATACATTCGAAGAATCTAATAGCGAAATTAATACATCAAATGAATGTCAAGCTTTTGCATATGCTGGAACCTGGACAAAGACCGAAGAAGGCAAATACACCGGAAAGTACAACAACGATGATGATGTAATCACCTGGGAACTTAGTGAAGATGGCAAAACCCTTATCGATATAGAAGAAGATCAAAATTTTAGAAGAATTCTTATTTATACAAAAAAGTAATAATTGTAATCCGGGCAAATACAACTTGCTATTTGCCCGGATGCTGTTGTTTTGTGAAAAACTAAAAGGAATAACCAGTAATACAAACAGCAATGTTGAGAAATAACACCTTTATAAAAACATGTATTTCTGTAACCCAATCGCCCCTACTAGCGCCAGAATGTTTCTGGTGCCGGTAAGAGTAAGAAGAAGTAGAGATGAGTATAAGCAAGGTTTTTATAAAAATAAAAATTAACAATACGATTAAAAGCACATGGGATACGAGACACAGTCTCGCACCAGCGGAGGATAATTTTTAAGGAAAAACAGGCCTGAAACTCCGGCAGCTTATTATCCCATCAGAATGTGTTGCCGGAAAACCCGGCACAACTTTCCGAGCGGGGAATATGCTGCCGGAAAACCCGGCACGTTTTTCCGGGCCCGGAAAATGTTCCCGGGTTTTCCGGGGCGTTTTTCCCAGGTGTAGAATCATTCTAAATAATTTAAGTTACATATAGCCTATGAACCATGTATTGGTCATGCTACAATGAAAAAGTTTTAAGAACAGAGAATTTTACTATTGGTATAAAACTTAACGTTTTTTATAAAAGATAAAATAGTTTTAAAGTAGATTATAATTTTAATAAGAGCTGCCATTCTAAGCAGCTCTTATATTTTTATGATCAAGTTTATTGAAGTTTTTTGACCAAAAGATCGGCCACCAATTCTGCAGAAGCCGGGTTTTGTCCTGTAATTAATAATCCGTCTTCGACAGCATAAGGATTCCAATCGGCAGCTTTAGAATAAATCCCGCCATTTTCTTTAAGCATATCTTCTACCAAAAAAGGAACAACTTCTGTAAGTGCTACAGCGGCTTCTTCTCCATTTGTAAAACCGGTTACTTTCTTTCCTTTTACAAGCGAAGTTCCATCTTCGTTTTTGGTATTTTTAAAAACTGCGGGGGCGTGACAAACAGCTGCCACGGGTTTATTGTTTTTATAAAATTCTTCAATTAAAGAAATAGAGTTTTGATCTTCAGACAGGTCCCAAAGTGGTCCATGCCCTCCTGGATAAAATATAGCATCAAAATTTGATTGACGCACTTCTGTCAATTTTAGTGTATTTGCCAATTGGTCCTTGGCTTCTTTATCATTATTAAATCGCTTTGTAGATTCTGTTTGAAAATCTGGCAATTCACTTTTTGGATCAATAGGAGGTTGACCTCCTTTGGGAGAAGCCAAGGTAATTTCAAAACCTTTGTCTTTCAAAAAATAATAAGGTGTAGCAAACTCCTCTACCCAAAAACCTGTTTTTACTCCCGTATCACCAAGTTCGGCATGGCTAGTTAATACAAAAAGTACTTTTTTGCTTTGTGTTACTTCTTCTTTTTTAGGTTGAACCTGTTCGGTTACTTTTTCTTTTGCTTCTTTGTTTTTTGCACAAGATGCAAAAGTTATTACTAATAGTGCGATGGCTATTTTGTTCATGATTTTTATATATTTTAAATTATCGTGAACAAAATTACCGCTACAAAGAGACAAAAAAATTGATGTATGTTAATTTCTGGGATACAAAAACGATTTTTCAACTTCAAAATCTACTACGCCATCTTCTCTTACATCGTAAGTTATAAATAATTCCCCCCAGTATACGCCATCTGTAAAATCGGCGATGATCCATTTATGATTTAAGAGACGAACTTTATTGATTGCCATATTTCCTTCCATACCCACAAAAGGAATGATTGGATTATCTTTTCCCGGCTTGTTCTCGCCTATTATCTTATCACTAATCGTTAGAGCCAGCTTAGCCGGATCATATCCCATTTCTTCAAAATAACTTACGGCATCTTCATTACTTTCCAACGAAAAATAAGTAAGGTCCATATTTATATTTATTAAAGAATCTACAGTTGCCGTTTTTAACGAATCTTGCGTTTTTAATCGTTCCTGAAGATTATCAATTTTAGCATCATACGATTCTTTAGCCTTTTTGGCATTCATAAATTGAAAAAGCACAAACAATGCCGTAAAAATAAACAGGTACATAAAAATCTTATTCTTCATATTTTAAATCGTTATTTTCAAGTTATCGTAAGCAATAAATACGTTATTTGGTAAAGTTTTTTCTACTTCGGCATGAAAACCCAACATATGACTAATATGGGTAAGGTATGCCCTTTCTGGTTGTATTTCTTTAATAAACTCTAATGCTTCTTCTAAATTAAAGTGAGAATGGTGAGGTTCTATTCTTAAAGCATTAACCACCAAAACTTTTACTCCTTTCAATTTGGCCCTTTCTTTCTCTTCGACCGTTTTAACATCGGTTAAATAAGCAAAATCTTTAAATCTAAATCCAAATACCTGCAAACGGTTATGCATTGTATTAACAGGTATTACTTCAAGGTCACCCAAAGTAAAAGGAAGGTTGGTAATTTCGTTTTCAAGTACGCTTGGCGCACCGGGGTATTTGTTTTCGGAAGCAAAAATATAATCAAACCTTGTTTTAAGTGCATTTAACACCCTTTTGTGTGCATAAATAGGAATATCACCTTGCCTAAAGAAAAAAGGCCTTATATCGTCTAATCCCATGGTATGATCTGCATGTTCGTGTGTAAACACAACTCCATCGATTCGGGAAACATGGTTAGAAAGCATTTGTTGCCTAAAATCAGGTCCGCAATCTATTACATACGTATATTCACCCCAAGATATAAGAACAGAAACTCTAAGGCGTTTGTCCCGGGGATCTTCACTTAAACATACAGGGTGACTACTTCCTATAATCGGAATTCCTTGTGAAGTGCCAGTACCAAGAAATGTTACGTTCATTACATCTTTTAATAGCGCAAATGTACTTATATTTTTTTGGCAAAAAATATATGAATTTATTAATTATTACCAATATCATTTACAATATGCAGAAAATTGGATTATGACTTTTTTAATAATAATCGTATTAGTACCTTTACATTAAACAAAAAAAGCCCTTTTTACTATGCCTATCACGATAATGGGAGATAAAGAATTTGAATCTGTCCCCTCAATTAAGAGTAAAGCATTACGTATAAATCTCAATCAAAATATTTACGGAACTTTTGCCGAAATCGGTGCTGGCCAGGAAACGGTACGAAACTTTTTTAGAGCAGGTGGCGCATCGGGTACTATCGCAAAAGCCATGAGTGCCTATGATAAAGATTTTAGTGATGCGATTTATGGAATCGAAGATGACAAACGCTATGTTACTGAAGCCAGGCTAAAAAAAATGCTTCGGCATGAAGTAAATCTTATTGAAGAAAGAATTTCTAGAGAGAAGCACCCTAACAAACTTTTTTTTAGCTATGCAAATACAGTAGCAACTATTGATTTTGCAAAAAAATACAAAGGACACGGTTGGGTTGGTATTCGTTATCAAACTACTCCAAATGAAGATTATAACGAAATTATATTACATATCCGTTTCCATGAAAATGATGCGCGTTTACAACAAATTACGTTGGGAATACTTGGTGTAAACCTTATTTATGGTGCGTATTATAAATATGATAATCCTAAAAAGTTATTACGTTACTTATATGATCACCTGGATAAAGATCAAATAGAAATTGACACCATCAACTTTTCTGGTCCAAGATTTACAAAAGTCGATAACCGTTTAATGAGTTTACAACTGGTAAAAAATGGAATGACAGAAGCGGTAATGTTTGGACCCGATGGAAATAATATATTACCCGCCGCGATTTTGTATAAGAAAAACATTTTGGCACTACGCGGAAGTTTCAGACCGGTTACCAAGGTGAATATGGATATTTACAAGAAATCGCTTAACATGTTTTTGAGTGAAAACAAAGTAAATAAAGATAAAACCGTGGTGATTTTCGAGATTACCCTTTCTAATCTAAGAGCCGAAGGTGAAATTGATGAGGAAGATTTCATGGCGCGAGCCCGATTATTATGTTCTCTTGGGCAAACAGTAATGATTTCGAACTTTAAAGAATACTATAAAGTTGTAGAGTACTTCTCTAATTACACCAAAGAACGAATGGCACTGGCCATGGGAGTAAATAACCTGGTTGATATTTTTGATGAAAAATACTATCGTCATTTAAGTGGTGGAATTCTAGAAGCTTTTGGTAAGTTATTCTTTAAAGACCTAAAAGTTTATCTATACCCCTTACACAATCAAGAAACCGACAAAGTTACAAATAGCGACAACCTGAAAGTGCACCCAAGAATGAAAGAATTGTACAAGTTCTTTAAATACAATGGCAAACTGCAGGATATTACTGATTATGATGCGACAATTATGGATATTTTCTCTAGAGAAGTGCTTCAAAAAATCCAGGATGGAGAACAAGGATGGGAAGATCAGTTACCCGAATTAATTCCAGAAATGATTAAAGAAAACAACTTCTTTGGATATAAAACCCCTGAAGAAGCAGTAAAATAAAATATTACTACATATTAAAACAAAAATAGCCAGGTTAATTACTCATTACTACCTGGCTCTTTTTTATCTTATTAATAAAAACACTATAAGATCTGCGCTGCGTGATCTTTGGTTTTTACTTTGGCTATTACTTCAGAAATCACTCCGTTTTCATCAATTACAAAAGTAGTACGGTGTATACCATCATATTCTTTTCCCATAAATTTTTTGGGTCCCCAAACACCAAAGGCTTCAATAACTTTTTTATCCTCGTCGGCCAATAACGGATAAGGTAATTCAAATTTGTTTTTAAAATTTTGTTGTCGTTTTGCGCTATCGGCACTAACACCAATAATCTCATAACCCTGAGCTTGAAAAGTTTGATAATTATCCCTTAAATTACAGGCTTCGGCCGTACAACCTGGTGTACTGGCTTTTGGATAGAAAAAAACAACTAATTTCTTTCCTTTGTAATCATCTAGCGTGATTGTATTTCCATCTTGATCAAGGGCTTTAAAATTAGGAGCCTTATCCCCTGCTTGTAGTGTTGTCATTTTATGAGATTTATGTAATTTATATTTTGTTCAATGTTTATATCCAAAAATAAAACAAAAACTATAATTCTGTCTAGATTTTATAAAAAATTTAATGACATCCTTTTGGACTACTCGTGTGATATTTTAATATTTTAGCACAAAACAACTGTGAAAATATGACTAAACAGGAAAAGATTGATTTTACGATTAAAACATTACAAGAATTATATCCAAAAATTCCAATTCCATTAGATCATAAGGATCCATACACTTTATTAATTGCCGTTTTATTAAGCGCACAAAGTACAGATGTGCGAGTAAATCAAATTACTCCATTATTATTTGATCGGGCAGATAATCCATACACTATGGTAAAATTATCTATCGACGAAATTAGGGAAATTATAAAACCCGTAGGGCTGAGTCCTATGAAATCAAAAGGTATTCATGGGTTATCAAAAATTCTTATTGAAAAGCATAATGGTGAGGTTCCTCAAAGTTTTGAAGCCTTAGAAGAATTACCCGCTGTAGGTCACAAAACTGCTAGTGTTGTAATGTCACAAGCATTTGGTGTACCGGCGTTTCCTGTAGATACTCATATTCACAGATTAATGTATCGTTGGGGGTTTAGTAGTGGTAAAAATGTTGTTCAAACCGAGAAAGATGCCAAACGATTATTCCCAAAAGAATTATGGAATGACCTTCATTTGCAGATTATATGGTATGGAAGAGAATATTCTCCGGCGCGCGGCTGGGATCTCGAAAAAGATATTATTACTAACACAATCGGTAGAAAAACCGTTATATCAGAATATCAAAAATCAAAAAGGCCTATTAAAAAATAGGCCTTTGTTTACGTGTATTAATTCAAAATCGTTTCAAACTTCAAATTACCATACTCGGTAACTTTTAGTGATTTTGAATAATTAAGAAGAAAATCTACTGTTCTTCTACTAGGTACTAAATGTTTTTCTTCTTTCTGTGAAGACTTAAAGTAAAATTTTGCCATATTTTATGATCTATAATTATATTGTTATAGAATGAAAACGGCACTTTTTACTTATTATTATATCAAAGCGTTATTAATTTGTTAAAACTATGTTATTTTTCTCTATAACCTTTCTAAGGTTGATTAATGCATAACGCATTCTTCCAAGAGCAGTATTAATACTAACCCCCGTTTTATCAGAGATTTCTTTAAAACTCATATCTCTATACATACGCATGATCAGCACTTCTTTTTGGTCCTCAGGTAATTCTTGAATTAAATTTCGCAGATCTTCTTCTACCTGATCTTTGATAATTCTTTTTTCAGCATTTAGATTTCCATCGCTAATTACAGAAAAGATGCTAAATTCTCCATTATCCTCAAATTTTGGCATGCGATTTCCTTTTCTGAAATGGTCTATCACCAAATTATGAGCAATACGCATTACCCAAGGAAGAAATTTTCCTTCTTCGTTATACTTTCCATTCTTTAATGTACGAATTACTTTAATAAAGGTATCCTGAAAAATATCTTCAGATACATCTCTATCAAAAACTTTCGAATAAATAAAACTGTAAATACGTTGTTTGTGTCGTTCGATTAGAACCGATAAAGCACTTTCGTCTCCTTTGATGTAATTGTTTACCAGAACTGCGTCTGAAACAGTGTAGTCTTTCATACCTATACTTTATTTTAGTACCAACAAGCTTGGGGCTCGGGCTATGTTAAACTTAAAAAGTAAAGGTATTCTATAGGCGTTCTAGTTTAAAATTTGGTTCATTAGTTGGGGCTAATATAGTAACTATCATTTAAAAACAAACAATTTTCTGTTAATTTTTTTAACTAAACTTTCATTATCAATAGGTTATAATACTTCTTTAGTAATCATTATATTTGCGCTCTCACCGCATGATTACTATGATTCGAGATATTACAACCCTAGATCCAAAAAACAATATTATAATTAAAGGAGCCAAGCTTCATAATCTGAAAGATCTTGATGCTGTAATCCCCAGGAATAAATTAGTTGTGATTACTGGATTATCTGGTTCTGGTAAATCCAGCTTGGCTTTTGATACACTATATGCCGAGGGTCAGCGTAGGTATGTAGAAAGCCTTTCATCATATGCACGACAGTTTTTGGGTCGCCTTAACAAACCAAAAGTAGATTATATCAAAGGTATTGCTCCCGCAATAGCTATTGAGCAGAAAGTAAATTCTACCAACCCAAGATCGACTGTAGGTACCACTACAGAAATTTATGACTATCTGAAACTCTTATACGCAAGAATTGGTAAAACCTACTCTCCTATTTCTGGAAACCTGGTCAAAAAAGATAGAGTAACCGATGTCATAGAATATGTGAAATCCTTCGAGGAAGGAGAAAAGCTTTTGTTACTCTCGCCAATCACTATTGAAAATGGCAGAACTATTGAAGGTAAACTAAAAGTACTCCAGCAACAAGGTTTTGCCAGGATAAAAGTAAATGAAACCGTAGTAAGAATTGAAGAAGGCCTTATAAAAGAAAAAGATGACGTTTTCTTGGTAGTCGATCGAATTGTGAAACGAGACGATGAAGATTTCTATAATCGCCTGGCAGATGCAGTAGACTCTGCATTTTTTGAAGGAAAAGGAACTTGTTATATCGAAACGCTTAGCGACAATAACCAGAGACAGTTTAGCAACAAGTTTGAGTTAGACGGAATGACATTCTTGGAGCCAAATGTACATCTTTTTAGTTTTAATAATCCGTATGGCGCATGTCCAGTATGTGAGGGCTATGGTGATGTTATTGGTATAGATGAAGACCTGGTAATTCCTAATACCGCATTAAGTGTATATGAAGGAGCAGTTTTCCCCTGGAGAGGCGATAGTATGGGCTGGTATAAGGACCAACTAGTGAATAGTGCCTATAAGTTTGATTTCCCAATTCATAAATCGTATTTCGAGTTATCTGAAGAACATAAAGAATTACTATGGAAAGGAAATGAACATTTTGAAGGAATTGATGATTTCTTTAAAGAATTGGAGTCTAAAGCCTACAAAATTCAAAACCGCGTAATGCTTTCTCGTTATCGTGGAAAAACGAAATGTACTGCTTGTAAAGGAAAACGTCTGCGCTCGGAGGCCAATTATGTAAAAGTAGGCACAGCTACCCTTACCGATTTGGTCGAAATGCCATTAAACGAGCTTGCCGAGTTCTTTAAAACTTTGGAACTTAACAAATATGACACAAAAATTGCCAAAAGGCTTCTTAAAGAAATAAATAGTAGGCTTGAATTTTTGCAAAATGTTGGATTGGAATACCTTACCCTTAACCGTAAATCAAATACATTATCTGGAGGAGAATCGCAAAGAATCAACCTCGCTACTTCTTTGGGAAGTAATCTTGTGGGATCAATGTATATCCTGGATGAGCCAAGCATTGGACTACATCCAAAAGATACTGAAAAGTTAATAAAAGTATTAGAATCGCTACGTGACCTTGGCAATACAGTTATTGTTGTAGAGCATGACGAGGATATTATGAAAGCTGCCGACGAGATTATCGATATTGGTCCCGAGGCGGGTACCTTTGGAGGGCATGTTGTTGCCACAGGTTCTTTTGATGAAATTCTAAAAGCAGATTCGTTAACAGCAAAATACCTTAGTGGAGCATTAGAAATAGAAGTTCCCGAAAACCGCAGAACCTCAAAATATTATATCGAAGTTATTGGTGCACGAGAAAACAACCTTAATAATATAGATGTAAAAATTCCGCTCGGTATGTTTACAGCAATTACAGGGGTGTCTGGTAGTGGTAAAAGTACATTGGTAAAGAAAATAATTTACCCATCTGTACTAAAGCAACTTGGTGGGTATGGCGAAAAAGCTGGGCAATTCACAGCGCTGAAAGGAAACTATAGCAATATAAAACATGTTGAGTTTGTGGATCAAAACCCAATCGGAAGATCTTCAAGATCCAATCCTGTTACCTATATCAAAGCATACGACGATATTCGAAATCTTTTTGCCAATCAAAAGTTGTCAAGTATTCGCAATTACAAATCAAAACATTTTTCATTTAATGTAGATGGGGGACGTTGCGAAACATGTAAAGGTGAAGGCGAGGTTACTATAGAGATGCAGTTTATGGCCGATGTGCATCTTGAGTGTGAAACCTGTAGAGGAAAACGTTTCAAAAAAGAGGTATTAGAAGTAACTTTTCATGATAAGAATATTCATGATATTCTGACCATGACCATTGATAATGCCATTGATTTTTTTGCAGAACATAATGAAACAAAAATTCGTAAAAAACTCCAACCTTTACAAGATGTCGGTTTAGGATATGTACAGTTAGGACAAAGCTCCTCTACCCTTTCTGGTGGAGAAGCTCAACGAATTAAACTGGCTTCATTCCTGGTTAAAGGAAACACCAAAGACAAAGCGTTATTTATTTTTGATGAGCCAACTACTGGACTTCATTTTCATGATATTAAAAAATTGCTTAAATCTTTTAATGAGTTAATCGAAAAAGGGCATTCTATTTTGGTTATTGAACATAATTTGGATCTAGTAAAATGTGCCGACTATGTTATTGATCTTGGACCCGAGGGAGGTAAAAAAGGAGGAAACATTATCGCTCAAGGTACTCCCGAGGAAATCGCAAAGAATAAAAAATCGCACACTGGGAAATATTTGACCGAAAAATTATAATTATATTAAAGGGTTTCTTTCGGATATCGTACAGCGATCTTATCTATCCAAAAATTTAACATAATTTCAATATTTTTAATGTAATGTAAAGATTATCATCACGGCTAAGAGCATACTAATTATAAAACCAAAACAATGTCTCTTACCACCGATCTAAAAGCTCGCGCAGCACAATCCCTTGCAAAATATCCTGAAGCAACGCATAAAATAATGAATAATGGTATTCAACAAATACGCGATTCGGGACTAGCAAACAAAGCTTTAAGAACAGGAAATCAAATTCCAGAAATTTCTTTACCCAATGCGGCCAACAAAGTTATTTCGGTTCAGGAAATATTATTGGACAAAAAAGTAATACTGTCTTTTTATCGTGGTGGATGGTGTCCCTATTGTAATCTGGAGTTAAGAGCTTTGCAACAATCCTTACCCGAATTCGAAAAATATGGAGCTACTCTTGTAGCAATAAGCCCAGAGACCCCAGATAATTCATTAACCACTTCAGAAAAAAATAATTTAAGCTTTGAAGTACTATCAGATACGGATAACCAAATTGCTAATGCTTTTAATCTTGTCTTTACTTTACCCAAAGACTTAGTCGATGTATATCATGGTTTTGGTATCGATCTAGAATTGAGTAATGGGAACGCAAAACAGCAACTTCCCATATCGGCTACATATATAATTGATCAAAATGGAACAATCATTTATGATTTCATTCAAGAAGATTACAAACAACGAGCCGATCCTGACGAAATTTATAAGTTCCTAAAAAACAAATAATTAGACTCTTCTTTTCAGAACTTAAAAATTTTTGGCACGCCATTTGAATATTCAATAAACAAATAGCGGAAGCCGAAAAGCTAATTGAGTAGGCACAACCCAAAATAAGTAAGTTATGAAAAAAATGGTACTTTTTATCGCAGCCTTGTTACTAGTAGGTACAACTGCACACTCGGCCGATCATCAACAAGCTGATCATTATGATAGGGTTACAAAACGCTATCACCACGCACAACCAATCGTCTTTATACAAGGTGGTGTTAAATTCTTTGTTTATCCTGAAGGGGATATTGATTTTAAAATCCTTAGAAACAGATCCAGACAAAATGTTTGGAGTAGCCACGGTAGTTTGAATACTCCCGGAGGATATTATGGATACAACAACCCTTCTCGTTATAACAGAATTGTAAGATACGACTACTACGGAAGGTTAAAGAAAGTAGGTCCAAATTATATTAGTTACGATAGATTTAATAGAGTACGAAGAATTGGCGCTACATATCTAAGATATAATAGAAGAGGCTTGCTTTACCAAATCGGAGGATTACACATCTATTATAACAGATACGGTACTATTAAATATGTAGAAGGAAATGTTCATTACACAGGATGTGGTTATTGTGGAATAGATGGATGTACCATGACTCATGACCCATACTATAATCAAAACTGGAGACCTGAAGTCTTTGACAGAGGTGATGATGACCATTATTATAAAAACAGAAAAAGAAAAAAGAGATATCATAATCATGACGATGATGATGACGATGACGATGATGATGACGATGATGACGATGATGATGATGATGATGATGATTAAAATATAGATTAGTTGTTGGTTAGTTGTTTAAAATCCCGTTACCAAATACTTCAAGGTAACGGGATTTTTTTATTGGCACCGCCAAAGGGTATAATACCCCAAGGCTTGCCTTGAAATTAAAACTGGGGTTCATATAAATGCCCCGCGGGCTTGCCCCAAGGATCATTTTTACTTATAAAGTGTTGTTAAGGTGCAATAATAGACATATCAATTATTTTATATTTATTATTCTACAATCAAAATCAAACTAATAAATATGAATTTTTATAAACTTCTATTTGCTTTTTTTGCAATTGTATCGATACAGGTTTCTGCACAAAACATGGAATTTGAGGATTATGACCCACCCTCTACCCTTATCGTTCCTGGGACAGAAATTAAAAAGGCCAAATTTCCATTTATTGATGTACATAATCATCAGTTTAGAATGCCAACACAAAATCTGCAAGAGGTCGTTACAGAAATGGACAAATTGAACATGAGAGTAATGGTTAATTTATCTGGGCGCGGTAGAGGATCTGACGAACATTTAATAAAATCTTTAGAAAATGTAAAAAACAATCATCCCAATCGTTTCATTGTTTTCACCAATATAAGTCTTACAGGAATTGATGAACCGGGATGGACCGAAAAAACCGTTGCACAACTAGAAAAAGATGTAACCATGGGAGCCAATGGTTTAAAAATATACAAAAGCCAAGGCATGGATAATAAAGACAGTAAAGGAAATCGAATCAAAATCGACGATCCTCGTATTGGTCCTGTTTGGGAAAAATGTGGAGAACTAGGTATTCCGGTACTTATTCATTCTGCAGATCCAAAATCATTCTGGGAGCCACATGATAATAAAAATGAACGCTGGTTGGAATTGAAACTTCGATCAAGAAGAAAACGTGATCCAAAGGTTACGGGTTCATGGCAAACCATTATCAACGAGCAACATAATATCTTTAGAAAACATAAAAACACAAAATTTATTAATGCCCACCTGGGTTGGTATGGTAATAACCTGGCCAAATTGGCCCAATTAATGGATGAAATACCCAATATGTACACCGAAATTGGTGCTGTAATCGCCGAATTAGGAAGGCAACCCCGTAATGCTAAGGCCTTTTTGACCAAATATCAGGATCGTGTTATGTTTGGTAAGGATTCTTGGAATCCCGAAGAGTATTATACCTATTTCAGGGTTTTAGAATCTGACGATGAATATTTCCCATATTATAAACGCTACCACGCATTTTGGAAAATGTATGGATTGGATCTGGATGATGACGTATTGAAGAAGTTGTATTACAAAAATGCGCTTAAGGTGATCCCAAATATTGATAAGAGTCTATTTCCTAAATAAAAGAAGGTTAATATAATACTCATATCTGATAATAATTGTTATATGTAAATATATTCTTCTGCTTAATTTACTCAACTATACTTATCTAATTAAGCATGAAATCGATTTACGTAATAATTATCATTTTATATTCTCAGTTCGTATTTTCTCAAAAAAACGAGTTAAAAATAAGCTGCAAAACTTCTGAAGTAAATACAAGATACTTTGAAAACAATAAAGCTTCTTATGACGAGTATAAAGATTTTAATACATTTTCAAAAAACTATTATCAAAAAAACTCGACACAGTCCTATGAAATACCTGTTGTGTTTCATGTATATGGCACCACATTCAACGGAAAAACAGTCAATAATGCTTTGATCGAGAAAGCTTTGAATGACTTAAACAAAGATTTTCAAGGTCTAAACGATGATTTTCAAACAGTTAATTCTAGGTTTTTTAATATTAAAGAAACTCTTGATATAACGTTTAGACTTGCCAAAAAAGATCCTAATGGAAATGAAACAACAGGTGTCATATATCATGACGTAAAAGGTGGTTACGGAAATGATTCAAGTAGTGACCCAGAAATAATGATGGATGCTTGGGACAATTATCGTTATATGAATGTATATATACAAAATGATCTCTATGATGATAATGTAACCAATAATTCTGGCGTAGCATGGTATCCTAATAGTTCTATGTCAGACAATAATTTGGCAAGAGTTGTGTATAACGGAGCGTATATAGGCACCAATACCGATAAAGAATTTGCTTCAACGTTAACTCACGAATTTGCCCATTGGCTTAATTTGATCCATACTTTTGAAGGTGGATGCAATGGAACAGATGAAGTTGATGATACTCCTGTCGAAAATGGATTACATGATATTCGTTGTTCTGAAGGAACAAATTGTAATGGAAACTATGTAAACAATGAAAATTACATGGGTTATAATGGAGCTTCAGGTTGTTATAAAATGTTTACAACTGGCCAAGTAACCAGAATGCTTGCTGCTCTACAACACCCATCGAGAATTACTTTATGGCAAAATCAAAATTTGATTGATACCGGTTTAAAAATACCTCCCTCAGAAAATTTACCTCCAAGGATTACCATCAACAATTCTACCGATAATAATTCTTTTGAAGAAGGCGAATCTTTTACCCTCAACACAACGGTTGAAGATTCTAATGGCATGGATGACATCGACAGGGTAGAATTCTATATTGGTGATGTACTGGCAAATAGCATAAATTTTGCTCCTTTTGATTATACTTTTACAGACCTCGAAATTGGTGATCATATTATAAAAGCTGTCATATATGACAATGGTGGTTTATCTGATTCTGCTTTAATTGAAATTTCTGTGACTCCTAAAACTTACTTCCCCGAGGTCAAATGGATTTCTTCTACTCCTTCATATAGTCAAAATAATATTCAATTTGCAACAGGAGAAGTTGTACGTCGAATTGAAATAAAGGGTATTGTTAAATCACACGAGATTATTGTTAAAGGCCCAAATTTTCAAGAAAACTACACTGTAAAACCAGGAGAGATAATTACTATCAAAGATATTTCTGAGGGAACTTGGATAATCGAAATCCCCAGTATAAACAAAGTAATTTCAAAAACTTTTAATTAATGAAAAATTTAACCCTATTTACTTATATAACAATTTCATTTTTACTCACATCATGCAGTAACGATGATAATGCAGAAATGTTGGCGACCCCAACTTTGGATTGGAATGCCACATCTATAATTAATGATGATATTCTTGAAATTTCGATAACCATTAATTCTGAAGATCAATTACCCGAGGGTAAATTAGAATTCCAAATTGATGATGTTTCTTTGAACACTTATTCACCAAATAAGGGGACGAACACATATACAACCAATTATTCCTTTCAAGGTTTTACCGAACATAAAGCTACTATTGTATATACCTTCAATGATGGAAGAAATCCAATATCTAAATCAAAAAACATAAAAAAATCTATGCTTGAGGCCATAGAAAATTCTACAAAAAACGATTGGCAAGATTTGAATTAATAAATTACTTTTTTTTGAAGAAAGGACTCATTATGCTAAACTAATTCCTTGCGAGTCTCTCTAGTATAATATGATTTGCGATAAGGCAACTTTATATAAAATTTCTGCATATCATAAGCAAGTCTTCATAATCCTTTTTAGTTAGAACCCATAAAAATCGATTTATTTCTTTACTGCTATTTCAATAAAAAACGGTATCCATTATTTTAAATAACTGAATACCGTTTAAAACAATCCAAATTAAAAAGCTAATTCGCGAACATTTAATTTTTTTATTTTAACTATTTATTGTTTAGTGAACCTATAAGTGACCTGTACCCCAGCCGAAGCTGAACAAGCTTCAGTTGCGTCTCCTGTAAAAGTAAGTTCAAAAACGCTATCATCATCTACAGAATATGTGGCAGGGATAATTGCAGGTGCAAAATAACCTTCATTACCACAACCGCAATTACCATCTTGAACCGGGACTATAATTTCGTTACACACCAAATTAAACTTAAAAGGGATAACTTCTGTACTGCACCAAAAAGGAAAAATAAATGTATCAAAAGACCTTTCTAAGCCATTAGCAGTAACTTCTACCACCGTATCATGAGTTAAGGTAGACTGACCAAACAAAAAGGGAATAGGAGCAGTTTGCTCCATATAATATTCACCAACAAATAAAGTTTCATCTACTGGGCATATTTCAAAAACATTAAAACTTAATTCTCCAGCTCCAGAAAAATCAGCACTGCTAGGTATTTGTACTACCAATGTCTTAGCCTCGGTAAATTCACCGTTGCCGTTTACAAAATTTACATCTAATTTACCCTCATAAGAATTTGCCGGGATAGTAATAGATCCAAGAGTATATGTACCCGCTTCTACGGTAGTTTTATCTTCTACTACTTCAACTGGAATACTTCTTTCTGATGAGCTCGTGCTACTTACACTAATCGGCACTTCAGTTGAAGCCGTACTACCAATAACAATTGGAACGTCCTTATTTGTTTCTTCAAATTTTACAAACGTCTGACTTTCGTTAAAAATCACTTTATCCTGTTCGCAGGATACCAATGTGACACAAAGTATACTAAAACTTATTATATATTTTTTCATGACTTATTTTTTTAGGATTAATAGCCTGGGTTTTGTTGTTCGCGTAGACGAGGATTGGCAATCAACTCGGCCTGCGGTATAGGTAAAGTGAACCTATGATCTGTAGCAGGTAATGCACATGCACCATTAACTCCTGGAACGTTACAATCCAAGGGATCTCGTAACACCCCTTGATTAGCACGAGGACCTAAACGCTTTAAATCATGAAATCTATGTCCTTCAAAAGCGAATTCAACACGGCGTTCATTTAAAATAGCTGCAAAAGCCTCTGTTTGATCAGCGTATGTTGGTAAAGGTTGTGTCGTTGTAAATCTGGCATCGCGCAATTGTTTGATATATGCTGCCGTAGAATTAGATGCTCCATTAATGTTACCATTAGCTGCTGCTGCTTCTGCCAAAATCAATAACATCTCAGAAGATCGAAACACTTTTAAGTCGTTCATTAACGGTTGCGTTTCGGAACCAGGATATTTATAAACAAGTAAAATATCTTCGTTTTCAAAATCTGCTGCATTTTGATAATCCGGCGAAATGACAGATTCTGGCCCAACATTGACATCAAATCTAATATCATCTTCGTCAAATAAATTGAACAACGATCTTCCTATTTCAAAATACGGCCCACCATCAATGGTTTCATTAGTAAAGGCAAACTTGGCACCAGCTCTACTTTGGCTAGCCATATCGGATACACCATTACCCCCGGCATCAAATTGATCACCCAAGGTGCGTTCAAGCTTGAAGATAATCTCTGTATTATCAGTATCTAAAAACATATCAACATATTGTGCTCTGGTAGCGATAGGATAATTACTCAATAACTCTTGGGCATGGGTTACTGCCAAACCATATTGTCCACGATATAGAGCCATACGTGCTCTTAATGCCGTAATGAAATCCCTGGATACAAAAGTAGCATTGCTTTGCTCTTGCAATAGACTCTCTGCTTTTTGCAGATCGGCTTCTATTAGGGCAAAAACCTCTCCGTTAGTATTACGAGGAAAAGTATCATCTATACTGGGTACAAAATCTACTGCAATAACACCTAAAGCGTTGTCATCTGTCAAATCTGTTGAATAATAAGACAATAATTTGAAGTGGGAATAGGCTCTAAGGGCATGTGCCTGACCTAGTACATCATTGTATGTACTTTGCTCTCCAGCCTCTAAAGGCACAGATTCTGCTGCCACAATTAACCTCGTTGCTTCATTTATTTCCTGATAACCTCTGATCCAAAATATGAAAGCAGATAATGAGGTAGAATTTAATATAAATTGGTAATCATTTCCTCTTTGCCCTCCGCTTATAAATCCTATAGAAAGTTCATCTGTAAAAGTCGATGAATGTGCTATGTCCTGTACCAAATCATATTGACCATAAACACCTATGAGACCGTCTTGCAAATCTTGTAAGTTCTGAAAAGCTACATCTGTAGTAATGCGACCTACTTGATCAATATCTATAGCATCTTCACAAGATGTGAAAAGTGCCAAAAACAATACAAATTTTATTAGTTTTTTCATGTCTCTTATTTTTTAAAATCCTAGTTCAACTCCAAATGAAAAAATTCTTGGAGTAGGGTAATTTCTTGTTTCAGTATCACGTGATTCGGCATCATATCCCCTCCATTCAGAAAAGGTTACCAAATTTTCAGCCGAACTAAATATCTTTAGTTTAGTAAAACCTGTGCCTTTTAAATATTCTTTAGGAAAAACATATCCCACATTTAAAAAACGTAGTCTTAAATAATCTGAATTGAATAGAAAGCGGTCGCTTGTATTCCTTAATATAGTTGCATTGGTAGATGTTATACTAGGTATATCTGTAATACGGTTATCCGGAGTCCAGGCATTGAGTATATCTCTGGACAACTGAAAATTGGTTGGCGCAAAACCATTATTAATAAGTTCATAATAAATAACATCAATTCTATCAACACCGAGAACGAAACTCCATTGGGTATCTAAGTAAAACCCTTTATAATTAAAATTAAACCCGAAACTTCCTGTTGCTTCAGGAATATCACTTTTACCAGTCCAAACTGCATCTGTATCGGGATCAGGGTTTTCTGTCAAATTGCCATTGATATCATAGAACAATACATTACCATTACCGGGGTTTACCCCTGCAAAGCGCACCAGTTTCAGTTCACGTAATCTACCTCCATTTCTACCAATACCAAGTATTTCACCAGTTTCAGATGGCAGATTGCCTAATTCATTTTTATTATGATTACCAACAAAGTTCAGTGTTAAGCTTAGATCCGTATCTTTAATAAGATCGTAGCGCAACGACCAATCTATACCTTTGTTGGTCAAATCGCCTACATTAGCTCTAATTTGTGTAATTCCATTAATGGCAGATATAGGTCTATCTTGAAATACATCTTCAGTTTTTTTATGATATACATCCAGACTACCTCTCAACCTACTATTAAATACCTGAAAATCCAGACCAATATTAGCCTGAGTTACTTCTTCCCATCTTAAGGTATTGTTTCCTATTTGAGTTAAAAGTAAAGAATTAAGGCCATTATAGGTAGTATTGCTTGTACCGTAAAAAGATTCAAATATATCTGGCGCAGTAAAATATGTTCCATCTTCGATTCTTTGGTTTCCTGTAGTACCGTATGATGCTCTTAATTTTAAATTATTGAATATAGAATTCTGCATAAAATCTTCATTGGAAATATTCCAACGGGCTCCAACAGAATAAAAAGTTCCCCACCTGTTTGTTTCAGAAAATCTATAAGAAGCATCTCGTCTTATCGTAGCCGAAACCCCATATTTACTATCATAGTCATAATCTACATTTCCAAAGTAAGAGAATAAGCCCGCATCTAATCTAAATGCTCTTGCATCATCGATAAAGAAATCATTGTTTCCATTATCACTTACAAATCCACTACCATCACCTGGTGCAAAAGTCCTAGGGTTCAAACCTCTTGCAAAATAACCAAACCCTCGTCGGTGAGCTTTAAAGTATTCTAAAAAAAGTGTAGCATCAAAAGTGTGTTTATCAAAAGATTTATAATAATTTAATGACAAGTTATTGTTAATTGAAATATCTCTTCTTGTACTCTGGTCTTGAAAACCAGGAGTATTATTTCCAGGTTGTGCAAAAACAAGTGCTCTATACGCCTGCGGAGGCACCAATTCATAACCAGTTATATGTTCATAATCCACACCAAGATTTATTTTCGCTTTTAAATTGTCTATAAATTCATATTCAGCTGAAAATCCTGCGACAATTTTAACTTCTTCCTCAAGAAATTCATAAGTCCTCAATCTATCAATAAGATAGAGCGGAGTAAGTGCAAGATTAAATCCCTGATTTGCCAAAGTGGCTCCATCAATATATTCATCTGGGGAGATATACGGAAGCGATGCATTTGCACCATATAGCAAGTTTGTAGTTACACCAAATGTACCAACACCATCTGGAAGGTTACTCTTAGAGTAATTGGCCGTTAAAGTGGTATTATAGTTGAATTTATTATTTTTAGAACTTCCACTAATATTATTTCTAAACGTAAATCGCTGTAAGCCTGTAGTTCTAAGAATTCCTTCTTGACTAAAATAGCCTAAAGAAGTATAACTAGAAGTGTTTCTACCTCCTTGTGTAAAGGCAATGGCATGATTTATGGTCTGCCCTGTTCTAAAAAATTGATCCTCCCAATCTGTAGTAGGTGTAGCATCGATTTCCGCATCTGTCATACCGACTCCTCTTCCTCTTTCTATTACATCACGTTCAAAACGTAAATATTCTGGAGCGGACATAAAATTATAATCTTGCCCTTGAAGTTGAGAAAAACTTTGGGAAGCGGTATATGTGATTTCCAGAGGAGAGTCTCTTCTTCCTCTTTTTGTTTTAATGACAATCACCCCATTAGCCCCTCTACTTCCAAAAATAGAAGATCCGGCAGAATCTTTAATAACAGAGATAGATTCTATATCATTAGGGTTTAAACTTCTAAAGTTGTCCTCATTGATAGGGATACCATCCATTATAAATAGTGGCTCGGTATTACCATTTATTGAACTCACCCCTCTAATTTGCACCAAGGAATTGGCCCCTGGTTGTCCACTACCAGTTTGTATATCCAAACCTGCAACCTGGCCCGATAGTGATTGTACAAAACTTGCATTTGGCCTGGCTTCTAATGCCTCGGAAGAAAGTTGAACACTGGCAACAACAGAGCTCTCTTTGGATACTGTTCTGTATCCTTCGATAACTACTTCCCCCAATTCAGAATAATCTTCTTCCATTTTTACATTTATTGTCCTGCTATCTCCTACGATCATTTCGGTGCTTTTTAATCCAATAAATGAAAACACCAAAACCTGTCCTTTTGATACTTTGATCGTATAATTACCATCAAAATCAGTTTGGACACCATTTCTAGTGTCTTTTATTACAACATTCACCCCAGGTAGTGGCAAGCCACTTGATGAAGATGTAACAGTACCCGAAATAGAGTATCCTTGAGCGTTAATTTTACCTGCCCCTAGTAACAATAACATCAACAATAATAATAGATTAACATTTTTTGTTTTCATATTTTCCTATTACATTTTTGGTTAATTTGAATCTCAAATTGTAATATATTATTGTCATATCAAACAAAAAGCAACTATCTGGATAAGATCATATTATGATTGGATAAAATAACACAAAACGACCAGCACCAATCGTTCTAAAACATCTTAGTAAGCAAAAACCTGGTAATAAAGTAAGGTTGAAAATTCTTGGATTTAAAAAGCAGTAACTTGAATAAAAAATTACTTAAATAGTATCACTATTGGGTAGTATTCGCATTATTTGAAGCTAATGTTTGTTATAATTTTAATTAATCAACACAAACTTCACATAATCATGAATTTCAATTGTAAACTTTTAGCAGTTTTAATGTTGTTACCTACAACAATAAACATCCAAAAAAATCAAACGAACCCTTTCTATTTAAAAATCAAACTACACTTCATGTTTTATCCTTGGATAATCCAGAGATTACGGTACGTGTATACTATTTCTTAGTGAAAAATGGATTCATAAAGAATACTAAGAACCTTAACAATACTTAGTTGTCAATAAATAGAAATTACTGGAAAATAGTTTGTTAGAATTCTTCTAATGAAGTAAACCAAGCATTTAGAATTATAAAGTAAAACCAAAGTATAATAGGTTGTCTTAATGTACAAATTTACTATTGAGTGATGTTGAGAAGGATGAACTCATTTTTTTCAAAATGTTTTGACGACTGTTAAATTTTAAATCATGAAAAATCAACTTACCTTACTCCTAGGAGTATTCATTTTTAGTTGTGGTTTCGCACAAACCAATAATTTTTGGACAAAAAACCATGACCCAATTCAAAATAAAAACATTTCTTCCACAAAGAATAATACAGAAACTTCACACCAAAACACGTATACTCTTAGTGTTGAAAAATTTAAAGAAATTTTATCTCATTGTCCAACAAGATTCAATTCATTTGGTCTATCAAATGTCATTATCACATTTCCTACCGAAGATGGAAAATTTAAAGAATATCGTGTAAAGGAAACGAGTGTATTACATCCGGATTTAGCCAAAAAGTTCCCAGATATTAAATCTTATGTCGGTACATCTGTTAATGGAGAAGGTGAAGTAGTACATTTTAGTTTGGGGCATAATAACCTTAGGGGTATAATTTTGAAACCTGATGGTACAATAACGAATATCAAACCTTCTACTAGTACTAGTAAAGATTATGTTGTTACTTTAAAAACGGGTGGATCAGAACCAATTAAGTGTCAAACAATTGATAATGCAACCGAAACTTTTTCAGAAAAAAGTACAACGCAAACTGAAAAATCAAACAAAGCAAGAAAAGACGCTAATGATGGTCGTGTTAGAGTCTACCGAATGGCTATAGCAGTGACAGGAGAGTTGTCTAAAGTTTATACCGATGAGGCAGGGGTTACAAATGGTTCAACTCAACAAAGGAAAGCCGCAGTACTTGCTGCCTTAAATGCACTCATGACTAGAGTGAATGCTGTTTATGAACGAGATCTTGGAACTACGTTTGAATTAGTACCAAATATTGAGAACTCCATTTTTCTTGACCCAGCAACTGATGGTATTACACATGGTAATACTTCAATATCTGTTAATGAGGGACAAGGTGTTCTTGATGCTGCAATTGGTAACGCTAACTATGATATTGGCCATGTTTTAGATTCAGATGGCACTGGACGTGGAGCTTTAAGATCTGTATGTGATGATAGTAAAAAAGCTCAAGGAGCTACAGGTGCACATCCTTTCACATCTGTCGCAGATTATTTCTTTCGCACATTCGTTCACGAAATAGGCCATCAATTCGGTGCTAACCATTCGTTTAACAACTCTTGTGGTGGTAATCGTCTTGACGAAGGTGCCGTTGAACCAGGAGGAGGTAATACTATCATGGCATATACAGGTTGTGCTCCTAATACAGAAAATACACAATATGTTTTTTTTCATGCCAAACAAATAGATGAAATGTGGAATCATATTGTAAGTACAGCGGGTTGTGGTACAACAAAATCGGTAGGTAATAGTGCACCAACGGCTAATGCAGGAGCCAATTATACAATTCCAAGGTCTACTCCATTTGTATTAAAAGGATCAGGTAGCGATCCTAATACATCTGATCAATTAACGTATACATGGAACCAAATGGATAAGGAAATAGCACCTATGCCACCCCGGGCTAATTCAACAAACGGTCCTTTATTCAGATATAAACCTCCTACCACATCTCCAATTCGATATATGCCTGATCTTTCTACAGTAAAAGCTGGAAATGCTTCTTCTGAATGGGAGGTAGTACCCTCTGTTTCCAGAACTATGAATTTTAGATTTACAGTAAGAGATAATCATCCGGGAGGAGGTAACACTGATTCTGATGATGCTGTTATTACGGTAAGCGGAACTGCTGGCCCTTTTGAGATAACCTCTCAAAACTCTAGATTTGATGCGGCAGCAGGCTCTACGCAAACGGTAACCTGGAACGTGGCAGGAACTACAGGAAATGGGGTAAATGCAGCAAATGTTGATATTTTATTATCTACAGATGGCGGAAATACGTACCCAATAACCTTAGCTTCTGCGGTACCTAATGATGGTACTCATCAAATTACTATACCAAACAATCAAGGAGGTGTAAATAGAATTATGGTAAGAGGTACGAATAACATCTTTTTCGATATTACAAATGCTAATTTTAGTATAACAGATGGGAACTCTGGTCCTATGCCTACAAACTATTGTGCTGCAGGTAATCAAGATTCAAATTATATAGCTGAAGTTACCTTTGGCTCTATCTCTAATAAAAGTGGAAATAGTTCTTATACTGATTTCACCAACCTTGGAACAAACCTTGTTAAAGGCGAATCCTATGCTTTAACGGTTAATCCAGGAATCGAATTCTGGAATAGTAATGTTATTGGAGCTTGGATTGATTGGAATAAAGATGGTGATTTTGAAGATGCAGGAGAAGAAGTTTTAATGAAAACCCCAGGTATCGGCGGTGTAACAAAATCAGTTACCATTCCTAATACGGCAAAAAATGGTGCCACCAGACTAAGAGTGCGTTATAAATTTGGATCCAACCCTGATCCTTGTGGAACAACAGCATCAAATGGTAATGAAGTAGAAGATTATTTTGTGTTTATTATAGGTGACGGTGGTACCACAAACCCAACTTGCAATGATGGTATTCAGAACGGTGATGAAACAGGAGTAGATTGTGGAGGGGCCTGTTCTCCTTGCGATACTAATATAACATATTGTAATGCCGGTAGGCAAGGATCTAATTATATAGCTCAAGTTACTTTTGGTTCAATTTCAAATTCAACCCAAAATGGCTCTTATACAGATTACACCTCCCAAAGTACAAATGTTACAAAAGGACAATCGGTTTCATTGACAATTACTCCGGGGATTACAACTTCAAACTGGGCTTCTAATGTAGTAGGCGGTTGGATAGACTGGAATCAAGATGGAGATTTTGAAGATGCAGGAGAAGAAGTATTGATGAAAACTCCTGGTGTAGGGGGACAAACAACTACGGTAACCGTACCAAATGATGCAAAAAGTGGCTCTACTAGATTAAGAGTTCGTTACAGATGGTTCTCTAACCCCAACCCGTGTGGAACAGCTGCTTCTGATGGAGACGAAGTAGAAGATTATACGGTAATTGTTGGTGGCGATACTACAAACCCAACTTGTAGTGATGGAATCCAAAATGGTGATGAAACGGGTGTTGATTGTGGCGGTTCTTGTTCACCTTGTATTGACGATGGAACAGTGGTTTATGTGGATATAGAAGATAAAACTACAAATTCAGCCAGTTCCTGGAATTTCTTTAGAATTGAAGTTGGTGATGACAATGGATTTGGGGGTTGGTTTACGAATAATTCTATTAGATTAGTTACCTATGGAAAAGATGTTATATGCAATGATTCATCAAGTGATATTACTTTTTTAGGAGAAGGAATAGAAGTTGGTGCTTCTGGAAATTTCAGATCTAATTCTAATAGTTTCACAATAAGCGATTCTTCATATAGCAATTGGAATGGCAGGTCTGGTTATATAGGTTTTACTTTTAAAATCAATGGAGCAACTCATTATGGATGGTTTTATGTCTCTGTTGCAAATAGTGGACTATCTTATACTATACAGGATTATGCCTATAACACCACACCTAATCAAGGATTAACAACAAAAAGACCAGTTCAGTTTAAAGAAAACCTTAACAGAAACAGACTTAACATATATCCAAATCCATTCGAAGAAACGTTTACATTAGATCTTTCAAGACTGGATCGTGATGTATTTAGCATAAGTATATATGATATGTTAGGTAAACAACTCTATAATAAACGGTATGAAAAAAACACCGATAATGTTGTTTTAGGAAAACAACTTAAAATGGCTGGAACTTATTTCATAAAAATACAAACACATACAAAAACTGAAATAATAAGGCTCATTAAACTTTAATTTACCTTTATTTAGTAATGTTACTTTCTGATTAAAAGCAGGAGTACTACTAATTTCAAAACGGCTACATTTTTGTGTAGCTGTTTTTTTGCAAAAAACATAAACCACTACCATACAGTAATTTACATTTTTGGCACGCTGCTTGATATTATAAAAGTGAACATCAAATAAAAACATGAATTATGAAAAATGTTGTTTTACTTTTTACCGGCTTATTATTAGCAACTTTTAGTGCTAATGCCTCAGAAACAAATGCAAATGCTGCCACAGCTTATTATAACTATGGTAAATCTTTCATCTTTACCGAAGGAGGAATTGAGTTCTCAGTTTTCGCAGACGGGCAATTCGATTTTTACCTTAATGGTAGACGAGGCGGAGTAAGTGTTGGAGTAAATGCTCCCGGTGTAAACATTAGTTTTAATTCAGGATATAATTATGACCCTTTTGTACAATATGATGATTATGGTGCTGTTGTACAGATAGAAAACATTCCCATCTTTTATGATCACTATGGGAGAATTATACAGGCAGGAGATGTTTTTATTAACTATAACCGTTGGGGTCGTGTAGCACGAGTAGGTGGATTATATGTTCATTATAACAGCTACGGAAACTTTATAAACTGTACTGGGTTTATCAATAGATTCAATCGCTATTATGTATACAGACCTTTTCATGCATATTTTGCTGTACCAGTTGTAAATAGATGTATTGTTTATAACAGACCTTACAGAAGATTCTATAACCCATACAGATGTTCGTATACCGTATACAGGAACAATTATTACAATGGGTTCTATGCAAGACCATATAGAAGTCGTAACTATTACAGACCTCATAGCAGAATAACGAGCTATAACAGAGGGTATAGAGTATCTAATGCAAGAGCCTTAAACTATAGAACAAGAGGTCATAGAGCCGAAATGTATAAAAGAAATGATCGTAACTATAGCAAATATTCAAGAAGCAGATCTGGTAACTATGGAAACAGAACAGCTACCAGAACCAGAGGAGCTAACTATAGTAATAATAAGTCTACTAGAAGTAGATCTGTAAATAACAATACAAGAAGTGTAACCAGAACACGTACTGTAACACCAAACACAAGAACACGAACGGTGAGTAGAAATGTACAGTCAAAGTCTAGAGTACAATCAAATAACAGAAGTACACAACCTAGACGCAACGTTCAAACTACACAACGAAACAGAAATGCTGTAGCATCTAGATCACAAAATAGTAATAGATCTAAGTATGAAAGAAATACAAGAACCCAGGTTAAAAGACCTAAAAGTTCAAGTAGAAATTACTCTGGAAATGTAACAAAACGTTCTAATAACAGTCGTTATAATAGTACTGGAAAAGGAACAAGCAAATCCAGAACAACAGTAAACAGACAAAGAAGCGGCGCTTCAAAAGGGTATTCAAGATCAAGCAATAGCAGATCACGTAGTGCCAGAAGTAGAAGCTAGAAAATATACAAGAACATTTATTTTTTTGGTTGGTTAGTTGGAAAATCCCTCAGAGTTGTATGCTTAAGCACCTCGAGGGATTTTCTTTATAATGGCATTAATATCGGGAGACAATTTTAGTATATACACAACCAAAAAATATACTCCGCTTATTAAAACACTCTTTAAAACAATATTCAATATAGGATGAAAACCAAAGTCCCAATAGTAAAATCCAAATGTGAAAGCCGTAATTAATAGCACACTAAGAAATATATTCTTCGAGAAGGGGTGCATTTTAAACTTCAAGTTTACGATCCACAGCTTTGTTATATTGTAACAAAATACCGCAGAAAAAGTAGCAATAGCCGCCCCAGTTACACCATATAACTGAATACAAATAATGTTAAGAACAAAAGAAAGAACAGCCATACCAATACCTATATACAATACGATTCTGTAATAATCTGAATTGTATAAGATAGAGTTATTATTACCCAAAAGATTGTCAAATAATTTTGTAGTTCCTATTAATATTACCACCCACATAAATAATTCATACTCATCGGGTATAATTTCGAATAATTGCTTTACATTACAGATAATTAATACAAACAATACGCCACTAACTATGAAAAGATTTAAAGAACTTTTTTTGTAAAGCTCTTTTAATTTATCCCAGGACTTTTCATTAATTAACTTGGCTGTTAAAGGATATGTGATTTGGTGCATGGCGCGCGAAGGGATTATAATCACACTGGCAATATAAGCACATATACCATACTTGGCTACATTTTCTATAGGAAGGAATTCTTTAATCATTACCTTATCCAAATCGATTAGCAATGAAGCTACCGATCCGGCAATGAGTATCAAAAAAGTATATTTAAATACTGAAATATAGTTATTTGGAAATGAAAATATTGGCGAAAACTTATGTAGACTAAACGCATAAATTTTCATGATAAAAGTCCGGATCAAATAGACAATTACCAATCCATAAACAAACTGATCAATTGATATAATCTTGAAATACAATAAAAACAATAGCAAGGAAATAAAAACTCTCAGAAAAAGCTCTTTCATCACATTTCCAAAAACGCTTTTAAGCTTCACTTTGGACCATGCAAAAAACACTTCAAAATATGATAAGGCGAATGCAAGAAGGAATATAGTCCAGACATATGGAGCGACAATATCATTTTCGCGGCCCATAAAATTGATAATCGAGGTATAAAATGCCAACCCAAATAATCCAATAATAATGGATACCATAAACGGAATAAGTAACATTTGCGTTAAGAACTTATTTTGCTGATCTGTATCTGTGTAGGCCGAAAAAAATTTTATGAGCGTGTTATGTACTCCAAAAGTCATTAATGGCCATATCAAATTTGATGCAGACATAAGATAAGCAACCAAGCCATAATGTTTCTCATCCATAAAGTTGGTAAATAGGAATAGGGTATTTATCGCTCCTATTCCGAAACCTAAACACGTTATAATTACATTTTTTATAGATTGATTAACTACTATTCCCATTAATTTATGCCTATTCTGATGCTAAATGTACAAATCTATATTTTGGTAATTTTAGTCATTTACTTTTTTAATAACCTCAGACATACTTTTGGTCAACTCCCTCCTACTGTACTTTTCTATGTTGCTTACATTAGAAACCAACTTGCCTTCTTCAAAAAATTTAAAATATTGAAGTATTTGTGATTTTATATCTCTACCCTCATGGTATTCAAAAAAATGACCTGAGTTAGTTTCAGCAATTAACTTAGAAATATCGGCATCTTTTGGTCCTATTGCCAAAACGGGACGTTTTGAAACTATGTACTCAAATAATTTCCCTGGTATAATACATTTTGTTTCTTCACTATCAATTTCTATTAATAACAAAACCTGCGAGCTTCTTTGTATTTTTATGGCTTCTTTATGAGAAACATACCCCTGTAACTTCAAAAAATTGGATAACCCCGCTTCTTTTATTGAAGCTAGCACATCTTCGCTCACAGCACCTACCAATTGTAACTGAAACATTGCCGCAAAATCACTACGTTCTTTAGTTAATTCATACAGGGCCTTCCATAAATTGATTGGATTTCTTCCCGATAATAAAGATCCTATATGCGAAACTGTGAATTGTTCATCTACTTTTGTTTTTTCTATTTTTTCAAAGTCATAACCATTGGTAATTACCGAAATAGGTTGATGAGTTATTTGTTCAAATTCTTTTTTGGTGGTAAAACTGGTAACCGTAATATGATCGGCATTTGTTAACACTTCCTTTTCCAAAGTCTTATGTCTAGAAGAAGATCTTTTTGTTAATTTCAGCTTATCGTGATATCCAATCGTAGTCCATGGGTCCCTAAAATCGGCAATCCAATTCACATTCAATCGATTTTTCAATTCTTTCCCGATAAGATGGATACTATGAGGTGGACCTGTAGTAATAATCGTATCTATTTTATTTTCTGAAAGGTACTTTTTTAAGTACTTTACAGAAGGGTTCACCCAATACTTACGAGCATCAGGTATAAAAAAGTTTCCTCTTACATACAGAAGCAATTTCTGTATAAAAGATTGCTTACCCGTATTGGTAATAATACCTTTACTTATTGTTTTTGTGTCTTTCTTTGAAAAAAACTGTGCAAACTTGTATGGTTCGAATATGGGTTTCTTCAGAACAGTTAAGCCTTCAGGAATTTCTGAGTGTAGCGACTTATCTTCTATCGCATACGTCGGATTTTCGGGAACATATACTATAGGTTCAATATCAAAATCCCTAAAATACTTTACAAACTTAAGCCATCGCTGAACACCAGGACCTCCTGCAGGTGGCCAATAATATGTTATGATTAGGACTTTCAAAATATACCTTACTACTCTTCTTTTTCTAAAGATAGTAAACTACCCGTTTTTTTGTATTGAAAAAACAAACCTCCTATAATTAGCAAAGCTAAAATTATCGAGCTGGTTAGTGTAATTGCACTTCCTGTTTTAACCACCTGAGGATCAAATTTAAATTCAATCTTATGCTTCCCTTGTGGGACCTTCAAACCTCTAAGCATATAGTTAACAGGATAAATAGGTTGCTCTTTGTCGTCTATAAAAGCTTTCCAGCCATTTTCGTAATATGTTTCTGCAAATACAACAAAACCAGGTTTATCTGCATAAACATTATACGCCAAATGATTAGGATCGGTTTTGGAAATGGAAATCGTCGATACACTATCCCTTTGAGTCTTAAAAGCTCCTATCTCTTCTTTATACTCCTTTCTAATGACCGCTGTTTCTTTTGTTTTGATCGTTTTTAGAGCATCAAATTCAGATCTATAATCTTCTACATACTTTATTTCTTCTACAAACCAGGCTGGACCATTAACCGAAGGATTTTGTTGTGCCTCTAGCTTTCCTTCTTTATTTCGTTGAATAACATACTTAATATTAAGCATGTTTATAACCTCAAGGTTTCCTTTGGCAATATGCCCATAATACAGATCATCCATTTTTCTGGGTCGAACAGCCGAATATCCATTTACAGAATTAAAGAAATAATTGGTATGTGAATTATTAAAACCTCTAGCTTGATCCAGGACACGATAATAAGAGTCGTCTTTCATGATTTGTTTATCCACCGCAGTAGGTTGAAAAAATGATCTATATTCCCTTTTTGAAATAAAACTTTCTTCATCGACACTTCGCCTATCGACTGAAACCAAATCCACAACAATAAGTACACCTATGCAAACCAAAGCAATATGTTCTGATAGCTTTTTCTTGAGCATGAACCATAATACACCTGAAGTTAAAAGGATAAAAATCAATGATCGAAGACTATCACTTTTCATTATTGTGATTCGATCTTCTTTAATGGCATCAAAAATCATGGGTTGTTCGATCGCAAGCTGCACTTCAGAAGGAGATTTAAAACTAAATAAACTTCCTCCAAACAGAACAAAAATTAGACACAATCCCCCAAAAACACCCAGAGAAATTAAAAATTTCTTCTTTTTTTCTTCAAATGGAATTTTATCATTAAACCATCTATGCAATCCAAAAACTGCTGCTATTGGAACTAATAATTCTAGAATAACCTGGATACTAGATACAGCTCTAAATTTGTTATACAAAGGCACATAATCGATAAAGAATCGGGTTAAAAAATCAAAATTCTTTCCCCAACTTAAGGTGAGAGATAAAATCATTCCCCCCAATAACCACCATCTCAACCTTCCTTTAACCAAAAGAAGTCCCAAAAGTGCAAGAAAGACCACTGTAACTCCCAAGTAAGGAGGTGCTTCTACAAAAGGCTGTGCTCCCCAATATAATGGGGTTCCATTGGCATAATAACTAGCTTGTTCTGGCGGTTGTCCCAATTCGATAAGCTTTTGATAGAATGCAGAATCTTTTCCTAAATCAGAAGCTCTTCCTAATCCCATTAGTTTTGGAACAAAAAGATTAAGGGATTCCTGTTTTCCATAACTATACTCTGTAATGTAGTTGTAGTCCAAGCCATTTTTTTCTGAAGAACTGGTCGTCGCATCGGCCAATAAGTTCTTACCTCTTATACTAGTTTTCGCATATTCTGATGTAGATAACAAGGTAGTCGCATTGGTTGCCAATCCAAGCAAAACAGCTACAATTAAAAAACCGGCAGATTTAAAAAAATGAGGTAATTGTTTCTTTTTTATGGCATCAATTAAATACGAGATACCTAATACAGCAACCAAAAGGCCCAAATAATAAGTCATTTGGTAATGATTGGCCTGAATTTCTAACCCCATCGCCAATGCTGTTAAAAGAGCACCCCAAAGGTATCTCTTCTGAAATACCATAATGATCCCTGCTATTACCAATGGAAAATAAGCAATGGCATGTGCCTTTGAGTTATGTCCTACTCCTATAATTATGATTAAATACGTTGAAAAACCAAACGCTAGTGCTCCCACTACCCCCATTCGCCAGGGTATGCGCATAGCCAGCATTAAAATATAAAAGCTCAAAAGATATAGAAACAAATAATCGGCAGGTCGAGGTAAAAATCGTATTATACGATCTAATTTATCCATATAATCATGAGGAAACTTTGCCCCCATTTGATACGTAGGCATACCTCCATAAGCCGAATTATTCCAAAAGGTTTCTTCTCCCGTTTCAGTCCTGTAATCATTTTGTTGCTTGGCCATACTTTGGTAAAGCTTAATATCGTTTTGATACAATATCTTTCCACTTAGAACAGGATTAAAAAATAAAATTGAAATTAGTATAAAACCTAAAATAACCAGTAAATGAGGTAAGAATCTTTTGATTAATGGCATGATGTGTGCTAGTTTACTAAATGAAGCGCCAAATTAATCAATTTCCTCATAATCGATATATTCTCCTACATCTTTATTCGAAGATTTTCTATTTGGTTTCTTATCTATAGTAACTTCACCTTCTGGTGATTGTTGTGGTTGCTGGTATTGCTCAAATTGCTGTTGAAATTTCTCTCCAGCTTTCTTTGTGACATACCTAAACAATAGAGGACCAAATAAACGCGTTAATACCTTTAGTCCGTAATATATAAGTAATATAATGAGAATTACCTTTAACACCCCTTGTATAGAAGCCTCTTGCATGTCATTTTTTTTCAAAAATAAGGAACTCTCTATACAATTACAGACGTTCAATCCTAAAAAAATGATAAAATCTGCTATATTTGAACCAAATATATTGAATATGAGCCCTAAGTCTATTCTGTTGTTGATAACCATTTTTCTTTCTGGGTTAATGGCTACGGCACAATACACCGAAAAGATTAATTCTAATAGACCTGGTACTTCTCAAGGTGCCTTTTCTGTTGGGAATAATGTTTTACAGTTAGAAGGTGGATTTGGTTTCGGAAAAGAAAAACATAAGATTTTTGACACTAAGACCAATATTTTCAATTTAGATTATGCTGTAAGATATGGTCTTCTTATAGAGCAACTAGAAATTAGATTGAATGGTAGATTTAGAGCAGATGGTGTAAGACAAACAGTAGGTGCCAATGAGCAGAAAATAAATCGAAGCGATTTCGAAATTAACACATTGGGCGCCAAATACCTTATTTATGATCCTTACAAAAAACCAAAAAAAATAGATTCTACATATGCCAGCCTAAAAAGTTGGAAGGAACATCATCGATTTAAATGGAGAACCCTTATTCCTGCCGTTTCTGCATATGCAGGTGTTAATTTTATAAGTGCCGATAATCCGTTTACATTTCCAGAAGACGAAAGTATAAGTCCTTTATTTGTAATTGCTACTCAAAACAACTGGACTACAGATTATGGAGGCGATTGGGCCTTTGTAACCAATCTCATTATTGATAAAATAACCACCGAAAATCCTGCTTTTGGATTGATTATGACAGCAACCCATACCGTTAATGATAAATGGGCAGGTTTCCTGGAATATCAAGTACAAAAAAGCGACTTTTACAGCGATAACATCATGAGGGTTGGCGGTGCATACTTATTTAATCAAGATGTACAATTTGATGCCAATATTGCTTTCAATTTTAAGGACACCCCTTCGGTATTTACATGTAGTTTTGGGGCTTCCTATAGATTTGACTGGCATACCAAAGATGAAATTATAGAAAAACCAGGACTTGAAGGAGGCGTTAAAGAAGGTGAAGAAGACGAAGATAGCGAAGAAGGCGAAGAAGGCGAAGGTGAAGATGGAATTGAAGGAGAGCTTGACGAGTTAGAAGAAAGCGAAACAGATAGTCTTAAAATAGGAAGAACACCATTTGTTAATGAGTTTGAAGACGATAGCTTCAGAGAAGAAATGGAAAGAGATCTTGATGAGCGAAGAACCGCAGAACGTTTGGAGCGTGAAAGAATAGAACAAGAAAAAATAGACAAGAAAGAAAGTAAAAAATTCAAAAAGGAAGAAGCAAGACGTCTTAAACGTGAAGCAAAAGAAGCACGAGCTGCAGAAAAAGCTGCTATTAAAGCAGAAAAAGAAAAGCAGAAGATGATTGAAGACATCGATGCCGAATTGGATAAGATGGAACAAGATAAAGGAGTCGATGACGAGCTTGAGGATCTTGACAGACAGCTTAAAGAGCTTGAAAAAATGGAGCAAGAACTTAATGAAGAAGAAAAAGAACAAGACAAACCAAAAGATAAGCCTGTAGAAAAGAAAAAAGAAGAAGAAATTGATATTGATGCAGAATATGAGCAATATCAAAAGGAACAGGCAAAAGCTAAAAAAGAAGAAGAAAAACGAAGAAAGAAAGAAGAGAAAAGACGTCTTAAAGAAGACAAGAAACGTAAAAAAGAAGAGGCGAAACGTAAAAACCAAGAAGAAAAAGACAACAATCTCGAAGACGATATTGATAAAGAATTAGAAAAGTTTGATCAATAAGAGTATCATTCTCTATAAAATGATCCTTGTACAATCATTCATATTTAATAAAAGGGTTTTATATTTGTCATGAATTAGAGACGATATATGATTACAATTAAAGAAATTACTTCTAAAGGAGATTTAACAACATTTGTTAAGTTTCCTTTTTATTTATATAAAGATTCCCCCTATTATGTGCCATCAATTATCAAAGAAGAAGTTGATGTAATGGATCCCAAAAAAAATCCGGTTTTTAAAAATGCCGAAGCAAAGTATTTTCTTGCCTATAAAAATGATAAAATCGTAGGACGAATTGCAGCTATTGTTAATTGGATTGAGGTAAATGAACAAAAAAAACCTAAAGTACGTTTTGGTTGGTTTGATGTTATCGATGATATAGAGGTTACAAAGGCTTTGCTGCAAAAGGTCGCCGACTTTGGGAAACAACACAGTCTTGAATATATGGAAGGCCCTGTTGGATTCTCGAATATGGATAAAGCTGGTATTTTGATCAAGGGGTTCGATGAACTGAATACAATGATAACATGGTATAACTATCCATATTATGGCGACCATATGGAACAACTTGGCTTTGAACCAGCAGCTACGTGGGTCGAGTATAAAATCAAAGTTCCTAAAGAGACAAAAGAAAAGGTGATTAAGTTTGCCGAGGTTATCAAAAAACGCTATCAACTTTCTTTGCTTAAATTCAAAAAAAGTAAAGAAATCTTGAAATATGCAGATGATATGTTTGATCTCCTAAACAAAACATACAGCAGCTTGCAAACATTTGTTCCTATACAACAATATCAAATAGATATGTATAAGAAAAAATACTTGCCTTATTTGAATCCAGATTACATTACTTGTATTGCAGACAATAAAGGAAAGCTTATTGCTTTTGCTATTGTTATGCCCTCTTTTTCTAAGGCTCTAAAAAAGATGAATGGTAAAATATATCCATTAAGGTTCTTACATATCTTAAGAGCGCAACGAAGAAATGATACTGCTGCATTTTATTTAATAGGTGTTGATCCTGAATATCAAAATAAAGGGGTAACTGCATTGATTTTCAAAGAAATGAATGAAACTTTTATTAGAAACGGAATTGAGACCGTAGAAACCAATCCTGAACTTGAAGAAAACAAAGCAGTGCAAGCGCTTTGGAATGGTTATGAACACGATTTACATAAAAAAAGAAGAACGTTCAGAAAAAGTATTTAAACAAAAAAACCTCTCAAGATCTTGAGAGGTTTTTTTATAAATAATATAATATTTCAATTGCGCATTCTTATTCTCCCATTGCAGCAGCTACAGAAGCAGACATACGCTTATAAGTACCATTGTTTAACCGTTCTCTAATTGCAGAAAAAGCATTTAATGTTTCTTCTATGTCTTCCATAGTGTGAGATGCGGTAGGTATCAATCTTAATAGAATTAAACCTTTAGGGATTACAGGATATACAACTATAGAGCAAAAAATACCGTGATTTTCTCTAAGGTCTTTTACCAAAGCCATAGCCTCAGGAATACTTCCTTTTAAATAAACCGGAGTTACACAACTCTGAGTAGTTCCCAAATCAAAACCTCTTTCTCTTAATCCATTTTGCAATGCATTAACATTATCCCAAAGTTTTGCTTTCAACTCGGGCATGGTTCTCAACATATCCAAACGTTTTAAGGCACCTACTACAAGTTGCATTTGTAGAGATTTTGCAAACATTTGAGAACGTAAATTATATTTTAAATAATCAATAATTTCTTGATCGGCTGCAATAAATGCACCTGTGCTTGCCATAGATTTTGCAAAAGTAGCAAAATACACATCAATTTGATCTTGAACTCCTTGCTCCTCACCTGTTCCGGCTCCGGTAGCACCCAAAGTACCAAATCCATGAGCATCATCAACAAATAATCTAAAGTTATATTTTTCCTTAAGAGCCACAATTTCCTTTAATCGACCTTGTTCTCCCCTCATTCCAAAAACACCTTCAGAAATCAATAAGATTCCTCCTCCAGTTTTTTCAGCCATTTTGGTGGCTCTCATTAAGTTTTTATCGATACTTTCGATATCATTATGACGATAGGTATATCTTTTACCTTGATGTAACCTTACACCATCAATAATACAAGCATGTGCATCAACATCATAAACGATAATATCATCTTTGCTAACCAAAGCATCGATGGTAGATACCATTCCCTGATATCCAAAGTTTAACAAATAAGCCGCTTCTTTATCAACAAATTCAGCAAGTTCATTTTGCAATTGCTCGTGAAGATCTGTGTGACCACTCATCATTCTGGCTCCCATAGGATAAGCAGAACCATAAGCAACAGCGGCCTCAGCATCTACTTTACGAACTTCTTCTTTATTAGCTAAGCCCAAATAGTCGTTGATACTCCAGGTAATGACTTCTCTCCCTTGAAACCTCATTCTATTTGATATTGGACCTTCTAATTTAGGAAAAACAAAATATCCTTCTGCTTGATCTGCCCACTTTCCTAATGGCCCTTTGTCTTTGTAAATTTTATCAAATAAATCTCTCATTTATCAAAAATTGTTTCTTTTAAGTGTGCGAAAATACGGAAAATTGATTTGATGGCATAATAATATTCGAATTCACTTTTATAAAGCGTTTTTTTAACAAAATAATGCTCTAGAGGCGTCTCAAACCATAAGTATTTTACTGATTTTCTGTAATTTATTAAATATTATTGACATCAACAATTAAGTGTATGAACTGTACTCTGCCAAAAACTGCATAAAAAAGCATCCTAAAACGGTTTAGGATGCTTTAAAAGATGTTTATTATTTTTCTTATTTGATGAATTGAACTTTGGTCGCATCTGCTTCATGCTGACTGTCAAAAAAGCCTTGTTCCATCATCCAATCATCACTAAATACTTTACTCATATATCTGGAACCATGATCGGGTAAAATAACGATTACATTGCTGTTTTCATCAAATTCACCCTGGGCCGCCAATTGCTTGATTCCCTGCAGCGCTGCTCCACTAGTATATCCCAAAAACATTCCTTCCGTTTTTGCCAACTCTCTAGCGGTATGGGCACTATCCTCATCGTTTACTTTTTCAAACTTATCTATGGCTTCAAAATCGGTTGCGGTTGGTATAAGATTCTTTCCTAAACCTTCAATTCGGTATGGGTAAATTTCATTGCTATCAAACTCTTTGGTTTCGTGATATTTTTTAAGCACAGAACCATATGCATCAATACCTAATACCTTAATGTCATTATTCTTTTCCTTTAGATACCTTGCCGTACCAGAAATAGTACCTCCAGTACCGCAACATGCAACAAAATGAGTTAGATTTCCGTTAGTTTGTTCCCAAATCTCGGGACCCGTAGAATTATAATGTGCATCGATATTTAATTCATTAAAGTATTGGTTAATGTATACCGATCCCTTTATTTCTTCATGCAATCGTTTTGCTACTTGGTAATATGATCTAGGATCATCTGCGCTTACATGGGCTGGGCAAACGTAAACTTTTGCCCCCATGTTTTTAAGCATTGCTATTTTATCTTTTGAAGATTTAGAACTTACCGCCAAGATACATTCATATCCTTTTATTACACTTACCATTGCAAGACTAAAACCTGTATTTCCACTGGTAGTTTCAATAATAGTGCTTCCGGGTTTTAGAATTCCTTTTTTCTCTGCTTGCTCGATAATATATAATGCAATTCTATCTTTGGTGGAATGCCCAGGATTAAAGGACTCTATTTTTGCATAATAATTTCCTGGGAAGTCTTTCATAATCTTGTTCAGCTTTACAAGTGGGGTTTTACCTATAAGTTCCAGAACATTATTATAAGCCTGTATATTTTCTTTCATAAGGTTGTTGTTTTTTGAATTTGTGAGATAAATTTGGGGGTCACAAATTGCTATAAAAACGCTACGAAGTTACATTAATTTTTTTAATTACTCTTTTATACCTTCCAAATCCAAAACAAATGCATATTCTTCGGCTACTTCTTTAAGAGCTTCAAACCTTCCTGAAGCCCCTCCGTGACCCGCATCCATATTGGTATGTAATAGTAACAAATTATCATCTGTTTTTAATTCTCTAAGTTTGGCTACCCATTTTGCCGGTTCCCAATACTGCACTTGAGAGTCGTGTAAACCTGTAGTTACAAGCATATTAGGGTAATTTTGTGGAATAACATTATCATAGGGTGAATATGATTTCATATACTCATAAAATTCCTTTTCATTGGGGTTTCCCCATTCATCATATTCACCGGTAGTTAAAGGAATACTATCATCAAGCATTGTAGTTACTACATCAACAAAAGGAACGGCAGCAATTATCCCATTATAGATTTCGGGTGCAATATTTATAATTGCCCCCATTAACAATCCACCTGCAGAGCCACCCATCGCATACAAATGGTCTTTTGAGGTAAAGCCTTGTTCTATTAAAAACTTAGAACAATCAATAAAATCGGTAAAGGTATTTTTCTTTTTAAGCAGTTTTCCATCTTCATACCAACCTCTACCCAGGTACTCACCACCCCGTACATGTGCGATTGCATAAATAAAACCTCTATCTAACAAGCTTAATCTTACAGAAGAAAAATAAGGATCCACTGTAGAGCCATAAGAGCCATATCCATATTGTAGTAATGGATTATTTCCATCTTTTTTGATTCCTTTTTTATACACCATTGATATTGGAACTTTGGTTCCGTCTTCTGCAGTGGCCCAAACTCTTTCTGAAACGTAATTGTTTTTATCAAATTGTCCCCCTAAGACTTCTTGCTCTTTTTTGATCTCTTTCTGTTTAGTTTCCATATCAAAATCGATCACCGAATTGGGAGTGGTAAGAGAATTGTAAGCATATCTTAGGGTTTTGGTATTAAAATCTGGATTAGTACTTACATAAGCTGTATACGTTTCATTATCAAAAGGAAGGTAATAATCTGCAGAACCGTCCCATTTTTTTATATTAATCTTGTTGAGCCCGTTTTTTCGTTCACTAACTACAAAATAGTTCTTAAAGATTTCAATATCCTCGATCAAAACATCTTTTCGATGCGGAATTACTTCTTGCCAGTTTTCTTTAAGGGTATTTCCTTCTGAAACCTTCATTACCTTAAAATTCTTGGCCTCATCTGCATTGGTTAATATGTAAAAATCACCGTTATAATGGGCAATACCATATTCCAGACCTCGTACTCTGGGCTGAAATACTTTGAATTCACCCATAGGATCATCTGCCTTTAATATTCTATATTCGGTAGTTAGCGTACTACTCGATCCTATGACCAAAAATTTCTTGGATTTTGTTTTATAGACAAAAGTGTAAAACGTATCATCCTTCTCATCATAAATAAGAACGTCTTCAGAAACTGAAGTATTTAAAGTATGTCTGTAAATTTTATTAGACCTTAAAGTTTCTTCATCCTTTTGGGTATAGAATAGTGTCTTACTATCTGCTGCCCAGGTGCTGCCTCCTGTTGTTGTTTCAATAGATTCGGGATAGATTTCTCCAGTTTCGAGATTTTTGATACGTATCGTATATTTTCGCCTGCTTAATGTATCAACTCCAAAAGCTATTAATTTGTTATCGGGACTCACACTTAGGCCTACCATTTTATAATAGCTATGCCCTTCGGCTTCCTTATTGCAATCAAAAAGTATTTCTTCTTTAGCCTCTAAAGTTTCTTTTTTTCGGGAATATATAGGATAATCTTTACCCTTTTCAAATCTGGTAATGTACCAATATCCATTCAATTTATATGGTACCGAAGCATCGTCTTCTTTAATTCTTGCCTTCATTTCTTCAAAAAGAGAAGACCGAAAGTCCTTTGTATGAGCGGTCATTCTATCATTATACTCATTTTCATGCTTCAGATAATCAATAACCTGGGGATCCTCACGATCATTTAGCCAAAAATAATCATCGGCTCTAACATCTCCATGTTTTTCAAGATTAGTTGTTTTTATGTTGGCTATCGGGTATTGAACTTTTGTTTCCAATGCTTTTCTTAATTATTTTTATGTGAAGTTGCAAAAGTAATTGAAACTTAGAATATAACACATAGAGTTTGCATCTATTTCTTATTTTTTTAGCCTTAACTAATATCAACTTGCCTTCATGGTTCTTATTCATTTAATGACCTTCCTTTGGCATATAATTTACAAAATGGTAATTTTGCTTTATTAATTTTAAAAATAGATATGCCATGTTTGGAGATATGATGGGAATGATGGGAAAACTCAAGGAAGCTCAGAAAAAAGTTGAGGATACAAAAAAAAGGTTAGATACTGTTTTGATAGACGAAAATAGCTCTGACAATTTACTCAAAGTAACCCTTACAGCGAATAGAGAAGTTAAAAGTATAACTATTGCAGACGAGTTGTTACAGGATAAAGAACAATTGGAAGATTATTTAGTTTTAACACTGAACAAAGCTATAACTAAAGCTACACAAGTAAATGAAAGTGAATTGGCTGCCGCTGCAAAAGAAGGAATGCCCAATATTCCAGGGTTAGGAAAATTTATGGAATAGTTATTGGTATATTTTATACAAAACTGGTAGTGCTATGAAATACAGATACATCTTTTTGTTTTTATTTCTTTCAAATTTGGTAGTTTTTTCTCAAGAAGAAAAAGAATCCTTTTGGGTTTATGATCTGACGGAAGCCAAAGAAATTGCTAAAAAAGAAAATAAAACCATTGTTTTGTATTTTACAGGAAGTGATTGGTGCAGACCATGTATGATGCTAAAAGAAGATTTTTTTGGGAGTTACAAATTTAGCAAGTACAAAAACTCTTTCGTTTTTTTATATATCGATATTCCCCGGGATCAAGATTTACTAACTGAAAAACAAAAAATTGAAAACTATAAAGTTTTAGATCTTTATAATAAAGCAAAGACTTTTCCTTTAATTTTTATGATAAATCATAAAGGTAAAATTCTTGATCAAATTTCAGGTTATAGTTCTTTAAGAGACCCTAGTTATCATTTTGACTTATTAAGCAAGTTTACCAAATAAAAAAAGCCCGATAATTATTATCGGGCTTTTTTATATAGTAGTTGGTTTTGTTTGAATTACTGAATTAATCTAAATTCTGTCCTTCTGTTTGCAGCATGTTGTCTTTCTGTACAAGTTACGCCATCTGCACATCGATTTTTAAGCCTCGTTTCTCCGTATCCATTAGCTACCAATCGGCTTCCGTTTACACCTTTCGAAATTAAATAAGTAACTACCGCTTGAGCTCTTCTATCAGAAAGGTCCTTATTACTGGTTCTAGATCCTCTTGAGTCTGTATGAGAAGCTATTTCCATTTTAGTTCCTGGGTTGTTTGCTAGCACAGGCATTAATCGAGTATCGATTATGCTCTTGGCCTGTGCTGTTAAAGTGGCACTTCCCAAATTCCAATTGATTGGTAAGGCGGAATACTCAACCAACGAGCACTCTACTTCTTTCCATGTGGTTAATCCTCCTTTTTGAGATAACACTTCTTTGGATACTTCTTTATAAGTAGCTGGCACTACAACTTCTTCAGTGTATGCATCTTTAACCAAAACCGTTTTTGTTACTGTTCCATATTCTGCAGGAATCTCCTCTTCTACTACTCTCGCTGGTTCTACTAAGACTCTTTTTGTAAATGTACCTGTTTGTTCTGCTATAGCAGAACTTTGTGTAGAAGCGTCGGATGCCAAAGTTTTGGTAGATACGGTCGTAAATTCAGCTGGATATCCTTTATAACACCAATATCTACAATCATCGGGATTACTAGACGCACAATCTGGTGCTGGTGCTCCCAATTCCCATTGAGCATACGCCGGTTTGATTTCTACTGTTTCAGATCCATTAGCTAATTTTGCAGGGATCACTTTTAGTGTTGAAGCTCTTTGCTTTTTAACAAAAGTAACAGTTGTTGTTTTGTACTTTGCCGGAATCACAGTTAATTTTTTGGATGCTTCTTTAACGACCACTTTTTCAGTTACCGTTTCATAGGTTGCTGGATACGTTTTAAGCTTTCTGTATTCTGGTGTAATCATTACCTTTACAGTTTGATTCTCATAAACATCTGGCGTAGTACACCTTACATAACATTTTCCTGGTTCTGGGTTTTGTGGAAGATCTTGTTGTGCATTAACGTTTGCAATGAGCAATATAAGAAATGCTCCTAATATAATTTTTCTCATAGTTGATGGTTTTATGTGTAAAAATTTAACATTATTATTAAAGTAAAATTAGCCCAAAGCATACTGGCAATCATATTTTGAAAGGCTAACAATTTTGTTTTTTTCGATAACATGTTTTTTTTTTCGATAAAACACATTGAAACCGACAACTATGTATTTTATCATACACCAATTCGCCCTGTTACTGCGCATTATTATTACGGAAAACCATAACGATGCAGAAGATTCTTTGTTAATAAAATATGTGTATTGCTTTTTAAAAATGTGTAGAGTTTCAATATAAAAGAGAAGGTTAAATGCAATTCATTTTTCTTTCTGCTATTAATTATATATTTTTAACATAATCAAAAAAATTAACTAAAAAACTGACAATATGTTTGAACTCAAAAATAAGGAAGGGGCTAGCTTTCATTTTACGTTAAAAGCAAAAAACGGGCAAGTAATCTTAAGCAGCGAAGTTTACAATAGTAAGGCCGCTGCCGAAAACGGGATTGCTTCAGTTAAGAAAAATGCGTCAGACGATGGTAGATATGAACGTAAAACCGCAAAAAATGGTAAGTTCTACTTTAACCTAAAAGCTGGAAACGGACAAGTAATAGGTAGTAGTCAAATGTATTCTTCTGAGTCTGGTATGGAAAATGGAATTAACTCTGTTAAAGAAAATGCTCCAGGAGCCGATACAAAAGAAGTATAATTTTTTAAGTGTATAATTTATAATAAACCTTAAAGCTGTTCATATGCGTTGAACAGCTTTTTTTGTTTTAAAAGACATTAGTACTTCCAAAAAATACTCATGCATTTTTTGAGTATAGTCCAAATGTGTTACAAATCGTAACTTGCCTTGCCCCATACCATAGAAATGAATATCTCTGGCTCCCATTTCTGAAATAAATCTTTCTTCATCTCCTTCTATCGTAAATATCACAATATTGGTATCTATGTGTTCTACTTTTTTCACAAAAGGCAATGTTAGCAATACATCACCAATCTCTTGGGCTCTTTTATGATCTTCTGCAAGTCGATCGATATGATTTTCGATAGCATAAACCCCGGCTGCAGCCAAATAGCCAACTTGTCTCATTCCGCCACCCAATATCTTTCTTACTCGTATAGCATTTTGCATGATTTCCTTATTCCCCATCAATACCGATCCTATTGGTGCGCCCAATCCCTTACTTAAACATACCGAAATGGTATCAAATACTTCTCCGTATTGTTTGGCCGTTTCTCCTTTTGCTACCAATGCATTCCATAATCGTGCACCGTCAAGATGGTATCCCAGATTATGGGCATCACAAACTTTTCTAATTCTTTTTATTTCCTCGAAATCATAACATGCTCCACCCCCCTTGTTGGTAGTATTTTCAACACAAACCAGACTGGTTAACGGGCTATGATAAAAATCGGGTGGATTTATAGAAGTTTCCACTTGTTTTGCTGTAATCATACCTCGATTACCTTCTATTAACTTACATGAAACTCCACTATTAAAAGAAACACCTCCTCCTTCATAATTGTAAACATGTGCATATTGATCGGCAATAAGCTGTTCTCCTGGTTGTGTATGCAATTTTATGGCAGCTTGATTGGCCATACTTCCCGAAGGGAAAAACAACGCCGCATCTTTACCAAACATAGCCGCAAGCTTACTTTCTAAAGCATTTACGGTAGGATCTTCTTTATAAACATCATCCCCCACTTTGGCAGTCATCATAGCTTCCAGCATTTCTGGCGTGGGTTTGGTAACTGTATCGCTTCTAAGGTCTATTTTCATTAATTGTAATTATAATAAAACGGTATATTATTTGAACATAAATTTCAACTTATAAAAATAACACTACTTTTGCGATTAGCAACAACTAATCGACCTAAAATAATTCTTTTCATAAATACCCATTATGTACAAAGTTTTTGTTTATTGCTTTTTTATAAAAGCCCTGCTCTTTTCTTCAATTACCAATGCACAAAATTTTAAAGACTCTATAAAAGGAAAAAGTTTTGATGAACTCTACAATGTTTATAATCAATATAAGAACAAGGAAAACAGCAAAGCTGAAATTGCGATCATTGAGTACATTGCAAAAGCCAAGAAAAAAGGAGATACCCTGAAATTAATGAATGGTTTTTTAAAGTATTCGTACATAACAGACCTTGAAAACAGGCTTAAATATTATGATAGTATTATTTCTTTCACCAAAAATAACCCTATCGGTGACCACCCTGCCTCGGTCTTTTTTCTGAGAGCAAAGCATTTTTTATATGAAGAGAGAAATATTGAAAAAACTATTGATAATCTAACCGAAGCACGTAAATATGCTAGTGCAAACAATAACACAAATCAATTATATGGTATAAACTATTTGATGGGAATTGTTAAAAGCGAGCATCTCAACGAAAAAGAGGAGGCCATATCAATCTTTAAGGATTGTGCACAATTTTATGCTAAAGAAACCGAAGAAATCCATAAATACCAGTATTTATTTACGCTACATGTTCTAGCCGAAACGTATATAGGTCTGAAAAAACAGGACTCCGCAACTTTTTATAATAATTTGGGATATAAAAAGGCATCTAGTAGTAGTTCAGATTTAAATATGATGAAAGCATATTTTTCTCTTTGCGAAGGGATAAACCAGTATACCAAACAACGATATTCTGCCACAATCGATAGTATCAATAAAGCGGTATCAACACTGATACTTGTTGGAGACAAAGCTAATACCATTGATAGTTATTTCTATTTAGGGAAATCTCATTATGATCTGGGTGATAAGGAAACGGCTATTGTCTATTTCAAGAAAACCGATTCAATTCTAGAAACTTTAACATCTATTCCACAATACAAGCATGTAAAAACATATGAATACCTAAAGGATTACTATAAGTCTAATAATGATCTACAAAATCAAAATAAATATCTGGATAAATTAAACTCTCTGCTTGACAATTATCTAAATGACAAAATTTTTATCAGCACCAAAGTTAAAGAGGATTATGATGTCCCATTATTATTAGAAGAACAACAAGTATTAATTACGCAACTTAGTAAAAATACCAATACCTATTTATATAGTATTACCATATTGGCACTATTGCTCTTAACCTCTGGTAGCCTGGTGTACTATCAATACCGAAAAAAACAAGGGTACCGATTACGTTTTGAAAAATTAATGGAAGAGCAAAAAACCAATTCAAAATCCGATCCTGTTAAAGCAACTAAAGCTGTTGATACCGAAAAAGTTTTAAAAGTACCCGAGAAACATGTAAATTACATTTTAGAAAAATTAGATGTGTTCGAAAAAGAACGAAAATACCTTACCGTTGGTTTAAGTTCTCAATCATTGGCCGATGATATTGAAACCAATGTGAAATATTTATCCAGAGTAATTAATCATTTCAAAAACAAAACATTTACTAACTATGTAAATGAATTGCGTATTGATCATGCCGTTCACGAATTAAAAGAGAATACTACATTACAAAAATTCACCATAAAAGCAATAGCCCAGGAAATGGGTTATAGTAGTGCTGAAACATTTTCTAATGCTTTTTATCGACAAGTGGGCATCAAACCTTCCTATTTTATCAAACAACTGGAGAAAACAAAAAAAGACAAAAAAAATACTGACCACTAAGTACTTAATTTAAAAAAAAAACTCGAAATTCTAGAATTTCGAGCAGTCATATCATTATCCTTAGTAGTAAATGATAGTTTTTGTATACTTTGGCCGAGAAATCTTAAACTAAAAAAAACAGGAATATGAAAAAACAAATCAAGGGCAAAAAATTAGAACTTAAAAAATTTCAAATTTCCAAATTAGAAATGAGCAATGTCTCGGGAGGTGGTATTGTATCAATTATCCATAGAATAACTACTGGTAATGGTGGTGGTGCAAGTGGGGTTTGTTTCACAAATTCATGGCTTGGTTGCGCTGAAGAAGGTGAAGGCCCGATGTAGTTATATAACCTTTAAATAATGCTAGATAGGCGAAAAGAAAATTTGTATTAATTACATGTACTATATTAAACACCACATTTCTCAAAAAGGGATGTGGTGTTTTTATATTTATAATACTTGTGTTAAGCATAGCCTTATGTAATTGAGAATACCAGATTTACCTTCCTAAAAAATAAGGATATTAACTCCTCTATCTCATTTATGTAGTCTGCTTTCATAATTTGGATCATAGAGCATTTACGACCACCCCATAAAAAATACTACTTTTGTGAATAACAAAAAGTTACCTACAATAAACTCATCGTCATAAAGTAATCATGCAAAGAAACTATATATACTGTTTTTTATTACTACTTCTATTTTTTTCGAATAAACTAGAGGGGCAAACTTATGTAGATACCTTACAACAAAAAAGTTATGATGAGCTTATTGATATTTTTGCCCGTTACCAAAAGACAGATTCTGTAAAAACAAAACAGATCGCCAAAAGTTACTTGGCAAAAGCAAAAAGAGAAAAAAAACCGCTACGAATGGCAAGAGGGTTTTACCTTCTTTATATCGTCGACAATGATATAATATATTTGGATAGTATTATAGATGTTACCAAAAACAAACAAGATTTACATTATCCTGCATATGCCTACTTTTCGAAGGCACAATTTTTTTTATATCAAGAAAGAAACATTGAAAAGACACTAAACAACCTCAACGCTGCGCGTAAATACGCAAAAGAAAACGATAATACGAATTTGTTGTACAGAATAGATTACCATATTGGTGCTATAAAAAGTGAGCATTTAAATGAAAAGGAAGAAGCTATGGCTATTTTTAAAGAATGTGAAAAATTTTATGCCAAAGAGATTGAATATAGTCATCAATACCGGTATCTGAATACATTACACGCCATCGCAGAAACGTATATCGGTCTTGAGAAAAATGATTCTGCTACCTACTATAATAATTTAGGGTACAAAACAGCTTTTAAAAATAAAGATACAGCAATAAGTAAAATGAAGGCCTACTTCATATTATGTGAAGGAATTAATCAATATACTAGAAAAGAGTACGGGGCTTCAATTGATAGCATTAACAAAGCCCTTCCCACAATGTATGGAAGTAAAACTAATGCTATCGACAGTTATTTTTATTTGGGCAAATCGTATTATGATTTAAACAACAAAGAAAAAGCTATAAGGTATTTTATAAAAACCGACTCTATACTAGAAACACTAAATTCGATCCCGCAATATAAACATGTTAAAACCTATGAATATCTAAAAGATTATTACAAGGACAAGAATGATTTACCAAATCAAAATAAATACCTCAACAAGCTGAATTCGGTTCTTGATAATTACTTAAACGATCAGATATCTATTAGTAAAAAAGTAAAAGAAGATTATGACATTCCCCTTTTACTTGAGGAGCAACAGGTCGTTATAAAAGAACTCAATAAAAGTAAAAGCACCTATCTATCAAGTATCTGGATCCTGGTCTTGTTACTACTAATTCTGGGAGTGCTTTTATATTATCAATATAGAAAAAAACAAGCATATCGATTGCGATTCGAAAATCTTATCCAAGATCTTAAGACGAGTACAAAAAATAATCAAACCAATAAGAAACTATCCATCGATAAGACCAAGACACAGGATATACCCGAGAAACATGTTAATTATATTTTAGAAAAGCTTAATGAATTTGAAAAAGAACGGGGGTATCTTACGCTTGGTATAAGCTCTCACTCATTAGCACAAGAGATGGAAACCAATGTAAAATACTTATCCAAGGTAATCAACCACTATAAAAACAAGACCTTCACTAACTATGTAAATGAGTTACGTATTGATTATGCATTAAAAGAGCTGCAGGAAAATGTACTATTGCGAAAATTTACGATAAAAGCTATAGCCAATGAATTTGGATATAACAGTGCCGAAACATTTTCTAAGGCTTTTTATAAGCAAGTACAAATTAAACCTTCGTATTATATTAAGCAATTAGCAAAGGTAGAAAGTGACATTTAGAATAACTGACTTACACTATTTGGATTAGTTATTTAAAACACTCTTCAGATAAAAAAATTACACGGAATTCTCGAATTTTGTGTAATCCATTACTCAATTACATCCTGAACACAAGGGTTTTACATACCTTAGTTGTCAAACTTACAAGTAATAATAAAAATTCAACACAATGAAAAAAAAGTCATTTAACCCTAAAAAACTTACATTAGAAAAGTTTGAAATTTCTAAATTGAACCTTACACATTTTACCGGAGGATCTTATACTATCGGTGTTGATAGTGGTGTAAATCCTGTATGTGGTAGCAATCCATGCTACCCTCTTACTGTAACACGAAGAAATGATCGAATTTTCACATTAGATGAACATTAAAATTAAATACGGAAAGTTGCACTCTAACTCAATTTGTATTTAAAAAAAGCATCTAAATCATGATTTAGATGCTTTTTTTAAATATTATACCGCCACGGCTTGAACTCCAGGTATAGTAACCTTTGAAAGTTGCCCATTTTGTAATGCCACCACCTGATCTGCCATAGCAATGGTATCGGGTCTATGCGCAATAATGATTCTGGTAATATTTAATTTTTTTACGGTTTCATTTACTACAGACTCTAACCCCACATCTAGATGAGATGTAGCTTCGTCCAAAAACAATATTTTTGGTCTTTTGTATAATGCCCTTGCCAGTAACAAACGCTGCTTTTGTCCACCAGATAAACTACTTCCCATATCTCCTATTAATGTATGATACCCCATTGGCATTTGGATAATATCTTGGTGTATCGCCGCCATTTGCGCACAGGACTCAATCCATTGTTGATCAAACTCTGGATCAAAGAAGCAAATATTATCAGCTATACTACCAGATAATAGTTGATCACTTTGCATCACGGTACCAATCTCATTTCTATAGATTCGTAGTCCTACTTTTCTTATATCGTATCCATCAATAAAAATGCCTCCGGTCTCTGGTTTTAATAAACCCAACATAATCTTCATTAATGTAGTCTTTCCACAACCAGAAGCTCCAATTATAGCTACTGAACTCCCCTGCTCTATCTTAAAGTCAAGGTTTTGAAATAGGTAGGGCTCGTTATCTGAATATCGAAAACTAATGTTTTCTAAGCTCAATTCCCCCTTTACTTGTGGTAATTGGCGCTGACTCTCTATATCTTTTTCGGGCTGGGTAAGAATAATATCTCCCAAACGTTCCATATGCAACGAAAGCATCTTGAATTGTATAAACTTGTTTACCAAAGCTGAAGCTTTTTCTGTAAACTGTCTTTTGTAAGACATAAAAGCATATAACATACCTATCGTCATTAAGCTGTCTATGACTAATGAAGCTGCCAGGTAAATCACAATAATGTTTTCCAACCCAAACAAAAATCCATTAATTGCATTATATCCAATTTCCAATTTTCCTATACGTATGCCAGCATTCATGGTATCTGCATAATAGTTGTGCCAAACGGTTTGTCTTTGACTTTCGTTACCAAATAATTTGACACTTTGAATTCCTCTAACCGTTTCCATGAAGTTAGAATTCTGTTTGGCATCGGCTACAATGGCTTCTTCTGTTAATTGTCTATAAGGTTTATACAAGACCAACCTAATGAGAATATAGACTACAACGGCTACCGATACAATCAAAGCTAGCTTAACGCTGTAAATAAACATCATAATCAATAAACCTATTGCCATGATTCCGTCTACGATTGTTTCAATAAGACCCGTAGTGAGTAGTTGTTTTACATCTTCCAGAGATCTGAATCTGGAAATAATATCGCCTATATGTCTTTTTTCGAAATAACCCATAGGTAACTTAAGTAAATGTCGAAGCAGATTTGCGGCCATTTGGACATTAAGTTGTGTCCCCATATATAGAATTACAACTCCGCGTAATGCTGTAACAGCTAGATTTACCAATTTCATTAAACCAAAGCCCAACGCCAAGATAAGAAGTAAATCCAGATCACGACTAATTATCACATCATCTACCACTAACTGCATATAAAAAGGACTGGCAATAGCGAATACTTGCAATAACAAAGAGAGTATCAAAATTTGTCCAAGAGCTCCCTTCAACCCTGTTATTCTGGTCCAGAAATCTGATAATTTTGCTTTTTTGGCTATTTTTTCGGGTATAAACTCTGCAGTAGGTGTTAATTCCAGAGCCACCCCTGTGAAATGTTTTGAAACCTCATCCAACTTTAAGGTTCTTACCCCAACGGCGGGATCATGAATGGTAATGTTATTTCCTTTTACCGATTTAAGTACTACAAAATGATTCAGATCCCAATGCAGTATACACGGTTTTTTTAACTGTGACAACTCTTCCAATTCTAAACGCAATGGCCTTGAACTAAGATGCAGACTGTCTGCCAGTTTTATTAGACCTTGCAAAGTAGCACCCTTGGAGGAGATTGAATACTTGCGACGTAACGCATTTAGATCCACCTTATGCCCAAAATAGTTGGCAACCATGGCTACAGAAGCCAATCCACATTCTGCTACCTCTGTTTGTATGACTGTTGGCAATCGTTTTCTTTTACCAAAGTTTAATAAACTTACTGGATTCTCCATATGTTTATATTTTTCCTTTTAAACTATAAATAGGCTCCAAAAGCCATTCTCCTAAACTTCGTTCTTCGAGAATAATGTCTGCAGCAACAGACATACCCGACTGCAATCTCATTTTCTTTCCATATGCATTAATGTTTTGAACATCCAAAGCAACTTTTATTCGATATACGGGTTCTTGCATTGCTACAGGTATTGAAGCCTCGTTGGGATGAATAACAGCTTCTGCGATTTGTACAATCTTACCCTCATATAACCCATACCGTTGATAAGGAAAAGCATCGTATCGCATTAGCACAGTTTGATCTTTTTTTACAAATCCAATGGCTCTTGACGGTAAAAACAACTCTGCATGCAAAATGGTATTTTCAGGTATCACTGTTAATATAGGAATTGCAGAAGAAACGTTTTGTCCTATATTAACCTGAGTAGAGGTTATATGGCCATTAACAGGTGCCTTAATCATATAGGACCGGCTATTACTAAGTTCTATAAGACGTTCCTCTAATTGCCCGAATTGCTGTTGTAGTTCTTGCAATCGATTACTTTTTCGCAATGGTGATTGTTCTAATTGTTTTTGAATATTTGCAATCTCTGTTTGCTTGTTTATTTGTAATCGCTTTGTAGCATCTATGCCTGTTTTAGCATTAAAATAGGCATTTCTTTTTATTAAAAGTTCATCCTCAGATACAAGCCCTTTTTCTCTAAGTGTTTTATATCTTTCCCATTGATTTTTTATGAGTTGAAGTTGTTCACCTTGACTTTGTAATTGTTGTCTTATTTGATAATATTCGCTATTATGATTTGCGAGAATTACAGTTAAACGGTTACTTTCACTATCCAGAACCTGAGTTTCATCTATTATTCGTTGTTCCAGATTTGCTTTTTGTTCTTCTAAACGAGTAATTAGTTGTTGGTTGATACTAAGACTATCTTTTGTTCCTCTTTCGGTAGTCACTTCTAAAAGGTTTTGTCCCTTGGTTACTTTTTGTCCGTCTGTGATATATTTTTGATCGATAATACCATTAAAAGGGGCATATACGCGTACCAATCCTTTATCTGGCACCAGGTAACCCGCCACGGTCTCGCGGCGGGCAAACTTACCAAATAATAATAGAGCTCCCACCATCGCCACCACTAACATTATAGAAACAGTAAATATCCAAAAGGATATAGGTCGTATTAATAGGACTTCTCCCAATAATCTTTGTGTATTGTTCTTTATAGCTTCTTTACGAAATAATGATGAACTCATGATTCATGTATTTGGTTATACTCTTAGTTACTTATAAATGCAACAAACTATTCACTAGAGTGTGAATAGTTTGTTTATAAGCATTAGTTAATCTGCGCTACATTGGTCATTATGTCCAGATTCAGATGCTTGATCTTCGGCTCCTGAAGCCATTCCGGCAGTAACACCAATTAAAAACAAATCAACCAAAACAATACCTACAATAACAGGTACTACTCCTCCACTTACCGCTTGTACTTCATTAAATTTTAAATCTCTCATTTGTGTAAATTTTTAAATTGTTAAACTTTGTTTTTAATATTAGTCTGTACTACTACATTGGTGATTGGCTTCATGCTCTCTTTGAGCCGCTTCTCCAATGATTTCACCAACAGCATGACCCGCAGTAAGAACACCAGCAACAGCAACAATGGCTCCAACAACGGCAGGAAGGATACCTCCTGACACATTTGTAATCTCATTCAATTTTAAATTTCTCATTTTGATAATTTTAATTGTTAAACTTAATTTTATCATCAAAGCGCTTGATACTACAAACATAGAGTAAGAAGGAAGTTGGCTACAAAAGGATATACTGAGTATTCACGAATATCGATCGATATTCGTGAATTTCGTTTTTTTATAAGCAAAGGATATCTATGAATGCTATCGAAGCGGAGAAATTATTTAAAAAAAATCACCTAAAACCTTATAAACTTGATTTTATACGTTAGGTCTCGTTATAACCTCGCATCTCATAAGCATATTAGATTGACCTGTAGGACTATCTGTTGGGGTAGTTGGGTGTGTATTACATGTAGGCAGACAAGAATCAACAACCCCTCCATTTACTTTTCTCATTTCGAGACTAGTAATGGTACATTTCTTTAAATCCAGTTTTTTTCGTTTATTTTTCATGATTTATGTTATTAAAATTACTTCTTCAAACTATTATATAGAAGTAGGTTGGGTAGGGTGTTCGTTTTACTAATTATGCAAAAGATTACATACGGATCCCTTTATAAAGAATCCGTATGAAAATCTTTCTTTTCAAGAAATTAACAATTTCCAGTTGCTGTACACATCATATCAGTAGTCGCATTAATTGCATCTTGATATGCATCAGGAAGTTCATTAATAATTCTTCTTGCATCATCCCAAAGATCACCTAACCATCCTGCTCCGTTTACTTCTTGTACTTCTTCTAATTTTAAATTTCTCATTTGTGTAAATTTTAATTATTAAACTTATTTTTCATCAATGCGCTTTGATGGCACAAACATATGGTAACAAAGAAGTTGAAAGCAAAGGATCATCTTGGGGATTCCAGAATTTCGATCGAAATTCCAGAATTCCGATTTTGTTTGTCTTAAAAAAGAAATCTAGAAATGATTAAGTATAGAAATTCCTTAATGAAATAGTTTTATATTCATTTATAAATAAAAAATCGTCTGGAAAATGAATTCCAGACGATTTAAATAAATTAAGAAAATGACTAGTTACATAGTTATGACCCACATACTGTTGGCAAACTATTAACAGGAATCGTATTATTACAATATTGATATGTCAGACCACTGGGATAACAGTCTATGCGTAGGCTATCCGACATATCTGTAAAGGTATTATTGTTTCCCGTATTAATGTTTCCTCCTTTCACATTGTTAAGCTGTGAAATATTCATTTTTTTCAGACTTAGTTTCTTCTTAGTTTTCATGATATTCAATTTTATGTTATACAAACATCAAAGCGCTCTAATAAAGCAAACATAACGCGACCATTCAAACAATAGCAAATGGTTATCATTACTATTTATGAATTTCGATTGTTTTTCGTGAATGTTGATTTATTTTAATAGTGCAAAAAAACGCCTAAAAGTTTTCAGACGTTTTTCCTGTAATTCCCGATACTTGATACTTACAAATCAGCTATAAAATGTAAACCACGTAAATAAAGAATTACATTAAAGATTTTATTAAACACAATGCACGCAACTTGTAGGAGAATCGGAATAACATACGCCTCCTCCTCCAACTGGTTGCTCAGATGGACCTCCTTCATCAATCGTTACAGTACGAAACTGATACAACATTTCACCCCCTTTAATAATACTTAATTGTGCAATACTCATTTTTTTCAAACTTAACTTCTTTTTAGTTTTCATGATATTCAATTTTATGTTATACAAATATCAAAGCGCTTCGATAGAACAAACGTAAGATAACCTATTAGGAAAGCGCAAATAGTTACTATTGCTATTCGTGAATTTCGATCGTTTTTCGTGAATTTAGATTTATTTCGGTACTACAAAAAAAATCGCCTAAATAAAATTCTAGGCGATTTCAACAGGATCTTCTATATATCGTAAACTCACAAATCAGCTATAAAATGTAACAACGACATAAGAAAAATCTCAAACAGGTTCTTTATTAAACACAATATATGCAACTTGTTGGTGTATCAGAATAGCAAATACCCCCGCCACCAACGGGTTGTTCGGATTCACTTCCACCGGTAAATTGACGAAACGGATCGATTATTTGACCTCCTTTTATAGTATCTAATTGAGCAATGCTCATTTTGTTTAAGCTCAACTTCTTTTTAGTTTTCATAATATTTTATTTTGCTTTACTACTCTTCTATCTTGAACTAAGCGATTAACATTCTACAAAAGTTAACCGAACTGTTGGATTGCATACAGGTTCCTTGGTATATGCATAATCACAAAGTATTGGACTTGTTTCCCTGGCTGTAATTGTAAACAACTCATCGATGTTACCACCACCAGTAGTTTGATTAAGCTGACCGATTGTCATTTTCTTCAGAATTAACTTCTTTTTAGTTTTCATGATATTCAATTTTATGTTATACAAATATCAAAGCGCATTGATAACGCAAACATAAACCGCTAAGTAAATGAGTAACAAATAAATATAACAAGCATTCCAGAATTTCGATCGATATTCCAGAATTTAGAGTAAACCAGTAATAAAAAGAAGTCGAGTTTTTTTAAAACTCACATCTAAAACTACCTATTGGAGACCCATCGGGAATCTTTGGTGAAGGCAATACCTTAAATTCTGCCGGTTTTTTAAGAAAGTTTTTGATTTCCATAATCAGGTATTCATTATAAATTTTGTCTAAAGGATCTGTTGTCTTCACTTTTAGACGAGACAGTAGTTCGTTAATTTTTGCATATGTGATAGCATTTACCTGTGGATATGCACTTTTGTTTCTACTAAGGTTCATCAAGTGTTTTAAAACATTGGTTTTCACAACATATTGAATTTCTTTATGATAACTATTCTTTGATTTGTTTTCAAAAGAAAGATCAATTAGTTCCTCCAACATTTCTACAAGTCCCAATTGGTTTTTGTTCAGGCTTTTTTGTTGCACTAGTCTTGATGCTCTTTCTGGATGTAATAATAAAGATAAACTCATATCACTTGCAGTGGCAGCGACACTTATAGCATCAAAACCAACACCTGTTTTTCCTTTAAATGATTCTCTGGTTCTATAATACCCAAAAGCTCTTGGAGGGAATAACTTTAATTTATCTTCAGGAATTGCCAAAACCTCGGGAGTTAACGTATTAAGAACTTGCTGTAGCGCTTGTCTTTGTTTTTTTGAATCTGTAACATCAACTATAGTTTGTTTCCCTCCTTTAACCGCATAATTATAATTTAAGCCCCCTATCAACTTCACTGTAGCCTCTGTTTGATATCGATGAAAAAAATATAGAGGCACAAAAACATCCTCTAAAACCGAATAAGGTTCATTACTTCGGATATTACCTTCAGAAAAATTACGAATTGCAAACTCTCTAACACTTAACACATTTTTGAGTTCTTCTGTTGCATTTTGTCCATTATCCCATAGATGAGCCAATTCATGAGCACCTCCAACCGGTCTGGCATCACTATCAGAAATAAAACGTAATCCTGATTGATAGGCAGCACTTAAAATGTTATTAAGCGCTTCTTTTTCATTAGTTCCTTTTGCAAATTCCGAATAGCTATAGGCAACCGTTACTTTATCCCACTCTCCTATTTTGGTATCATATGCATTAGAAAGATCAATGCTATCATTTTTTAAAGTCACAACCGGATGAGGGTAATCCATCACCGAAGCTCTATTGTTTGTACTCGCTGCAAAATTATGAGCAAAACCTATGGTATGACCAACTTCATGAGCCGATAATTGTCGAATACGCGCCAATGCCATCTCCAACATGGGCTGGTAGTTACTATCCCTATCTTTAAACGGTTGATTTAATAACGCTTGCGCAATCAAAAAATCCTGTCGAATTCTTAAACTACCTAAACTTACATGTCCTTTTAATATTTCGCCAGTTCTTGGGTCTACAACACTGGCACCATAGCTCCACCCTCTTGTAGACCGATGTACCCACTGTATCACATTATATCGTAGATCCATTGGATCCGCATTTTCGGGTAGCATTTTTACTTGAAAAGCATCTTTAAACCCAATGGCTTCATAGGCCTCGTTCCACCATCTTGCACCCTCTAATAAGGCTGATCGAACAGGTTCTGGCGTACCAGGATCCAAATAATAAACAATAGGCTCTTTGGCTTCACTTATAGCGAGAGTAGGATTTTTTTTCTCTAATCTATGTCTAATAATATAGCGCTTTACAATAGGATCCTGTACCGGTGTAGCATAATCCATATAAGAGATAGAGATAGCTCCGCTTCTTGGATCGAATTCTCTTTTTTGATAACCATCGTCTGGCAATTCTACAAAAGAATGATGTTGGATTACGGTCAAAAGCTTCGAATTGGGAGCGACAGATTGTATATTCTGACCTTTGGCCGACCCCTTATAAGTTATAAGAGCTTCGAATTCTACATTTTTAGGAAAAGCTTTGGTTCTTTCCAGGCTCAATGCGCTTTTTTCTTTATCGACTTTGTACGTTCCTTCATTCTGATATTTTAACCGATCTATAATACCGTGAGTATCCTGAAATAAAAATGACGTAATGTCAATAATGTATTTGCCAGACTTTTCTTCTTTAATAGGAAATCCAAATAAAACTGATTTTGCAAAAGCTTGTTCTACACTTTTTTTCTCCAAATTATTATCAGTAATAGCACGATATCTTTGATTAGGTTGAACAAGCAATAACTTATTTCCTGCTTTTTGAAATTTAACCACAACTCCGTCTCCTATTTGGCCTCTGTCCAAACCAATATCATTTGACCCCAAACCCGTTGCCAAAGAATGAACGTATAAAAATTCAGCATCCAACTCATCTACCTCCAGATATATTTCATCTTTTGATTCATTATAGAAGAAATTAAAATATCCATTAAAAGTCTTTAGGTTTTTATTACTTTCCAAAAATTGTGCAGAAATTATACTTGAGGTCGTCAAGAATAAATAAAAGAGAAGCCTTTTCATAGTTGATGTTTATGTAAAATTTTTAAAACTATAAAATAATCGAAAAAATGTTTCTTACTGAAGTGTTAAATCATATTTTTGTCCTAAAATACATAAAATGATCAATACTGAGACTTTACAAGATCTTAGAGAGCGCCTGGTTGCGTTAAGGAGGTATCTTTGACATTGATGCCAAACTTATAGAAATTGCTAACCAAGAAGAAAAAACCTATGCTCCGGATTTTTGGGATAATGCCCAAGAAGCAGAGAAGTTAATGAGAACCCTGAATGCTGAAAAAAAATGGGTTTCAGATTATGAAAAAGGAGTATCCCTGGTCGACGATCTCGAAGTACTATACGAATTTTTTAAAGAAGGAGATGCTAGTGAAGACGAAGTTTCTGAACGTTATGAAGAAACAAAAGTCTTTATTGAGAATCTTGAATTTAAAAACATGCTTAGCGATGAAGGAGACAGCATGAGTGCAGTTTTACAAATTACCGCAGGAGCGGGTGGTACCGAAAGTTGTGATTGGGCAAGTATGCTAATGCGTATGTATCTTATGTGGGCCGAAAAGCAAGACTTCAAAGTAAAAGAACTTAACTACCAAGAAGGTGATGTTGCAGGGATTAAAACAGTAACTTTGGAGATTGCGGGAGACTATGCTTTTGGTTGGTTAAAAGGTGAAAACGGCGTACATAGACTAGTGCGAATCTCTCCCTTTGATAGTAATGCAAAACGCCATACCTCGTTTGCTTCAATATATGTATATCCATTGGCCGATGATAGTATTGAGATAGATATTAATCCTTCGGATTATGAAATTATTACGTCAAGATCTAGTGGTGCCGGAGGTCAAAATGTAAATAAGGTAGAAACCAAAGTACAGCTTACCCACTTCCCTACCGGAATTCAGATTTCATGCTCAGATTCTAGGTCCCAACATGATAATCGAGAAAAAGCGCTTCAAATGCTTAAGTCTCAATTATTCGAAATGGAACTTAAAAAAAGACAAGCGCAACGCGATGAGATCGAAGCTTCCAAAATGAAAATTGAGTGGGGCTCACAGATACGTAATTATGTTATGCATCCTTATAAACTGGTAAAGGATGTTCGAACTGCCGAAGAGACCGGTAATGTAGATGCGGTAATGGACGGCAATATCGACCAATTTTTAAAAGCCTACCTTATGATGATGGGACAGAAGGAGACGTAAGTTGTTAGTTGTTAGTTGTTAGTTGTTAGTTGTTAGTTGTTAGTTGTTAGTTGTTAGTTGTTAGTTGTTAGAATTTATAAATTACTAGTCTCAATTCATAATTCTTAATTCTTAATTAAAAATGACCATAATATATCATAATCCCAGATGTCGTAAATCAAGAGAAACTCTGGAGCTATTAGAACAAAATAAAGAAGAGATACGTATAATAAAATATCTAGAAACGCCTCCTTCAAAACAAGAACTTGAGGATATTATTGATCTTTTGGGAATCGCTCCTATCGATTTAGTAAGAAAAAACGAAACCATATGGAAAGAAAATTTCAAAGGAAAAGAATATACTAATGACGAGGTAATAAAGATCATGGCAGAAAACCCAAAACTTATAGAAAGACCTATTGTAATCAAAAATAAAAAAGCGGTTATTGGTCGACCTCCTCAAAAAGTGTTGGATATTCTTTGGTAAACTACCTCGGTGCAAGCCCAAGACATGTATGGGAAGTTAAATTTGAAATTTCGAGGCAAACTTCCTTCAGCATTAAAATTTCGCCGTGCCTGTTGGCAGGATTATCGAGTAAATACTTAATTACTAATTGGGGACAATCAAAATTATTTTTTAGCAAAAAAATAACATTTGTTGGATTAAACCTTTTTTCAGAGAAACGGTCAAAAATATAACAACAAAAAAGAGATACAGCTGTATCTCTTTTTTGTTTAATAAAATAGGAAAAACATTTAACAAACAATTAACCGCTTTGTTGTACCTGCTTAGATACTTTTGGTTCGATTTCATAACTTTTTAAGATGACAAGACTTTTAATTATTGCTTTTTTTATACCCACACTTCTACTGCATTCTCAAAGAGGAGATTTCCCAAGTGATCCCGTTAAAGTGTCGGGAATCGTATTAGACCAAGATACCCAAGAGCCTCTTGAGTATGCTACCATCTCATTTTTTAGTCCAAGATTGCAAAAAATTATTACTGGAGGTATTACCGATCAATCTGGTAAGTTTGCTATAGAAGTTAATCCCGGAGTTTATGATATCAATATTGAGTTTATTTCATTCAAAACCAAAACACTTTCTAAACAAAAGGTATTGAAGAACATTGACTTAGGCACCATCATGTTAGGTTTGGATACTGAGACCCTAGATGATGTGGTTGTCATTGCCGAAAAAACTACTGTAGAAATTAAACTTGATAAAAAAATATATAATGTTGGAAAAGACCTTACTGTAAGTGGTGGTACGGTAAGCGATGTTCTAGATAATGTACCATCGGTATCGGTAGATGTTGAAGGAAATGTAGCGCTGCGCGGAAACGATAATGTAAGAATTCTGATCAATGGTACACCCTCAGGATTAGTGGGGTTGAATAGTACAGATGCGCTACGACAACTACCTGCTGAGGCTATTGAAAAAGTAGAAGTTATCACTTCTCCTTCTGCCCGTTATGATGCAGAAGGAACAGCCGGAATCCTTAATATTATACTACGTAGAAGCAAACTTCAAGGTCTTAATGGAGCCATTACAGTAAATACGGGTTATCCTAAGACTGCGGGTATATCTGGTAACCTTAACTATAGAACTGGAGATATCAACTTTTTTACCACATCAGGATATAATTATCGCGAAGTCCCAGGAAATTCGTTAACAGAGACACGATTTTTAAACATTGATTCTGAAGGTACAGACAACCCGGATACTTTTCTTACTGAAGCCCGTAATTTTGACAGAATCAGAAAAGGTATCAATACCAATACAGGTATAGAATGGTATATTAATGATAGTTCTTCGGCTACAGTTTCTTTCTTGTACAGATCAAGAGATAATGAAAGTAATACCACCAATATTATTACCGAACCCGATGTGAATGGAAATATTTTAAGCCAAAACACCCGATTCGATCCAGAAATTGAAGATGATGTCACCAAACAATACTCGTTGAATTACATAAAAAACTTCAGTGATAGTGGTCATAAATTAACCTTTGATTTTCAGGTCGAGGATAGCAATGAAGATGAACGTTCCCGTATTACTCAAGAAAATATTTCAACCATAGAATTAGTCAACACTACAGAAAATCAAGAACGAATTCTTTTGCAAAGTGATTATGTTCTACCTATTGGTGAGAAAACACAATTTGAGTTGGGATATCGAGGAAATTTTAATGTACTCGACACAGATTTCCTTGTTCAATTTGATAATAATGGAGTTATTACGACAGACACAAACCTATCAAACAACCTAATATTTACTGAACGTATCAACGCTTTGTATTCTCAATATGGAAGCAAAGCAGGAAAACTATCCTATTTATTAGGAATGCGATTAGAAGATACTCGCATTACTATCGATCAACAAACCAGTAATGATTTTAATCGAAAAAAATATACAGATTGGTTTCCAACGATAAATCTTGGCTACGAAATTTCGAAAAAACAAAGTTTAACCCTGGGATATAATAGAAGAATAAGAAGACCCCGTTCCAGGTTTGTAAACCCTTTTCCTTCGCGATCCAGTGCCACTAATTTGTTTCAGGGAAATCCAGATCTTGATCCTAGTTATTCTAATGTATTTGATCTGGGATATCTAAACCGAATGGGAAAATTGACCTTGAATACTTCGATATACTATAATCGCTCTACTCAAATTTTCACTTTCGTTTCTGAAGATACGGGCGATACGGTTTTAATAGGAGCTGATGAAAACAATGAAGGAACCGAAGTACCTGTAATACGAAGAACCCCCATCAACCTCACGAGTTCTGAACGTTATGGATTCGAGTTCACCCTTACCTACAACCCAAATAGAAAATGGAGATTAAACGGTAACTTTAATGCCTTTCAAAATAGTGTGCGTGGTGAAAATAATGGAGAAAATCTAGATGCCGATATTTTTAGTTGGTTTGCACGAATAAATAACAAACTCACTTTACCTGCCAAAATTGATTGGCAAACCAGTATTTTTTATCGTGGGCCCAATGAAAATGGGCAAACCAAAAGTGAAGGTATTTTTAGCATGACGCTGGCTTTTAGCAAAGATCTATTCAAAGAAAAAGCTTCGCTTACCTTTAATGTAAATGATGTTTTTAATTCTAGAAAAAGAATTAGTACTTCTACCACTCCAACTTTTATATCGGATAGTGAGTTTCAATGGAGAGAACGAAGTTTCAATCTTTCATTCACCTATAGATTTAATCAGAAAAAGAAAAGAGGTCGTCCACAAAGAGATTTTAATGGTGACGATGAATTTGAAGGATAATAAAAATGTTGTAAACAAAAAAAGGAAGTCAATTGACTTCCTTTTTTTGTATTATATATTAAGTTATGCTTGCTCTTTCGCTTTACGCTTTGATTCTCTCCACATCTTGAAATTTTCAATATTCGCTCCTATAATCCAATAAGGAACTACGAAAGTCAATAAAAAAATCATTAACCAAAAACCGATGGTAAGTATAGTTAAAAAGGCCAAAAAACCAAGATACTGATCAAATTCAAACATAACGATATTCTAATTTTCAATTTCGACAAAGATAATAAGTCTTATTTAGATGTCATAGCAGAAATTTAATTTATTTTCAATTCCTAATTAACCCCAAAAATATCCACTAAAAAGTAGGTTTATTATTCAGAAATAGGGTTACAAATGCTTAAATTTGCGTTTTCAAAAAAACAAATCGTCTCACTAATGAAATATAGAATAGAGAAAGACACAATGGGCGAGGTAGAAGTGCCTGAAGATAAATTATGGGGAGCCCAGACCGAGCGATCAAGAAATAATTTCAAAATTGGTGCTCCGGCATCTATACCATTAGAAATTGTATATGGTTTTGCATATCTAAAGAAGGCAGCAGCCTATACCAATTGCGAATTAGGAGCTTTACCTATTGAAAAAAGAGACCTTATAGCGCAGGTTTGCGATGAAATCCTAGAAGGAAAACATGATGATCAGTTTCCACTTGTGATCTGGCAAACAGGTTCTGGTACACAGAGTAATATGAATGTAAATGAGGTTATCGCTAATCGAGCCCATCAATTGGCTGGTAAAACCATAGGCGAAGGAGAGAAAACATTGCAACCAAATGACGATGTTAATAAATCTCAATCATCAAATGATACCTTTCCAACAGGAATGCATATCGCAGCTTACAAAAAAATCCTTGAGGTAACAATTCCTGGGATCACCCAGTTGCGCGATACATTAAAGAAAAAATCTGATGAATTTAAAGATGTAGTAAAAATTGGACGTACGCATTTTATGGATGCTACTCCCCTTACGATCGGACAAGAACTATCAGGTTATGTTTCCCAACTGGATCATGGTCTTAAAGCGTTAGAGAATACATTACCGCATCTTGCAGAATTGGCGCTTGGAGGAACTGCTGTAGGAACAGGATTAAATACTCCAAAAGGATATGCCAAAAGAGTTTCAGAGTTTATCGCACAGTTTACTGGATTGCCGTTTATTACAGCCGAGAACAAATTTGAAGCCCTGGCAGCTCATGATGCATTCGTAGAAACGCATGGTGCACTAAAACAATTAGCGGTTTCATTAAACAAAATAGGAAACGATATTCGCATGCTGGCTTCTGGACCAAGAAGTGGTATCGGAGAATTAATTATACCTGCAAATGAACCTGGGAGTTCTATCATGCCAGGAAAAGTAAACCCAACACAGTGTGAAGCACTCACTATGGTTTGTGCACAAGTGATGGGTAACGATGTAGCTATCAATGTTGGTGGAATGCAGGGACATTTTGAATTAAATGTATTTAAACCGGTTATGGCAGCGAACTTACTACAAAGTGCTCAACTTATTGGTGATGCTTGTGTTTCTTTTGATGAACATTGCGCACAGGGTATTGAGCCAAATCACAAAAGAATTACCGAATTACTTAATAATTCTTTGATGTTGGTAACTGCCTTGAATACAAAAATTGGATATTACAAAGCTGCCGAGATCGCTAATACCGCTCACAAAAATGGAACTACTCTAAAACATGAAGCTATTGCTCTTGGGCATGTAACCGAAGAAGAGTTCGAAGAATGGGTAAAACCTGAAGATATGGTGGGTAGTTTAAAGTAAAAAAAACATAATCATCAAAAAACCGCATTGATTCAATGCGGTTTTTCTATTTTCCTTACTTTTTTATTTCCCCAATTGCAAATTTTTGTCCCCCAACAAAAACTTTTACAATTTTCTATCTGTGAATCGCGTGACTGCTAGCCCTTGGCAATTCTTTTAAAAATTCTTGTATAAATGTAAAATTGATTCTAAAGAGTTTCATAATATTTTGTGTAATGTTGTTCTATACTATTGTTATTTTATGGTGTAAAAATAATACCTAAATATCTTCTCTGAAATACGTAAGTCTACGTATATTTATCTGTTAATTCTTTGATTACCTATGAATTGCGTAACTACAAGCTTTTGGAAGTTCTTGAATAAATTTTAAAATAAAGCCGAAGTTAAAAGTTAATACGTTCATGATTTCAATATTTAATTTGGTTTGTAAAGCATTTTTAATAAGATGTTACAAATATACTTCGAGAAACCTTTGAGCGCAATGGGGAAAAAGACCCATTTTGAGGGGTAAATATCCCCTAAAAATCAATAATTAACTGAAAATCAAATATTTAAAATAAAAAAACACAGCATTACAGCTGTGCTTTTAAACGTTTATACCAGATTATCTATGCTGTTTCCATTTTTTTTAGTTCTACTTTCTCCAAAGCTTGCTCAAGATCCCATACCAAATCCTCTGCACTCTCAACACCTATAGATAGCCTTACTAACCTTTCGGTAATATTCATTTTCTTGCATTGCTCCGGGTCCACGCCTGCATGAGTCATGGTCTTTGGGTGCTCTGCAAGACTTTCTGTACTTCCTAGACTTACTGCCAATTTCATAAGCTTTAGATTATTCAAGAAAGTAAATGCCTCTTTTTCTCCTCCAACAATATCAAACGACACCATCGCTCCTGGCGCAGAACATTGTTTTTTATAGGTAGCAAAAGCTTCGGTTCCTGCTTCAAGTAACCCTAGGTAATATACATTTTCTACCTTGGAATGATTTTTAAGGTATTCGGCCACGATTTGGGCATTTTTAGTTTGCTGGTCCATACGAACTTTCAAAGTTTCAAGACTTCGAAGCATTAACCAAGCGGTATGTGGACTTACCATATTGCCCAAAAATGTACGTAATGTTTTTACACGAAGCATTAAATCGGCACTTCCCAATACTGCTCCTGCAATTAGGTCACTATGACCACCTATATATTTGGTTGCAGAATATAACACCAAATCCGCTCCACACTGTAAAGGGTGTTGCCATAGCGGTCCCATATAGGTATTATCTACTGCAACCAACGTTTTTCGATCTGCTGTACTAAACTGCTTTGCTATTTGGCTAAACATTTCGATATCAACAATATCATTGGTAGGGTTTGCAGGAGTTTCAAGATAAATCATCGCTAATTTATCTGCCTTACCAGAATTCGTTATCATTTCCAAAATCTCTTCCTTGGTCTGGTTTGGCATTACACCTATAGTTTCTACACCTATTTTATCCAAAAAGTGGTGTATAAAGTGATCCGTTCCTCCATATACAGGATTACTATACACCAATAGATCTCCCGGTTTCAAAAATTCTAACAATACAGTACTTATAGCAGACATCCCGCTTTCAAAAACTGCACAATCATCTGCCTTATCCCATAGACACAATCTGTTTTCCAGAATTTCTAAATTGGGATTGTTAATCCTGCTATAGATAAGTCCTAATTCTTCTTTAGGAGATTTTTCTCTTAAACCATAAGCAAGTTCAAAAAATGCTTTTCCTTCTTCGGCTGTTTTAAATACAAAGGTAGAAGTTTGAAATATAGGACATTTTATAGCTCCTTCTGATAATTCAGGTTTGTAACCATAAGTCATCATTAAGCTTTCTGGGTTAAAATTGTGTTCTTTCATTGTTTATTCTTTAAATGGGTATTGTCAAAATCTTTTAGGCATGAAATCAAGATAAAAGTACAACACGAAGAATTAAAAACTAAATTATAACTATTATTAAGAATAATAAATGATAAATATTATAATATAAAGAATTTTATTCTAAATTTACAATTTCAACACTCTCGATAAAGAAAAATATTATGGATACTATAGACCGATCGATACTACTTTTACTGCAAAAAGATGGTAAAATCACCATCAAAGAAATCGCAGAACGCTTAAATCTTACTACCACTCCTATTTTTGAACGTGTAAAAAAATTAGAGCGAGAAGGTTATATCAAATCGTATAAAGCTATTCTGGATAGAAAAAAAGTGGGATTTCAATTAATGGCATTTTGTAATATCACGCTTAATCAACATCAAAAAGATTTTATCAAAAAATTTGAAAAAGACATTCAACGATTTCCAGAAGTTGTAGAATGTTATCATGTGGCCGGGATGTTTGATTACCTCATTAAAATCTATGCCGAAGATATGGAACGATACCAAGATTTTCTTTCAAACAAATTGGCTTCATTAGAAAATATTTCTAAGGTGCAAAGTTCTTTTGTTATGACAGAGGTAAAAGATTTTTCTTATCTACCTATATCGTAAAAAATAATGGTTATGCTTAACAAAAGATTTAGAACTCAACATGTACTTTTGATAAACACACAAAAAACTACATAACGATGAATATCAAAAATGCCAAAGTATTAATTACCGGGGGAAATTCGGGAATTGGAAAAGCTACTGCTAAGTTATTAAAAGAAAAAGGAGCCCAGGTAGTTATTTCTGGAAGAAATGAAACTACGCTTCAGGAAGCTGCAAAAGAGCTAAACATAGATTATATAAAAGCCGATGTGACCAAAGAAGATCAGGTAAAACAAATGGTACTTGATGCAAAGAATAAAATGAATGGACTTAATGTCTTGGTTAACAATGCCGGATATGGATATATTTCCAAATTAATAGATATTGAAGCAGACAAATTCACAGATCAATTTAAGACTAATATTCTTGGTGCCGCTCTTTGTGCAAAAGAATCTGCAAGACATTTTGTTGAACAAGACTATGGAAACATTATTAATATTGGCTCTACTTCTTCGTTGAAGGGTTCTCCCACCGCTTCACCCTATGTAGCGACCAAATTTGCTTTAAGAGGAATGACTGAAAGCTGGAGAAACGAACTAAGGCCCCATAACATACGTGTGATGCAGGTAAATCCAAGTGAAGTAATGACTAGTTTTGCCGATAACCGAGTTGATAATAATCTAAATCAAAAACAGTATACCGAAGCCGAACAACAAACCAAGTTAAGAGGAGAGGAAATTGCGCATACAATTACTAGCCTATTAGAAATGGATGACCGTGGTTTTATTACTGAAGCTACTGTTTTTGCTACAAATCCCAAAGTTTGAATTAAAACATCCTAAATAGATTGTCATTACTTTTGGATACAATTTACGAAGCAGTTTCTACTTCCTGAATATATTCCTGGTCGCCAGAGACTGCTTTTCTGTTTCCAAAGTAGTGAATAACCATCAAAACAAAAATTAGCAGGAAGATACCCGCCCCTATTTTAAAAACCGTTACTTGTATACTTTCAAATAGTATTCCCCCTAGCACTAGTCCAAAAATACTGGCAAAGCTCCCCATGCTATTTCCATAACCTTGAATGGTTCCTTGCATTTGATGATTTCCAACTTTTGACAAAAGTGCTAAAAAACTTGGCCACATAAGACCATTACCCACGGACAATAAAGTAATAGCCAAATACATCACATAAATATTGGGTACAGAAAGGAGGTAAAAACTTGTTGCCAGCAAAACGGTACCTATTATAATAAAAATTGTACTGGATAATTTTCCAGATAAAAATGATAATAACGGTCCCTGCACCAAAATCATTATTACGCTCGAATATGCTAAAAAGATACCCAATTCGATCGAGGTCCATTGCAAAATGGAAGAAGCATAAATAGGTAACCCTGCATAGAATAGGCTAAATCCCAAAAAGGTTAAAAAATATATGGCATACAGTAATGGGATACTGTCCAACTTAAGAATACTCCAAAAGGAGATTGATGAGTTTTCCTCTTCTGAAGATTCTCCACCATAACACTCTTTATGCTCGACTTGAAAAAACCTTCTGAAGGACCTAAGTGATAATGAGCCTGTATCTACAACACAGGGATTACTCTCTGGAAGTCGTATCATAATAACAAAAATGGCTATCAAAGAAATCAGTGCAGCCAAGATTATTGGTAATGCCTCTCCTAGAACCGTTGAAGTTAAAATTCCTGCCACAGCAGGTCCTAGCACAAAACCCAGGCTTGTAGAGGCTCCCATCATTCCAAAATTCCTGTCTCTATCATCATCTGTTGAAATATCAGATAAATAAGCATTTGCCACAGAAACATTACCTCCGGTAAAACCGTCAAATATTCTGGCTACAAATAGCAAAATCAAAGGCAATGTCATTATATAATTTCCTGTAAACTCTGAATCTGAGGACCATAACGAGGTTTTAGGTAATAGGAATGCCAGTAAAAACAAGGCCCAAGCGATAAATGTACCTGCTTGACTAACAATTAGTACCTTTTTTCTTCCAACCTTATCTGACAATCTACCCAAAATTGGTGCTCCTATTAATTGAAAGAAAGGATACATAGCTCCCAAAATTCCATAAATAAAACCATTGCCACCAAAATCTATTACAATAAATATTAGAATCGGAATTACTACACTATACCCCAATATTCCAATGAAATTCACTAATAAAATGGGAAAGATGTTCTTATTTAAGAAGTTGAAGAATCGCATCCTCTAAAATAAGTTTGTCAGCTCAAAAAGGCTGTTAAACTATTGCTAATAAATAGTAATGATTAGGCCATGATCTTGACCAAAAGCTCTTTTAAGACATCTCCTTGGGGTAAGTTTGCCGCTCCTACTCCTTTACTTTTTACATCGGCATCTCTAAGCAGTGCTATTATTGCGCTAACTTTCTTCATGGGATAATTATGTGCAGCTTCGGTATAATCTTTTACAAAATAAGGATTTACCTTCAGTGCACTCGCCACATTACGCTGTGACTTGTCTGATAAACCATGATATTGTAACACTTGTGAAAAGAAACTATATAATAAAGAAATTGTCACCACCAAGGGATTATCTTTAGGATTTTGAGCAAAATAATTTATAATTCTATGAGCTTTAACTACATTTCTGGATCCAACCGCCTTACGCAATTCGAAATTATTAAACTCTTTACTAATGCCTATATTCTCCTCTATTTGGTCTGCAGTAATTTGTGATCCTGAAGGAATAATAAGCTTAAGTTTTTCTAATTCATTATTAATCTTACTAAGATCAGTTCCTAAAAACTCAACCAGCATCTGGGCTGCCTTTGGCTCTATACCGTATTTTGCTCCAGCCAAAACCCTACGTATCCAATCTGCCACTTGATTCTCATAAAGCTTTTTACCTTCAAAAATAACTCCATTCTTAGAAATGACCTTATAGAGTTTTTTCCGTTTATCAATTTTCTTGTATTTATAACACATTACCAAAACGGTAGAAGGTTGTGGATTCTCTACATAATCTGCAAGTTTTTCGATGGTTCTTGATAAATCCTGGGCTTCTTTAACAATCACAACTTGTCGCTCTGCCATCATAGGGAAACGTTTTGCATTAGAAACAATATCTTCTATGGTAACATCTCTTCCATACAAAATCATTTGATTGAACCCTTTTTCTTCTTCAGCAAGTACATTTTTGTCAATAAATTCTGAAATCCTATCAATATAATAAGGCTCTTCACCCATTAAAAAATAAATAGGTTTTATATTTCCGCTTTTTATATCGGTTACAATTTGTTTTACTTCATCCATTGAAAAAAAATCATCAAATTTGTGACATGCAAATGCAAAAGCTTAACTTCCCAGCATATCAGTTTCGTTTCAAAAGTAGCGAAAATAAAGTTTCTATTTTTGACAGGATTCGTAAAAAATTTATCGTTCTTACCCCCGAAGAATGGGTGCGTCAACATATCATATCGTATCTTATCGATGAAAAAAAATATCCAGAAAGTCTTATCAACGTAGAAAAGCTGATCAAAGTTAATGATCTTTCAAAACGATACGATGTCATTGTATTCAAACCTAATGGAGATATTTTTCTCATTGTAGAATGCAAATCACATTCGGTAAAAATCACCCAAGAAGTTTTTGATCAGATTGCCAGATATAATCTTGCTCTTAATGCCGAATATTTGATGATCACCAATGGATTGAACCATTATTATTGCCAGATGGATTATATGGATCAACGATATACTTTTCTGAAAGATATTCCTAACTATAAATAGCTTTTTATCATTAAGATAGCTCCTTCACAATATATATCCCTAAATTAATAAATCTGGGGTTTAAATTTATAAATCTCAATAATTCCAACTTGTTAAGAATGGATTGCCAAAATACCTTCGTGGTATTAATACACAAATAATTGGCAAAACTTAATCTTAAAACTAAAAATTATGAATTTATTCAAATCATTCAGTATAGCACTTTTATCGAGCTTACTGCTTTTTTTCACTTCTTGTGAAGTAGATCAGGAAACATTAAATGAAACTACAAGGGAACAACAAGATATTCCAAAGGATATAATCCAAAAATTGGAAAAGGCCGGTTTTCATACCCACGAAGGATTATCCAAAGTTGAAGATGGCTACGTGGTAGAATATGACATTTTTTTAACCGAAGAAGAAATCTATGAACTAGCAAATCAAAACATAGAAAATAATTCGAAACATTACAGAACTAATAATTTGGTTTCGGGTACCAGAACGATTCGAGTATATGTTGATCCTGCGTTAGGTTCTTTTGTACGTAGTGCTACCGATCAAGCTTTGCAACGTTATAACGCTCAAAATTTACGTTTAACCTTTAGCAGAACCACCAATGCATCGAGCAATGATATACGTATTATGGCAGCAAGCAATACTGCATTAGATGGAAGTTTTGCAAGTGCAGGTTTTCCTAAAAATGGCAGACCGCATAATTTAATACGAATGAACACTTCATTTTATGGAGGTTCTAATCGATTAGGTAATACCGTCACAGTTATTGCTCATGAAATTGGCCATTGTATAGGGTTTAGACATACCGATTATGCAAATAGAGCTTTTAGTGGTTGTCCCGGTGGAGGGAATGAAGGGCAAGGAGAATATGGAGCAATTCATATCCCTGGAACCCCTACCACTTTTGCTGTTGCAAATTCTTGGATGCTTGCTTGTATTGGTCGAGAAGTAAACAGACCATTTATTGCAAGCGATAGAACTGCTTTACAAAGATTATATGCGAGAACTCCTCCACCTGTAAGCCCGGTTCCATTTTATAGATTTTATAACAGCAGTCGGGTAAATCATTACTACAGTACAAGTCGCAGCACTCCCGGAGGATATCGATACGAAGGTGTACAATGTAAGATTTATAATCAACAAGTACCAGGTACCGTACCTTTATACAGATTTTATAACAGTAGTGCAGTGAATCACTTTTATCAACAAAGTCGCAGCACGCCGGCGGGATATCGATATGAAGGTGTAGCAGGGTACGTATTTAGATCAGGTGGAAATGGTAGAATTCCATTATATCGTTATTACAATAGTAGTGCAGTAAATCATTTCTATACCACAAACCGAAGTGAAGGTAACAATGCAGCAGGTTACACCTATGAAGGTGTAGCAGGTTATGTTCTTCGCTAACAGTTATTTATTAAAATAATTTAAACTAACTGAGTTTTGCCAGTTTTTGGATTAAAAATATTCTAGTTTGACTACTACTATTTTCAGAATAAACTCATTAATTTGCAGTTGTGAAAATAGCAGTAGTCATTCTTAATTGGAACGGAAAAGCACTTCTAGAGCAGTTTTTACCTTCGGTAATAAAATTCTCTAAAGAAGCTACAGTTTACGTAGCAGATAATGCGTCTACTGATGGTTCTGTTTCTTTTGTTAAAAATCATTTCCCAACAGTAAAAATCGTTCAAAATGAAGTTAATGGCGGTTATGCCAAAGGCTACAATGATGCATTGGCAAAAATTGAGGCTGATATTTACTGTTTACTTAATAGTGATGTCGAGGTCACCAAAGACTGGCTTGTGCCCGTTTTAAAGACCTTTGAAGAATCTGAAAATGTTGCCGCTCTACAACCCAAAATACTAGATTATAAAAAGAAAACACATTTTGAATACGCCGGAGCTGCTGGCGGGTTTATCGATAAGTTTGGTTATCCATATTGTAGAGGTAGGATTTTTGACACTCTAGAAGAAGATAACGGTCAATATAATGGTACCACTCCAATATTTTGGGCAAGTGGAGCATGCTTATTTATACGAAAAAGCATCTTCGAAAAAGTAGGCAAACTTGATGAAGATTTCTTTGCACATCAGGAAGAAATAGATCTTTGTTGGCGAATCCAAAATCAAGGATACAAAATAATGTATAACGGATCATCTACAGTATATCATTTGGGAGGTGCCACTCTTGATACTATGAATCCCAAAAAGACTTTTCTTAACTTTAGAAATAGTTTATTTCTATTGGTTAAAAATGTTCCTGGAAATAATATTTGGTTTTTGATACTTAGCAGACTAATATTGGATGGTATTGCAGGAGTGAAATTTTTGTTTTCGGGGAAATTTTCTCATTTCTTTGCTATTCTTAAGGCTCATTACACCTTTTACCGTAAATTGAATCATTTCATTAAAAAAAGAAAAAAACTTTTCAGACAAGGGAAATATTATTCAATTTTTTCCGTTGTATGGCAGTATTTTATTTTAAAACGTAAACATTTTAATCAATTATAAGGTTATTTAATAAATTATTGTTAACAGGCTTAGTTTACGCCACATTTTTAATAATTTTGAGTTATATAACCAGAACAAGACTTAAAACAAATTTTCTAATGAAAAAAGTAATGATTATTGGCGCCTCTATGGCCGTTTTATTATCTTCTTGTGTATCACAAAAGAAATATGCCGAACTAGAAGCCAAAAACAAAGAAACCGAAGACTTACTTAATACTGCAACTGTTAAACTTAATAGCTGCCTTGAAGAAAAAGCAAGCTCAACGTCACAATTAAAAGTACTACAAGATCAAGTATCAAATCTTAAAAATCAAAATTCGGCATTATTAAATAATGTAGGAAACTTGGCCACGCTTTCAACGAAAGAAGCTGAGAATCTTGAAAAATCTTTGGAAAGTATCAAAGAGAAAGACCTGCAAATTAAAACAATGCAAGATGCGATTACCAAAAAGGATTCTGTAACCCTTGCTTTGGTTACCAGTCTTAAAGGAGCTTTAGGAAACCTTGCCGACGAGGATATAGAAATCAACGTAGAAAAAGGTGTAGTGTATGTTTCTATTTCTGACAAACTACTTTTCAAAAGCGGAAGTTACAATGTTTCTGCCAGAGCTCGTGAAGTGCTAGGAAAAGTAGCCAAAGTAGTTAACGATAAACCTGACATTGAATTCTTGGTAGAAGGACATACGGATAACGTACCTATCAAAAACAAAGTACTATTAGACAACTGGGATTTAAGTGTAAAACGTGCTACATCTGTAGTTAGAGTATTACAAAACGATTTCAAAGTTGACCCTAAACGTATGACTGCCGCTGGTAGAAGTTACTATGTTCCTGTTGCAGATAACAGTTCTTCTACAAATCGTGCAAAAAACAGACGTACAAGAATAGTTGTGCTTCCAAAACTGGATCAATTCTATAATATGATCGAAGACGGAATGAAAAAAGCGTCTCAAGGAGGAAACTAAAACATATATTTCTCATATATAAAAAAGGATGTCAAAAATGGCATCCTTTTTTTGTTAATTTAATTTTAGAATAAATTTTTATGTTAAAGAAATACTAATATCTTTACATCCCTTAAAACTAAACCCAAATCTAAAAACCGAAAAATGAGAAAACTTTTTCCTACGGTTCTGCTCATATTATGTGGGGCATCCGTAAAAGCGCAATCCTATGTTGGATTTCTTACCGATAATTATAGCGGTGTTCATGGCATAATTAGCAACCCTGCCAATATCGTAGATTCACGATTTAAAACAGATATCAATCTTATTGGAGCTAGTGCTTTTATTGCTAATGACTATTATGGTGTTAATTTCAGTGACATCTTTGATGACGATTATGAAATAGAAGATGAAGGAAGAGAATTTCCCAAGGACGAAAACAACCTTGTAGGGAATTTTGATGTATTAGGTCCTGCCTTCATGTTTAATATAAATGAAAAGAACTCAATTGCCATTTATAGCAGAGCACGTACATTTTATAACGTTAATGGAATTAGCGGTGAAACTTTGGAAAGCCTTATCAATAATCTTGATGATAATATTGATTTTAATGTAAATCAAGGTGATGCATATGGAAGTGCTAATGCCTGGGCCGAAATCGGAGCTACCTATGCAAGAGTGTTAATGAATAAAGAAGAACATTTCCTAAAAGGAGGTATCACACTTAAGTACCTACAAGGATTAGGAACAGCATACGCCCGGGGAAATGATCTTACAGTAGATTTTGATGCCAACGAAATAATAAGTGGTGCCGGAGAGGTAACAACTACTGGAGAAGTTGCATACGGATATAGCGAAAACCTTGAAGATCTTGACGATATTGATATTGAGACTATAAGTGGCGCTACTGGTGTAGGTGTTGATCTTGGTTTCATTTATGAATGGAGACCAGATTATAAAGAGTATACATCGACAGATAGTAAGGGTAAAACGTATATGCCAAAAGATGTAAATAAGTATAAATTAAAATTTGGATTGTCTCTTACCGATCTTGGATCTATCTCTTATGAAGGAATTGAGGAAAGATATGATTTTAATAATACGCTTTCTCAAAATGACTTTGAAGATATAGACTTAGATGAATTAGAGCGATTCTATACCGCTTTAGCACCCGGAGATGCTTCTAAAGCAGTATTACCTACAGCATTACATGCGAATGTAGATTGGAGTATTAATAAAAGGTTTTACTTAAACTTAAATACAGATTTATCCCTTACTGCAAAAGATAAAGTAAACAGAAGTAGAGTCGCTAATGTTGTCTCACTTACCCCAAGATTCGAGAGCAAATGGTTTAGTTTTTACTCTCCTATTAGTGTAATGCAACACAGCGGTTTTCAATGGGGAGCTGGATTAAGAGCTGGACCTTTATACATTGGATCTGGATCAGTATTCTCTGTTCTTTTGGGCGACAAAACCAAAGGTGCCGATGTATATGCAGGTCTAAAGATACCTGTATACCAATCTAGACCAAAAGACAAAGATGGTGATGGTGTATTAGACAAAGTTGATGAATGTCCCGAGACTGCAGGTCCAGAAGAAAACTACGGTTGTCCTTGGCCGGATACCGATGGAGATACTGTATTGGATAAAGATGACCAATGCCCTGAAGAGGCCGGAGAAGTAGAAAATAATGGTTGTCCTTGGCCGGATACGGATGGAGATGGTTTACTTGATAAAGATGATAGTTGTCCACAAGTAGCAGGACCACAAGAAAACTATGGTTGTCCTTGGCCGGATACTGATGGTGACGGTGTATTGGACAAAGATGATAATTGTCCTGATGTACCTGGTACAGTAGCTAATAACGGATGCCCAGAGGTTACAGAGGAAGTACAAAAAACATTGAATGAATATGCAAAAACCATTTTATTTGACTCTGGAAAATCGACTATAAAAGAAGAATCAAATAAAGTTCTTGCTGATATTGTAAGTATTCTTAATGAATATCCAACGGCCAAATTCAAAGTAGAAGGTCATACAGATAGCGCAGGTAGTGCAAGACTTAACCAACGTTTATCAGATTCAAGAGCCAATGCCGTTAAAACATATTTGGTAGAAAATGGGATAGATCAATTTAGACTATCAGCTACAGGGTATGGAGAAGATCGACCAATAGCAACCAACAAAACCAGAGCGGGAAGAGCTCAAAACCGAAGAGTAGAAATTAATTTGGTAAAAGAGTAATTACAAGATTAACAATATAAGAATAAGAAAAAAGGCAATGCTAAATGCATTGCCTTTTTGATTGTGGTTAGTCAAAATAAAACAATCAAATTCAAATATTAATTTCTTTTACAAATTTTCTATCCTTTAAATCAAAATAGATAAAATACTTACCTGCTGGTACATCAGAAAAGTTATAAGCTCTTTCAAAAATTGCTTTGTCTTCTTCAACATTTTCATTAAGCAGCATCACTCCTTCTCTATCATAAATAGAAACTTGTAGAGGAGACTTTTCAGACCTTGTTAGCATTACTCGAACTAAAGCATTTTCAACAAGTACCTTTGGCTTAAAAACAGTTACAACGGACTGGTTAATTAATGCGATCCCCTTTTTGTTCTTTACTACAGGAGTGATTTTAACATCAAATTCAGTTTCTGTCTCTACAAAATACACACCATCTTTTACTGTATTAAAATTAAAATACTTTCTATACAATGGCATAGCTTCCAATGTGATATCGAATAAAATCTTTCCCGAATAATTTTTTAAATACAACTTTTGCCCCTTGCTAATATTAGACAATGAAACATTAAGTGTAGAAGAGTTCTCAATCTTTACAGACATTACGTCTGAAGCCTTCACCGAAATACTAAATAAAATAGCACAAGCTATCAAAAATAGGTTCATTACTCTTTTCATAATTTCAAGTTTTAGTTGTTAACGTTTTGATGGTACAAATGTAGAATCGATTTGAAATAACAAATACAACATAATTTGCATATTTATGTGCTATATTAACTTTGTAGGATACTGCAAAACCACAATCATGTTAAATTAACATATTTTTTATTTTAATTTTACAATATTTTAACAATAAAAGAACAATATTAGCTTGTCATTAAAGATTAAATCTTACTATGAAAAACAACAAACCGTCATTAGAAAAAATCGTTCCCGAATTTGGAAGTTCATTGTATTATCAGACATTTTCGAAAGACAATAAGAATAAAGACCCCATTTGGCATTACCATCCTGAAATCGAAATTGTTTATGTAAATGGAGGCACTGGTAAAAGGCAGATTGGTAGCCACATGTCTTATTACCGTAACGGAGACCTAATGCTTATTGGAAGTAACCTACCCCATTGTGGATTTACCGATGATTTTACAGGAAATAATAGTGAAACCATCATACAAATGTTACCAAACTTTCTTGGAGATTCTTTTTTTGAAATCCCTGAAATGATGGCTATTGGAAAATTATTAGAGCAAGCCAAAAAAGGGATTGTTTTTTATGGAGATACCAAAAAAAGAATTGGAACACGAATTGAATCTTTAAAAGGGGTTGAATCATTTGAAAAACTAATTGGCATTCTTGAAATCCTAAAGGATATGGAAAATTCTGATGAGTATACCATTCTTAATGCAGAAGGTTTTATTGTAGAGACTGCCTTTGAGGACAATAATAGAATCAACTTAATATTTAATTTTGTACAACAAGAATTTGGCCGGCCAATTCCCCTGGAAGAAATTGCTGAAAAAGTCAGTATGAGTGTTCCTGGATTTTGTAGATACTTCAAAAAAATTACAGGAAAAACCTTTACCCAATTCGTAAATGAATATCGACTTGTACATGCCGCCAAATTATTACATGAAAAACAAACGAGTATAACCGATATATGTTATGAAAGTGGCTTCAGTAATTTTTCTCATTTTAGCAAGCTATTCAAGCAATTTTCTGGAAAAACACCTAGCAAATACCGAAATGAGTTAAAATATGCAGTTTCCCAAACCGAAATTAACCAGGGTTAAATAATATCAACACTTCCTTTACCTTCTCTAATAAGTACAGGGTCTCCTTCGGTAAGATCAATAACAGTAGATGGAATATTATCTCCATACCCTCCATCGATAACCATGTCAACCAGGTTATCCCATTTCTCTAATATCAATTCGGGATCTGTAGTATATTCAATTACTTCATCCTCATCATAAATTGAAGTAGAAACAATGGGGTTTCCTAATTCTTCAACAATGGTCGTACAAATATTATTATCAGGTACCCTTATTCCTACTGTTTTTTTCTTCTTAAATACCGTTGGCAAGTTATTACTTCCTGGTAAAATAAAGGTATAAGGCCCAGGAAGTGTTCTTTTTAATAATTTAAAAGTAGCATTATCTATTTGCTTAACATAATCAGATAAATTACTTAAGTCTTTACAGATAAATGAAAAATTTGCTTTGGCTAATTTTACTCCTTTAATTTGAGCGATACGTTCTAATGCCCTATTATTGGTAATATCGCATCCAAGACCATATACAGTATCTGTTGGATAAATTATTAATCCTCCATTACGTAAACAATCCACTACCTTTTGGATCTCTCTGGGATTAGGGTTTTCGTTATATAATTTTATAAACTCTGCCATAATTACACTTATACAAGGGTAAAGATAAAGGTTCTTTTTAAGATAACTTTTAAATTAAAACCAAAGAATTACTGTGAGTTCATCATTAAAATATCCTTTCGACCTTCTATTTTATATCGTTTCATCAAATTGGCAGTCATACAAGAATGTATTGGTAATACCATAAGGCAATCGCCAACTTTGTGATTTTTGATTTGATCACCAGGGATAGAAACTATGCCGTGTTCCTGAGACAGACTCTTCACATAAGCATCTGGTACTATGTTTCCCCATACGTTACCTTTCCTTTCAAAAATTCTGCCATAAATAACTCCGTCCTTTTCACTTTCCAATCTTTCTTTAGAAAAATGAACCCCTCCGCCATAGATTACAATTTCGTTTCTATCATCATGAATAGCAACAATTGGACAAGCCATCGCCACCGCAATTTGATCCATGTTGTTAGCACCTATTTTTGCTTGCATAAGGTCATAAAAAACAAAGTTACCTGGTCTTATTTCGTCAATACTTCCAAAGTTATCTGCCAAACTACAACTAGGTGTATCACCGAGTGAAGCCTTTATATCTGGAAACATTGTAACATACTTTTTCTTCAATATGCTTAATTCATTAACACATTGAGAATGAATTTTAAGAACATCGGCTTTGCTATTACATGTATAGGTATGGCCAGAATGTGCAAGAAAACCTTTAAAATTCAAATTTTTTGAAGCCATAGAAGTTTTTAGAATTTCATCTATAGTATTTATCTTGGTTGGCAATAACCCTGTTCTGTGATAACCGGTGTCAATTTTTATAAAAAAACCAACTGGATAGTCTACATTTTGAGACAAAAATTGTACTGTCTCTATAGATTCTACCAAAAGATTAAGTTGAATTTTTCTTGCTAGTAAGTTAATTCGTTCAATCTCAAGAATGTTGGTTGGAAAAGCCACTGTAATATCATTCCATTCTTCAGAGAAATATAATGCCATCTCTAGAGAGGATACTGCAATCTTAGTAATACCAAAATCCTTAAACCATCTTCCAATCTCTAGCGATTGGTGAGTTTTAAAATGCGGTCTAAAAATAAGTCCATGTTTTTGTGCCTTAAGAGCCATGGTCTCTATATTTCTTTTGCATTTTTCAATGTCCAGAATCAATGATGGCACTTGTATCATGTTGGTAAAGTATTAAAAACACAATCTATTTTGTAATGATCTTATCCAATAACTTTCAACTTGGCAAACCTAAGTAGTAACTTTTTGATGCCTCCTTTCTCAAATTGAATCTCGGCCTTTCTATCTTGTCCTACTCCTTCAAGTCTCAAAATCTTGCCTATGCCAAAGCGCATATGCTCTACAGCCATACCTGCGCTTAAACCACTATCAAAAAGGTCTGATTTTGGTTGATCTGTATTACCATTAGAAACAGGTCTAAGTTTTCTTAATTTTTGTAATTGCTCTTCGGTTGGTTGATGTGCCAATGGTGGTGTTCCAGAAACTGGTTTTTTAAGCCTAAGTTTGCTTTTGTCTACCTCTCCAAATATATCGGCATCTATTAAAGGTTTGTATCGATACCCTTCTACTGGGGTTAAGTATTCTAGATATTGATCATCAATTTCTTCAATAAATCTACTAGGCTCTGCATCTACCAGTTTACCCCAGCGGTATCGCGACTGTGTATAGGTGAGATAAGCTTGTTTTTCGGCCCTGGTTAGTGCTACATAAAATAAACGTCGTTCCTCCTCTAGTTCGCTCCTGGTATTCATACTCATTCCCGAGGGAAAAAGATCTTCTTCCATCCCTACAATGTAAACATATGGAAACTCTAATCCTTTTGCCAAATGGATGGTCATTAGCGCAACTCTATCATCATCACCGGTATCTTGATCCAAATCTGTGGCAAGCGCTACATCTTCAAGAAACTCTGCCAATGATCCCGTAGCTTCATCTATTTCTTTCTGTCCTTCAACAAAATCACGAATACCATTAAGTAATTCTTCAATGTTTTCTATTCTGGCGATACCTTCAGGAGTGCCATCTTTTTTGAGTTCCTGCAGTAAACCTGTTTTCTTGGCAACCATTTCGGCCAACACAAAAGCATCTGAAGTTTGATTGGTAATCTGAAAACTTTTGATCATATTCATAAAGTTCTCCAATCGCGTTTTTGTACCACTATTGATTTTTAGGTTAATACGATCCAAATTTTCTATGACTTCAAAAATCGAACGATCATAGTGATTTGAGGCTACTACCAATTTATCAACAGTGGTAGCTCCTATTCCGCGTGCCGGATAATTAATTACACGTTTTAGGGCTTCTTCATCTTTTGGATTGATCACTAAACGCAAATAAGCCAATACATCTTTTATCTCCTTGCGTTGGTAAAAAGAGAGTCCTCCATATATTCTATATTTAATATCTCGTTTTCGTAAGGCATCTTCTATTGCCCTGGATTGGGCATTAGTTCTATACAGTACAGCAAACTGTCCGTTTCCTAATTGGTGCTGCATTTGATTTTCAAAAATTGAACTTGCCACATACCTTCCTTCATCTCCATCGGTCAACAATCTATTAACAATAATTTTAGGCCCCGGGTCATTTGCAGTCCAAACTACTTTATCTAGTTTGGTTTTATTTTTGTCTATAATCGAATTGGCAGCTTCAACGATATTCTTTGTTGATCTGTAATTTTGTTCTAGACGATATTGTTGTACATTATCATAATCTCGTTGAAAATTCAAAATATTGTTGATATTTGCTCCTCTAAAAGCATAAATACTTTGTGCATCATCTCCTACAACACAGATGTTCTGAAATTTATCAGACAAAGCACGAACAATAAGATATTGGGAATGATTGGTGTCCTGATACTCGTCTACCAATATATACCTGAATCGATTTTGATATTTGGCCAAAACATCGGGATAACGATTCAATAACTCATTGGTTTTAAGTAAAAGATCATCAAAATCCATTGCACCGGCCTTAAAACAACGCTCTACATAATGTTGATAAATTTCGCCCATTCGTGGGCGTTTGGCCATTGCGTCTGCTTCTACCAATTCTGGATTCTGGAAATAAGCCTTTACAGTAATTAAGCTATTCTTATATGAAGATATTCTGGAATAAACTTGTTTATACTTATAAATATCTTTGTCTAGTCCCATCTCTTTGATAATCGAAGCGATTAATCTTTGAGAGTCTTGAGTGTCATAAATCGTGAAATTTGATGGATAACCTAATTTATCGGCTTCAAATCGTAAGATCTTGGCAAAAATAGAGTGGAATGTTCCCATCCACAGGTTTTTTGCTTCGCTTGCCCCTACTATAGTGGCAATACGTTTTTTCATCTCACGCGCCGCCTTGTTTGTAAATGTAAGCGACAGTATATTAAAGGAATCCACTCCTTGATGCATCAAATATGCAATTCGATATGTAAGTACACGTGTCTTTCCCGAACCGGCTCCCGCAATTACAATCATCGGTCCATCTTTCTGTAGAACCGGGGCCCGTTGCGCATCATTCAATTCTGCTAAATACTCTTCCAAATTTGATCATTTTTAATGATCGAAATTTAAGCAAACCATAACGGTTATAAAACTACTTTCCAGTCTTTTTGTAAACAAATTGTAGTAAATAACTTTAAAAAAGTGAAAACAATTTTCTATAAGTATTTCATTAATAAACAGCATACAATATTTTGTAGATTATTAGATCAAAATTACCTGAACCAAAACATAACCTATTGTAGACAAATTACATCCCCCCTTAGTAAACAATTGAATTTATATCCCCATATGTAAACCGAATACATTTATAAAAAACGTACTAATGGACGCTTGTTTTTTCCTACATTTTAGTAAAAAACCAATGTGTTTTATAGATTAAATGCAATATTTTAAGATTAAAAGTGTTATATTTAGAAAAATTATTTTTAATAAAAATCTCAAAACTAACGCAAAATTTACACCTATGGCCCCAAACATGAATGTGCAAATGATTGAAAAAGAACAGATTAAATTTTTAAAATTCCCAAAAGAAGATGTGCTGAACAAAAGAAAAGATCAAATTGATAGGTTTTTAGAATTACAAAGAGCCTTATCACTTGGAAATTTGGAACATCAAAAGGTAAAAATCGTTTTTGTAGACGATTCAGGATTTAAAAAAGTAGAAACAACCATTTGGGGAATTACCGATAAAGAAGTTATTTTAAAACAATCTACTATAATACCTTTAGAAAGAATCATTAGCATTTCATAATTCTATAAAATGTATAGTTAATTATTTCTTGGTTTTTAAAATCTAGGATCCCTAGTATATGCTCGAAGACGTATTTTGGATACAGAATACGTCTTTACTACGTATATCTACAAAATGTTTCATAATTAAAGTTTAATTCTTTATTCTTGCATACTAATATATGCAACAAAACGTTGGATCAATTAACAAGCAAAAGTTTCCCCATTTCTATTAACATTTAAAACCTATTTAACCGACAAAATGTGCAAAAAAATTCTAACGACCTTTTTGGTTCTTGTAATGGGGGCCAATATTGGTATTCTGTATTGTCAATCCGACAAAAAAGAATTCCTTATCGCTAATGATCAACAAAGCTTTATAGATCATTTTATTAATCAAAAGAAAGGCAAATCTGTTGCATTAAAAGTTTCTGCTTATGAATCGCTTTCCTTAACTGTAAACAGGCAAATTCAATCAAAAGGAAGCACCACCATCATTGGGGTTGTGAATAATCAAAACTCATCCTCATTTTCATTTTACACCGAACAAGAAAAACTAGAAGGAGATATTATTATCAATACCGAAAAAAAAGCATTTAAATTGTTCACAAAGAATGACGGAAGTATATACATCAAAGAAACGGATATCAACAATGTTTTATGCGTCGATTTTGAAAAAGTTGAAAACATAGATAAATCTTCTCATACTCCAACCAAAATGGCACCGGTTTTAGAAAGTCTTCCAGGTGCAGAAGGCATTGTTTACCTGGATTTTGATGGTGAGGTTGTTACGGGATCCAGATGGGCAGGCGGTTCCCAAATTAATGCGCAATCGCCCGAATTTTCTGATGAGCAGATTATAAGAATATGGAAAATAATGGCGGAAGATTTCCGACCTTTTAATATAAACATTACTACGCGCAGAGATCTTTATGAAGCCGCTCCCAGAAATCGTCGTATGATGTGCATCTTCACCCCTACTTCAGATGCTGCACCTGGCTCTGGAGGGGTAGCTTATCTTAGATCCTTTGCTTCAAACTCATTCGACGACCCTTGTTGGGTGTATAATATCAGTTCCTCAAGAGTGGCCGGAGAAACGGGTTCTCATGAAGTAGGTCATACTCTTGGTTTGTCACATGACAGTCAAGGTGGTACCGAGTATTATGGGGGACATGGAGAATGGAGCCCTATTATGGGTTGGAGCGCCAGCAGACCTATTGGACATTGGAGTCAAGGGGAATTTGAAAATGCCAATCAAACGCAAGATGATATTGCAATCATAGGAGATCAAAGAAATGGTGTTGGCTTCAGGCCAGATGACCATGCCGATATTATTAATAACGCTACCGAAATTAGGGTTAACGATGATGGTCAGGTAAGCCCCGATAAGAACTTTGGTTTAATAAATAGCAGAGAGGACAAAGATATTTTCTCATTTGTGGTTGAAACCGGAAATGTTTCGTTTGACTTCAATCCAGATCCTGATTACCCTAATCTTAATATACAAGCTCGAATTCTAAATGGTTTAGGAGAAGAAGTTGCTTTTTCAGATCCGCAAGGTTTAGATGCTTCTATAAATACAAACCTAGAAGGAGGTACTTATTTTATTGAAATTGATGGTGTTGGTGAAGGTACTCCTTTTGATGGATATTCCGATTACTCTTCTTTAGGTAATTATTTTATATCTGGAAGTTATACTCCTGGAGATAATAGGCAACCGCCTATAGCTAACTTTGAGGCTTCGCAAATCGGCTGTTCTACAGTAGAGTTTAGGAGCACGACAATAAACCGTGTTAATTCGTACCGTTGGGATTTTGGTGATGGTACTATATCTGATGTGCAAAATCCAACGCACAACTATACTGCTGCTGGTACTTATACCATATCGCTTACTGCAGTCAATGAAATAGGTGAAAACACTATCGAAAAAACAAATTTTATTACTATAAACATACCTAATCAACCTGTTGCAGAAGATCAAAACATCTGTATTGGTGAACCGGCAATAATTACAGCCTCGGGAAATAGTGAATTTCGATGGTATGATCAGCCAAACGGGGGTAATTTATTATCCAGTGGAGCTACCTATCGGACTCCTGTACTAACTTCTACTCAAACCTATTATGTTGCTGGTTTAATTGACGATTGCACAACTGAGATTCGTACCGAAGTCAAAGTAATAGTTCTTGACGATCCCACTGTACCAGAAATTTCAGTAAATGAAGATCAAAAATTATCTGTACCGAACTCATTTACCACCTACCAATGGTTTTTAAATGATGAAGTGTTAGATGACAGTAATCAAGCCACACTTCTCCCCTTACAAATAGGAGAATATAGTGTAGAGATTTCTAATAAGACAGGTTGTTCCTCTATTACTGAAAAATTCAATGTAGATCGTTCTCAACTTAACTTAAGCCTTGAAAGTAGAACATTTGAGTACTACCCAAATCCAGTAAAAAGTGATGAGCCACTTCGTATTGAAGGAATCACTAAAAATGACTATGCTATAAGCATTGTAGACATGTTGGGACAAATCGTTATACAATCAGATCCCAAGGCAGAGGTTGATGTTTCAGATCTAACCCAAGGACTTTATGTGATTTTGATTAATAACAAACCCATTGGAAAGTTTATCAAGAGATAATTCTCAAAAGTGATTATTACAGGGGCATATCTTATAAATTGAGATATGCCTTATTTTTATAAATCTAAATATGATTTTAACTTTCAATTAATAGATTTTTGAATATATTTAAAATCTCAAAAATTGAAAGATTGAAAAACATACGCTTTACCAGTATCTTTATAGTAATGCCTTTATTGATCTTTGCTCAAAAAAAAGGTGCTGTGATATCAAATTATGGCAAGACATATGAAGTGTCTTCACCAGATTTTAAAACGGATTTACAAAGTGATTTAAAAGTAGTTTTTGATGTTGGAAGAACTTTTGAAGATAATACCAAAGTAAATCCATTATTTAATACAGCAGCCAGATATCTAAATATGCATGTGGATGCAGGTGTATCTCATGAAAAGCTAAAAGTAGCTTTGGTAATTCATGGTTCAGCTGCCTATGATATTTTAAACAACGCCAAATACCAAGAAAAATATAAAGTAGATAACCCCAATGCAGATCTCATTGCAGCACTTTCTGAAAAAGGTGTGCAAATAATCCTATGCGGTCAGACTGCTGCTTATAGGCAAATCACAAAAGAAGATGCTCTTCCTGAAATAAAATTTGCGTTATCGGCAATGACGGCTTTGGTACAACTACAAAACGAAAATTATAGGCTTATCAATTTTTAACTCGAATGAATACAAACATATCATCAATATTATTTATCGTTCTTTTTTCTTTTTGCTCTGTTCAGGCTCAACAAATTGATCCTGAAATCAATACTATGGCTGATGCCCTCGAGGAAAAAGTAATCGAATGGAGGAGGGATTTTCATCAAAATCCGGAATTATCGAATAGAGAATTCGAAACCGCAAAAAAAATAGCAAAACACCTTAAAGATCTTGGCTTGGAAGTTACTGAAAAGGTAGCCAAAACAGGAGTTGTTGCTATTCTTAAAGGAAGTAAGCCAGGAAAAACCGTGGCATTAAGGGCAGACATTGACGCACTTCCTGTAAAAGAAAGAGCTGACGTTCCTTTTAAGTCGACCGTCACAACTACCTTTTTGGACGCAGAGGTTGGTGTAAGCCACGCCTGTGGTCATGATACCCATACGGCAATCTTGATGGGTGTAGCAGAGATCCTTACCAAACATAAAGATAAAATAAAAGGCACTGTAAAATTTATTTTCCAACCTGCAGAAGAAGGACCTCCTCCTGGCGAAGAAGGCGGAGCAAAATTAATGATCAAAGAAGGCGTTCTCAAGAATCCAGATGTCGATGCTATTTTTGGTCTACATATCAACTCTGGAACCGAAGTGGGCAAAATACGTTACAAACCCGGAGGCACCATGGCGGCAGTAGAACGTTTTGTGATTAATGTAAAAGGACAGCAAACTCATGGTTCTGCTCCTTGGACAGGAGTCGATCCTATCCTGATTTCAGCAAAAATAATAGACGGACTGCAAACGATTATTAGTAGAGAATCCCCTTTGGTAAATGAAGCCGCTGTAATTACAGTAGGCAAAATTACTAGTGGAGTACGTTTCAATATTATTCCTGAAAGTGCAGAAATGATTGGAACTGTGAGAACCCTAGATCCCAAAATGAGGGAACTTATCATTCGAAGAATGGGTGAAATGGTTCCTTCTATTGCAAAAACATATGGTGGCGAAGCAACAATCGATTTTCAAAACAATACATCGATTACCTATAATGACCCTCAATTGGTAAAACAAATGCTTCCAACTATTCAGGGAATTGCAGGAAAGGAAAATGTATTACTTTCTAAAGCAACTACGGGTGGTGAAGATTTTTCTTATTTTCAAGAAGTGGTACCAGGTTTTTATTTCTTTTTAGGAGGAAAAACCCCTGGCGACCAAAAAGCGGCTGCACACCATACACCAGATTTTTATATTGATGAGAGCGGTCTTAAACTTGGTGTTAAGGTCATGTCGCAGCTTACCCTGGATTATCTTAATGCACAATAGATAAAAAATATTGATGGAAAATATACTTGACTTTTTAGACTCAGTTTCCTGGTGGATTTGGATTATTGTTCTATTTGTAATCATAGCAATACGTGATGTTTTTTTCAATAAAAAACATACGATAAAACATAATTTTCCAATTATCGGCCATCTGCGCTACATGCTAGAAAGCATAGGTCCAGAAATGCGACAATACTTTGTAGCCAACAATCGCGAGGAACTTCCTTTTAATAGAATTGAGCGAGGTTGGGTATATGCTTCATCAAAAAATGAAAACAATTACGAAGGCTTCGGAACCGACAGAGACATCTATCTACACCAACATATTTTTGTAAAAAATTGTATGATCCCTTTTAAAATGGATAAAAAGCATCCAAATAAGGAGGATAAATCTTTTCTGCCTTGCGCCAAGGTAATGGGATTGTATAATCAACGTAAAAAGCCTTACAGACCAGGCTCTATAATCAATGTATCTGCAATGAGCTTTGGATCACTTTCTGCCAAAGCTGTAGAGTCATTAAATATTGGAGTTCAAAAATCTAATGCCTTTCATAATACAGGAGAAGGTGGTCTTTCGCCCTATCACAGTAATGGAGGCGATGTGATCTTTCATTTCGGGACTGGTTATTTTGGCGTTCGTGATGAGAATGGTAACTTTTCAATGCAACAATTAAAAGAATTGGTTCAAAACAATCCTTTTATAAGAGCAATTGAAATAAAATTATCTCAAGGAGCAAAACCAGGAAAGGGTGGCGTTCTTCCCGGTAAAAAAATTACTCCTGAAATTGCCAAGATTAGAGGTGTAGAAGTTGGTAAAGATGTCTTATCTCCTTCCGCTCATACCGCTTTTAATAGTGTCCCAGAACTTTTACAGTTTATAGAAGATATTGCACATGAAACAGGATTGCCTGTAGGTATTAAAGCTGCAATAGGTAAAATCGAGCAATGGGAACTTTTGGCAGCACTTATGGTAAAAACCGATAGAGGACCAGATTTTATTACTATAGATGGTGGCGAAGGCGGTACTGGTGCTGCTCCGCCAAGTTTTGCCGATCACGTTTCATTACCATGGGTATATGGATTTGCTGCTATTTATAAAATATTTCAAGAACATAAATTAACCAATCGTGTAGTATTTATAGGCAGTGGAAAACTAGGATTCCCCGCCAAAGCAGCTATGGCTTTTGCTATGGGTGTAGATTGCATCAATGTGGCCCGTGAAGCGATGATGAGTATAGGATGTATACAAGCACAAATATGTCATACCAATCGCTGTCCTAGCGGAATTGCGACGCAAAGCAAGTGGTTACAAAATGGTATTAATGTACCTTTAAAATCAGATCGTCTTGCACAATATTTTAAAACATTTAGAAAAGAATTTATAGAGATCACACATGCATCAGGATATGAGCATCCTTGTCAATTTACTATGCAAGACGTCGACCTTAATGTAGATGATGGCGAACTAACGAAAACTCTCGAAGAATCTTTTAAATACATCAAAACTCCAGTCGAGTTTACCTGTGCCGAAGACTTAAAACAATGTAGTTATCTTGGCGGCGGATATGAAAAATAAATAAACTAACGAAACAACCAAATTACACTATGGATATCGAAATCATCCCCTTGGCTATATCACTGATTCCGTCAACATTAATTACTATACTTGCCATATTCTTCTTTAAACAGCACACCAATAATGAAGAAAAGCGTCGCAGATTTCTCTTGCATAGGGAAAATCAAAAACAGGCATTTCCTTTACGCCTACAAGCCTATGAACGTATGGCATTATTTTTAGAACGAATTTCTCCAGGAAAACTACTCACGAGAATGGCCCCTGTTGGCGAAGATAAGGAAAGCTATGAATCTATGCTTATACATACTATAGATCAAGAGTTTGAACATAATCTTACTCAACAAATCTATATTTCATATGAATGTTGGAATACCATAAAAGCAGCCAAAAATGCAACGATTGCAATGATCAGAAAAACTACTATGAATAAAGAAGTAGACTCTGCCGATAAAATGCGAGAAGTACTTCTTACCGAATTGGTAGAAAAAGGAGCTCCTAGTGACACCGCACTAGCTTTTATAAAAGAAGAGATCGGAGATATGCTCTAGAAGAATAAAATAATAGTAATTGTTAATTCTATGATTAGCGTTTAAAACTATTCGTTATTCAGAACCATCCTGATCAACTGATGGCTCTTGAATAACATTTACATAAAGTGGTATCCAAACGTTATCAACTATGTTAACAAAAAGGAAAATACATGAAAACTATTAAATTATTAATACTTACAATCGTTTTATCCTTAAATACAATCTTTGCACAAAAAAGCGGTGTAAATGTTGACACCAAAAATACGGAAATCTCTTATTTGGAATTGCCACGAATACAGGTGATCCCAATAAAGGATACTAAAAACAAAAGACAATATGAGCTCTATATAAAGTTACCAGAAGGATATTCAAAAGACAATGACACAAAATACCCCGTAATTTACTTTACCGATGCGATGTGGCATGTCGAAATACTATCTGGTTCTGCTGAATACATAATACAAGAAGCAATCCTGGTTGGAATTTCCTGGCAAAAAGATTTAAATAGTGATAGCGTTTATACCAGTAGATTTCGCGATTACTCAATAACGAAATCAAGTAATCCAGAACATCAAGCTAAATATCAGTTTGGAGGAGCAAACGACCATTTAGCCTTTATCCAAAACGATGTTATCCCATATGTCGAAAACAATTATCATACTGATCCTGATAACCGTAGCTATTTTGGGTATTCTATGGGCAGAAAGTTTGGAGCATACATATTGTTCACTCAACCAGACACATTTAAAAATTACATTCTTGGTAGCCCTTCAGTTTCATCAAACAAACCATACATTCATGAACTTGAATCGATTAAGAACCTAAATCGTAAAAACCTAAATGCCAATATTTTTGTATCGGTTGGTGCATTGGAAAGAAAAGATGCAGTAGGGCAAGCTATTGGTCTTGCCTCTATACTGAGAAGTGAAAATTACACCACTTTATCATCAAAGCTTGAGGTAATTGAATCTGCCGACCATAGCAAAGCATTTCCTATGACGGCGGTACTTGGTATGTATTGGCTATCAGATTTCATCAAAAAATAATGTATCAAGCTTAAAACTAAATTGTGAAGGTTTGTTTATGCCCTAATCCAATCCAAAGACAATTGTATGCCTCACTATTTAGAAAAACACCAAAACTGAAAAAGAAGTAATTCAGAAGTTTTATATTTGCAGTCTGTTATACTATTTCTAACATATTATCTAAGTCTTCAAAAAAGACATACTCTAATAAATGAGTACTTAAGGTATTAGGAGATCTTCATTCTAATACTAAGATAATCACGACCATTTATATCATCAAATTTTAAACAACATCAATTGATTTTGTAATCAATTAGATTATCACTTTGAAACACCCTAAACATTTCAAAACGTGATAACGCATAATATACTATGTAAAAATGAATAGTAAACATTTAATAAGTAGAAATATAGAGCTTTTCTATAATAAAGTTTCTGAAGAAACCAGACTTAACAAAGGGATGGGAGTATTTGAGTTTGAAAGAATTAAATCACTTATAGAAAAATACACCTCAACCTCACCTTCAAAGATTATCGACATAGGCGGCGGAACAGGTAAATATTCTGAATGGCTTGCAAAAAAAGGACATCAAGTGTATTTGGTGGAACCTATTTTAAAACATATAGAAATAGCACAAAATAGAGCAAATAAAATGAAAAACAAGTATTCAATTCACGTAGGTGAATCAAGAAAGCTAGAATTTCCAAATAACTTTGCAGATATAGTCTTAATGCACGGTCCCCTGTATCATCTTCAAAAAAAAGAAGATCGAGAATTAAGCATTAGAGAAGCTAAACGTGTACTAAAAAACAACGGTATTATTTTGGCTTTTGCTATTAATTATACGGCATCAACATTGGCAGGATTACTAAATGGGTTTATGCATAAACCAAGTTTTTTCAAAATGTGTAAACAAGAATTAACTACCGGGATTCATAACCCTCCAGATGATTTTCCTTGGCTGTTAGCAGAAGGCTATTATCATAAACCAAATGATTTAAAGGAAGAGTTTGTTAACGAAGAATTGACATATATTAACACCTATGCCATTGAAGGTATGACTTGGCTTGATAAAGATTTCTTTAAAAACCTACTCGACAAGAATAGAAAAAAAACGTTGATGGAGCTCTTAAGGATTACAGAAAATGATCCCTATCTCTTATCCTTTAGCCCTCATATAATGATTGCAGTAAAAAAAGAATTATGAAAAACAAGAATAAATATTACCAGGCCTTGAAAGAAAACAATGGTAAAATGAATGAAATAGATCTCGGAGAAAAACTTGGATTTGATGAAGAAGAGACTACCTATATCATTGCTCAACTTTTATCCGAATACAAGATAGAATATTGGGCGAACAGGGCCTGTAATTATAGTGTTACAAAAACTTTTAGGCGTCATAGTATAACTAAAGAATAGTAAAAAACTACCCCGCCAAATCAATATTTTTAAGCTTATTCTCTTCAGCTTGTTTTGCTTTTTGGGCAGCATATTCGAACCCTTGACGCCACCAATTACTCATTAGTTTTTTATTAAAGACTAATGAGTTTTCGGTTAGTTTTGAAGGAGTATAATACAAATTCAAAGGCACATCTTTATTAATTGCTGCCAATTTACCTACTACAGTATCGTGTCCCTCTATCTGGTCCAGCATAAACCCAAACAGGTTTACCATTAGTGAAAACGGGTTTTTACCTAGTACTCTATTGTGTTCCATGTTTTCAGATTCCAAAATAATAGCATCCACTTCGGTAGCACCGCGCCGAATCGCCTCCCGAATGGGGACCAAACAACCAAAACCACCATCGGCATATTCACAACCATTTTTTGTAGCCAAACTCATAAAAGGAACATAGTTACAAGAGATCCAGATCCAGTCGCAAAAATCCTCATACGAAAAATCGTTAATTGATTTGTATTCGGTTTTGCTTCTGGTAAGGTTAGAGACAGTTACCACTACGTCATTTACACTTTCTTGAGCCAATCTAAAATCGGTTTCAGAAAAGTTTCTTCTAATGGCACGTCTTAAATTTTTACTTTCGCCAAAGGTCCGTTTCAATTTTATAAACTGCCAAAGGGAAGAGAAGAAGTTAATAGAAACAAATTCCCTGTTTCCTTTTTTACGTACTCTAAATGGGTTAACATTAAAGATTGTGCGTTGGTTAACGTTGGTATAGATCTCGTATACCTTATCAATATTCCCTAATGCCAGATGAGGAATTAACAGGCTACCGGTTGAAGTACCAAGAAACAGGTCATATTTTTTTCCCTGTTCCTGCATTAAATATTGTGCAACACCTCCAGCGTATGCACCTTTACTACCACCACCTGAAATTACTAATGCTCTCATTTATATTGGATTAGAAATATTTTTTTTCTTAGCAAACTTATAACCTTTTTTCCACCATGCCGTCATCTTTTCTTTATCAAAAATTAAAGAATTTGTCGTGAGTACGGTTGGCGTATAATAAAGATCCATGGCTACCTGTCGCTCTCTTGCTTTAAACTTGCCTATTTGAATATTTTGATACTCAATCTGATCCATCATAAAATTAACCATATTGGTAATCAATGAAAAAGGGTTCTTGGTTGGCATTCGGTTTAGATGATTCACTTCAGTTTCGAGAACAATTACATCGACCTCTGTTGCTCCTCTATGTATGGCCTCTTCGACAGGTACCATTGAGCCCAAACCACCATCCACATAATCACAGTTATTTTTTCGTACCAAACTCATAAAAGGAGGATAATTACAAGAGATCCAAATCCAATCAAGATAATCTTGGTACTCGCAATCTTTTACAGATTTATATTCTACTTGGTTCGTAGAAAGATTGGTTACTGTAATAATCACATCACTATCCAAAGATTGTAATTTTTTAAAGTCCTCTTTGGAAATTGCACTATCAATAAGGTATCTTAGGTTATGACTATCCCCAAAGGATTTTTTACCTCTAATTAAATTGCGTAATACATTAAAATGATTGATGCTTATATCCACATACCCTCTTTTCTTTTTTACTATAAAAGGGCAATTTGTAAATATTGAAGATTGAGTAACGTTGGTATAAAATTCCTTTATCTCACTTATTTTTGAAAGAGCAAGGTGAGATACCAACAAACTCCCAGTAGAAGTTCCTACAAACAGGTCATATTTTCTACCTAAGTCCTGTATAAGATATTGTGCAACGCCTCCCGCAAAAGTTCCTTTACTACCGCCTCCGGAAATTACCAATGCACGCATGTTATATTGTTATGGGGTTAATTTTTTTAATAAATAATCTTGTTGATTCTTTGGTAAATCATTCTTTAAAACTACATATTTCTTTTTATATTTTTCTTCTTTTAATAATTTATCGAGGATTTTTCTACATGCATTTCTAAAACGCCAATTATGGTGTGTAGCTCCCCCTACCAAATTTTTCAAAGATGGATCAGAAAAAGCAGCAAGACTTTCTAAATATGTAAAGGCATTCTCACGAGTGCTAAAATGGTATTTTGATGACGTGTATCCAGATAATTCATTATAATATTTTTGATGTTTATCGGTTTGATAATCTTGGGTACTTAATGCAAGTACCAACCATAACACTCTGATATTTTTATCGCTAAAACCAATAATATCTTTGGTATCATCAAGATATTCCTTTCTTTTTTCTGGAAAATTGGCCCATAAGTGGTATAAAGCAGGTTCTATAGTCGCATATGATGGATCTTTAAGTAACGATTCATAGTGTTTTTGCAGATCTGATGGTATCGTGCTTAATGTATTAGCAATAGCTTGACGCACAAATACATTATTGGTTTTAAATGCTTTTTCATAAAGGGCAATTACTTCTGGATCTGTTTTTCCTTCCAATTGATATACCACCTCTTGTCCTATATAATCATTAACCGGAAAATCTAATGCCGCATTTAAAGTTCCCCATTTCCCGGCCATAGGTTGTGTACGTTCCTGTGCCAAACTGAGATAACTTTTTATAAACCCCGATTTTGTTAAAATATTTAGCGCTTCCTGAGAAGGAAAAGTTACATTCTCTAACCATAGTTTTTTGAATTCTGTTAGGTCCATACCACTAACTTCTTCAACAACCTTTATAAAATCACTGGTAGTTACATTTCTGTATTTATATTTTTCAAGATAGTTATGAATAGCTATTTTAAAACTCGTCTCTCCAATTATGCTTCGTAGGGCATGTAACGCCCACGCCCCTCGTTGATAAAAAGTTAAAGAACTTGCCTTTGGGTCCAATAGCGAGGTAGCATTCGCAGTTTTAGAAAGAGCTGTTAATTGTTCTGCATTTTCATAAAGCTTATAGTGAAAATAATCATCTCCGAAAATCTCTTTTTCCACCAAAAGTGCATAATATGTAGCAAACCCTTCTTGCAGCCAATGATGAGTTCCTTCTGTTGCTGTAATAAGATCTCCAAACCATTGGTGGGCCAACTCGTGAGCATTTACATTAACATAATTTCTGTCTGTAAAGGCAATTTCGTCAACCACAAAAGCATCAGAAAAAATTGTTGCACTAGTGTTTTCCATCCCTGCATACAAAAAATCCTTCACAGGTATTTGCTTATAATTTTGCCATGGAAACGGAAAACCAATTTCTTTTTCCAGGAAATCAAACATACGTTTGCTATGTCGATATGTAGATTCAAATTTATCCTTATCAGCCGGATAATAATACATCTCTAAAGGTATTCCACTTTCTGAAGTTTCAACCACTTTATCATATTTACCAATGGCAATAGCAAGTAGATAACTGCTCATAGGTTTTTGCATATCATATTTCCACAGTTGTATTGAATCATTTACAGATTCTGTTTTTTGTAATTTTCCGTTGGCAATTACCTCATACCCTTTGGTATACGAAATAGCCAGATCGAATTCAACCTTTTCGTTCATGTCATCAAAACTAGGAAGCCAATTTGATGTATATTTTCCCTGGCCTTGTGTCCAGATCTGATAATCCTCCTGGTAGTCTTTTACAAAATAAAGTGCTTTTTTAGGATTTGCCTTGTATTGGATATCTATGCTATGTTCTGTATTTGCTTTAAATGATTTTGAAATAACAAGTTTCTCATCATCATACCTGAAATCTATTTTTTTTCCATCTAATTGTACAGATTTAATTTCCATTTTCTGAGCATCGACAAAAACTGATTCTATATCTTTAAGAGCCATAAACGTATAATTCACAACTCCCCATACCTCCTTATTTTTGGCATTAATCTCAATATCTATTGTACCTTTTAGAAAATCAACTTTCTTGATTTGTTGAGCGTTACTTTCAAAAAACAAGAAAAACAAAAACAGGTATAAAATAATTCGCATAATATGATATAATCAAATGTTCTGCCAAAATAACGAATTTAAGGTGTTAATGTGGCAAGTTTTACATTGAAGAATTTTCTAAGAAGTACTATCTTCGTCTTAATGAATCCAAGTATCTTACAAACACCTATTGATTATTTGAAAGGCGTTGGGCCCTCGAGAGCCGACTTATTGCGGACCGAACTTGGCATTCACACATACCAAGATCTTATTAATCTATTTCCAAATCGATATCTTGATAAAACTCAATATTATAAAATCACTCAATTACAACGCTCTTCTGCAGAGGTACAGATTATTGGTAAAATAATTCATATAAAAACTGTAGAGCAAAAAAGAGGAAAACGATTGGTCGCCAAATTTATTGATGATACCGGTGAGATGGAACTGGTATGGTTCAGAGGGCATAAATGGATTCGAGATAATATTAAATTGAATGTACCTTATGTAATTTTTGGAAAAACAAAGTACTACAATGGTTTTAGCATGCCGCATCCAGAAATGGAGCTTCTTGAAGAACATCAAAAAAATCTTCGTACTGCTATGCAACCTATTTATCCGTCGACCGAAAAACTTTCGAACAAAGGAATCACAAATCGCGTCGTCATGAAAATGATGCAACAACTATTTGTAGAAACCAAGGTTCGTTTTTATGATACGCTACCCAAAGAAATTCTTGAAGAGTTAAAGCTTATCTCAAAAAGCGAAGCTGTTTTTAACATCCATTTCCCCAAAAGCCAAGAGCTACTAGCCAAATCACAATACAGGTTGAAGTTCGAGGAGCTTTTCTATATCCAGTTACAGTTGATTACCAAGAAATTGATTCGTAAACAAAAGATTAAGGGGTTTCCATTTACCGAAGTTGGTGAACATTTTAATAATTTTTATAAAAACCACCTGCCTTTTGATCTTACCAATGCACAAAAACGAGTAATTAAAGAAATCCGGAATGATATAGGAAGCAGTGCACAAATGAATCGTTTACTGCAAGGAGATGTTGGTTCTGGAAAAACGATCGTAGCTCTCATGACCATGTTACTGGCCATTGATAACGGTTTTCAGGCATGTTTGATGGCTCCAACAGCAATTCTAGCCAATCAACATTACCTTGGAATTACAGAACTCACCAAGGATCTTGATATTAATGTAAAACTACTTATGGGTAGTACAACGACAAAAGAACGACGACAAATACACGAGGAATTAAAAGACGGATCTCTACATATTCTTATTGGTACGCATGCTGTTCTAGAGGATAAAGTACAATTCAAAAATTTAGGATTGGCCATTATCGATGAGCAACATCGTTTTGGTGTAGCGCAACGATCAAAATTATGGCACAAAAACACCTATCCTCCTCATATACTGGTTATGACTGCAACTCCTATTCCTAGAACACTAGCGATGAGTTTGTATGGGGATCTTGATATTTCAATAATAGATGAATTACCTCCTGGGCGAAAAGCTATTAAAACCGTACATCGTTATGACAGCAATCGCCTTAAAGTATTCAAATTCATAGCCGACGAAATAAAAAAAGGAAGGCAAATTTATATTGTTTATCCATTAATACAAGAATCTGAAGCGATGGACTACAAGGATCTTATGGATGGATATGAAAGCATAGCTCGCTCCTTCCCTACTCCAAAATACCAAATCTCTATAGTTCATGGTAAAATGAAACCTGCCGATAAGGATTATGAAATGGATCGGTTTGTAAAAGGTGAAACTCAAATTATGGTTGCTACAACCGTAATCGAGGTCGGAGTAAATGTACCTAACGCCAGTGTGATGATTATCGAAAGTGCAGAACGTTTCGGACTCTCACAACTGCATCAGTTACGTGGTCGCGTGGGGCGTGGCGCCGAACAAAGTTATTGTATCCTTATGACTAGTCACAAATTGTCTGCAGATAGCAAAACCCGACTCGAAACCATGGTTCGTACCAATGATGGATTTGATATTGCAGAAGTGGACCTGAAACTTAGAGGGCCGGGAGATATTATGGGAACCCAACAAAGTGGCGTATTAAATCTAAAGATAGCAGATATTGTAAAGGATAATGATATCTTAAAAACCGCGCGATATTATGCAATGAAAGTATTGAATGAAGACCCTTCTCTTTCTTTAGAAAAAAATAAGGTATTATTATATACCTACCAACAAATGGCAAAACACAAGAATATCTGGAACTATATTAGTTAACCGATCATAAATCAACAGGATATTCGTTATTATTTACATAAACAACAATAATATGAAAGGCTTAATAATTATAGGGTTTCTGTTTCTTTTTTCAACAAACCAGATATTTGGACAATTTTTACAAGAACAAGAATGGGCCAAACTTTCAAATTATATCTCATCTAATGATCAAATCGGTTTTAAAACCTATTTAAAAAACAAGGGGTTTTTGAAAGCGAATGAACCCAGTGAAAAGTATAACTTTTATACCTGGAACACTACTGAAAAATTGATCTATGCTATAAGAGTAAACAAAAAATCAGGACAAGTTACCTATATGACTAATGATCAAAATTATGTATTGAAACTACTTTCACGATTTATGTCAGACTATACGCTAGTGAAGTCTGAAAAACAATCAAAATCGACAACCCATATCTTCCAATCACTTGATGGTACTATAGCAGTTAAGTTAGATACAGCCTCAGATTCGGGCACACATTTGCTATTTGCAATAATAGACTCTTAAAACAATTTATATTTTGATGCAATTGAGATTAATAAAATGAAAAACTTTGAAGAACGATTAAAAGGAGGGCATCCTAATTCATTAGGAAACACCGTTGAAGTAGTTGAAGAAGTGCTTAAAGAAAATGAATTGTTTAATGAGTTGTTCAACTGTTATTTTAGTAATGATGAAGTTGTAAGATTAAGAACTTCGAATGCAATGAAACGGGTTTGTAAAGAAAAAAAGCAACTCCTTACCTCATATTTGGATCGATTTATTACCGAAATTTCCAAAATTGATCAAGCCTCGACACAATGGACAATCACACAACTTTTTGGTATGCTTAACCAAGAAATGACAGAGCAACAAATTGAAGCAGCAAAGAAAATAATGAAATCCAATCTAGAAAATCATAAGGATTGGATCGTTTTGAATACCACTATGGACACTTTGGGAAAATGGTCTAAGAAAGATGCCGAGCTAAAAGAATGGATTTTTCCACATCTGGAGAGATTATCAAGTGATTCCCGAAAATCTGTAGCTGGCCGAGCCAAAAAGATTCTTACCTTGTTAGAGAATTGACCCGATATTCGCCAGACGCAGTTACCTTCTTCTCACAGCATAAATCAATTCATCCTCGTATTCACCAAACTTAAAGAAGGTCTTATCAAATTTTGCTTCAAGAACAAATCCTGATTTTTCTAAAAGCTTTTGTGAAGCAATATTGCTTCCAAAAGGCCGAGCAAAAATCCTATCAATTTCCATATTGGCAAAACCATGAGCTACGACTTCTTTGATAGCTTTAGTCATAATACCTCTACCCCAAAAAGGTTCGGCCAACCAATAACCAATTTCAACATTCTTACATTGGATATCAGACTGTGGATGTAGTCCTATGCCTCCACATGCTTTGCCGTCTATTTCTATAGCGAAAATTCGATTTTCAGATACATTGGATGCAAAATTGATAAAATTCACACCGTCTTGTTTGGTGTATGGATACGGAAACTTGTTGGTTAGATTTCTGGCTATCTTATAGTTATTCGCATACTTAACCAAATTATCCAGGTCATCTATGGTCCACGATCTTAGTCTAAATTCCATTTCAAAAAATAATCGATTTTACGAGAAATATTTACAAATATACCTGTATTGATCAAACCAGACTAATAAGTGGTGTTTTAAACTGGTAAGATAAAATTCTTTATGAAACGTACAATTCCATTTTTGGAAGGCCCCTTTACATCTGCATCTATAAGGATTAAATCCTCTTCTTTCTTTTTAAGATAAATACCACTCATAAAAACGTCAACAAAATTTAATTCTGACTCTACGTTAAATCGAGTATTCTTCTGCCAGGCAAGAATTCGACTCGTTGCAATACTGGATTCGGCAACAGATTCTCCAGCAATTACTGGTTCTCCTTTGGTAAGTAAGATCAATTTTCCAGGTCCTTTTGCCGTGGTAAATATCACACGACCAAATAATAATGATGTTAAACGTAGGCTTACCACTGCAGAGATTTTGATTCCTTCGCTCATTCCAACAAAGTTCTTGAAATGAAACACTACCTCCTCGCCTTCTTTGATGTCCCACTCTACAAACTCATGGCTTCCCATTGCCTTAAAATGAACTTTTTCGGGACGCGAACTCATTTGCACCTTATTCATAGCATAGTTACGAGTTCTGATTCTTGCCAGAATTGCAGATTTCCATTGTGGTAAAGAAAATTTAGGAGCTCTTCCACTTGGTTCAAATGATCGGGAAATAAAATAATTATCTTTTGTAACCTCGGGATCTATTGTGTATTGATTTCCGAATTTGGACAACGTTCCTTTTGAGATGTTTGAATCGGATTCTAAAAGGGTAACATAATTTTCATCATCTGAAGAAAAAGCCACTCTAGAGAATACGTATAAAAAACTCTTCAATATCAAAAAACCAAAAGCAATATCTAACAACAAATTGATAAAAGTAATGGTATCAAAAGTGGATTGAATCGTAAGTTTTAGTTTGTCTGTAAATGTTCCTATTTGTTCCCTTATTGTTCGATTTATATTTTCGGTAGATGTATGGATTTCTTTTTGGGTACCGTTGGCAGCGTCTCTAACCTGACCAGTTAAAACGGTTAACAACGAATCCCTTTTTACTTTATATGAGTCATTCACTGTTTTTTTTGCGCTGTTTTTGGCTTGACACAGAAAATTCAACTTCCCCCAGAAACCACAATCTTCCTCTTTAAAAACAGGAGCCACTTCGGGTAACGTTTCTTTGAATATTTTTTTGTACTCTATAGCCACCAAATCATCTAAGTTCTCAGTTTTATTTTTAACAATGGTATTAATATTTCCTGTTCCATTTTTCACAGCTTCTTGCATGCAAATGATTTGGGCCTCTAATGAGAAATCAAGATCCTTTTCAAACTGATCTCTTTTATACTTTCTATCTTCATTGGTAGATATAATAAAGGTTTTATCATAAATCTGATCGATTGAAGCCTTATTCATTTTACTATTAAGTATCGCTCCCGGAATAATAAAAAGAAGCAAAGGAGACCAATATAAAAACGATTTTGCACCAAGAACAACTGTTTTTCTAAAACCAGTTTCCTTGAAAATTTCAATGTTTTGCCGAATTGCCAAATATAAGAACCGAATAAGAATGGTATACGTAAGAAACAAAATCAAATGTTGAATATCTAATAAGATCCAAACTAGCAGTAATATCAATATAAAGGGGATAGATCGTAGTTTCCCTTTTATCACAAAATAAAGAAATGCAATTTTGTAACATAAAAAATGTAAAATTCCTATTAGGGCTTCATATTCTTTAAGAGAAACTTCTTCAGCACTTCCTAGCAAATGTACATATCCTGCAAAAAAAGTGGGAAGCAAACCTAAAATACGATAATAATTCTTTCCTCCCATTACCAACAATAGCCCTATGGGAATTAAGTACAATGGTAAAGCATATAAAAATTGAAACTCTTCATGAACATGAAAACTTGTAATGGAAAAACCAAAAATTGCAAAAAGAGAAAAATCTTCGACCGCTGGTAATATACCTACAAGTACAATAAAGAGAAAAAGGTTGGTAAGCCCTTCCTTTTTGAAGCGCTCTTTAAGCCGTATAAAATTGTTCATCCCCAGAGATATGTGTTGGTTATTTCTCTACAAGATAAGTATTTATGATTAAAATGTTAAAAATAAAAATTTCTATGCTCCTGCCATTTTAATTTTTATAATTTACTGCCTCTTGCACGTGATTATCTACAGAAAATTTATTTTGATGCCAAATAGGTATTTGAATATTTGAGGATGACATAACTTTTTTACGAACTTGAGGAATAATGTTTAATTCACCAACTGCATTGTTATATCTCTTACCAATATTAATATTGGCTCCAGTATACATAGATTGAAAATTAGACAATATTTTATTTTTTCGCGCTCTTATTTTATCTATATCGACATCATTATAAGTCAAATCAATTAAAATCTGCCTTACTTGCTCTTTTAAAGATGCCGCTAGATTCACAGAAGCTTTATGTTTAAGGATTATCTTGTTTTGATTTACTCTACGATACAATAAGGTAATTACAAAAAGAACTGTTGAGAATCCAAATAGAGTTAGCCCAGCTAGGAAGCTATGAGAATATTCTATAAGTAAAAGACCTAAAGGAATTGATATTGCAGAAGTTATTTGAAGAATTGTTAAAAATAATCGACGTTTAACAAGAATACTAACACACTTTTTTTGAACATCGTATACTTTTTCAACATTATCCTTTAATTTTCTGAGTTGATTTTCTACAGGCACAGAGCCAGGAAAATTGTCGCCAAAAATTTCCTTCCATTTTAGGGTTGCCAGCCAATCTTCGTTATTTTTGACAAATGAAATTGCACTTTCTGCCTTGTAATGAGCAATGACCGCCTTATATCTAAAATTTAAAGTGTTGGGGATCACAAGGAAATCTCCAATGGTTTTCCACTCTTTTTTTGAAGGCTCTTGGTTCATGAGAAACTTAAAAAAATCTCTACACATTATATCATAATATGAATACGAAATATCTTTTGATTTCCATGATGTCAAAAATTCATGAGCCAAGGTGTCAATTAGTAAATTTTGAATAGGGACATTGCAATTATGCTTCCAGGCTTTTATCATTCTACACAGCCTTTTCAAGTTATTATTGGTAATTACATCTCCTATTCTTACTTCTTCCTTTTCTTTTTTGAAATTTTTAGTTTTCCAGGAACCTCCTTTTCTAGGGTCGGCATAAATATGTTCATTATTATTTTTGTAGAAAACGGGAGCTATATTAAAAATCATACCATCAAAGAATCGTACATCGATACCAAACTCGTCATTTACAATAGAAGTATTCGGATATAACGTAGCAATGGACCTTCTTACATCCTCTAGAAATAAAAACTGATGGTTTTTAGAACTTTTAGAATACTTTTTCCGCAAATAAGATGGCATTTCAAAAATCATTTCAATTTTATCAATGCCATCATTTGCGGTCTCTCTGCCATAGCAACCCACATAAATACCTCCTAAATTGGTATTTATGTCCCAAAAATCTGTATTTAATTTTTTACAAATGGAATTAAATCGCAAAGAAATTATAGATCTCTTTTTAGGAGAAACCTTTAATTTTTCGCAAAACATATTAAAATTTATAGATACACTCATTTTTTTCTCTTTTCCAATTACACAGCGATAAAGTGATGATAAGAGATTATCACACACTACAAAATGAGGAAGATGTTTACGTAGTACCACAGATTAATTTTTACTGCTTAATAAGCAATTATATATCTGCAACATTAATTTGAAGTTTTAAGAGCATCCTATAGATTAGGAGATCGGGGTTCGATTAAATTTATACATTGTATTTTTTTTCCATATATATACTTTTTAGATTCATAACAATTTCATTTGTAACGCATTAGTATTACTTAGACGTTTTATAAATATACAAACCTAAAAATCAAAATTATTACGGTTAAACCTCATTTGTTATATGGTTTTGTAATCAAAACCGCTGAAACGTGCAAAAAATCTAGCAAAGCACATAAGAAATAGCCTACAAAAAAAATCTAATAGTTTATGGATTTCCTCAATTTCAGCACAAAAAACATGTATTTCATCGTAAAAAACTAGTACATAACGATAATTTCTTAAGCTATAAAAAAGTAATTCATGCTCGCTTTTTATTAAAAGTAAGCTGAAACCGTAATGAACCTCATAAAAAAATATACGTTCAATACTGTTTTACACCTATTAATTCTCTAAAAAAACCTCAAGATAAGTATACAAATGATGCATTTTTTGAATAATTTATTCTTTTTAAAGCTAATCAATAAATCTAAAATGAAGTTAAAAAACCCCGCCTCATGGGGCAGGGTTTTCTTTACATAAACACCTAAAAAATTATTTAATAATCACCTTCTGCAAAATACTTCTTTGTCCATCATTGATTTCTAAGAAATACATTCCCGAACGCAAACCTTGAAGCTCTACTCTATTTACAGAAGTGCTTCCAGATCTAACAATACGACCTTGAGTATTCTTTAAGACAAAATCAGAATTGCGACTATCTTTTATAGTAAACTGAATATACGTTGTTGCCGGATTAGGAAATACTTCAGCCGTAAAAATTTTACTTTCTTGGCCTAATTCACCATCAATTTTAACAGCAGACAAATCTTTTGTTCTTGTTGTCGAAGCAGCAATATTTACCGTATAATCTTCAACTTCACCATATCCAAAGATTTCACATGGAGATGGTGCTCCGTTCCATTTCATGGATACTCGCATCCTAGTATTTCCTGCAATTGCATTAGATGGTACCGTAAAAGAATACGAAAGATTTCCAGCATTTGAAGTCGAACCCGTTACAACTTTTTCAGAAGATTCGAATGTCCCATTTTTATTAAAATCAATCCACACTCCCCAATGTTCTGTATAAGAAGAACTTCTAAAACCAATACTAAGAACAATGGTATTTGAGCCATAAGAAATACTTCCTACCTGCGAGGTAAAATCAGCATACCCGCCATTCGCTCCGGTAGCATTTGCAATTCCTCCAAGTTCCACGTAATCGATAAACTCATAATTAACATTATTCCCCATAGAAGAACAATACGCAGGAGTAACATCTTGTGTTGTTACATTTGCAACATCACTCAAAGAAGAAACATTGCTCATAGCATCATATGCATTTACAGTAAAAGAATAACTTGTGCCTGCTATTAATCCAGAAACGTCGTATGACGTTGCAGATGTTGCTACCAAAAAAGTACCATCTTGATAAATGTTATAACCTGCAACCGCTACATTATCTGTAGAAGCCGACCATGTTAATGTAACAGTAGTTTGTCCTATGTTTGAAGTCGATAAGTTTGCAGGAACTGAAGGAGCCTGAACATCTGTACTACCTCCTCCTCCGTTGAAGGTGTGGTTTCCCAAATCGGTAAATGTATTTTGCGGATATGAATCCCATTCTGACGTTTGATATGTCGTAGATGGAGCACCTATATTTGCTTTTCTGCGAAGTGTAACATCTTTGGCAAAGTTTGAAGACCCTCCATTAAATGTTCCAATAATATCTATCAAAATATTATTTTTAAATAAACCAACTGGGTCATTTCCGTTAAAAGTTAATACCGAAGACCCCGAAACAAGATCTGCCTCATTCTTAATTGTCGTAGAAGCAGAGCTATTTGCGGCAACGAAAACATCATTATTAGCAACCGTACCAGAAAGGTTTAATGGAGAAGACCAAGCTCCTCCTCCATTTGTCTGTCTTTTTAATGAGTATCCCGATAAATTAACAGCACCTCCTGTAAAGTTTGCTATTTCTATTGCTTTGTTATTTGAAGAACCTTCGATGTATTCAGATAAAAATAGTTCTGTACTAGATCCTCCTCCCGAAGTATTATCCTGGGTAGTCACATTTATTGCAGTACTCGCTGAAGATATGTTTCCGGCAGCATCCTTGGCACGCACATAAAACGAATATGTTGTATTCGCCATTAATCCAGAAACATTAAAACTAGTCGTCACCGAACTTCCCAGAATTGTTCCATCTCTATAAATATCATATCCGCTTACACCTACATTATCGGTAGAAGGATTCCAAGATAATATTGTTGTTGTTTCTGTAGTATTTGAAACTATAAGATTAACAGGTATACTTGGTGCAACAGTATCACTACCGCCGCCGCCATTATTACCAAACCTATCTTCGGCTTGAGGACCTCCCCAAATCTGTGTTGCAAATGCAGGGTTATCGATAAATGGGTTTCTATTCCCTTGAATGTTTTCCAAAATTGGGTTGCGTTGTAATTCTAATTGAGAAACTGGATCTTCAGCATTCCACTCCAAAAATAATTGAAGCATATTACTGTCACTTGCTGCTGCACTACCTACACCTACGTTTTTTGGCAAACATCGGTTACCATAGCGTAAATACATATACATCATCATTCGTGCCACGTCACCCTTCCATTCATCACCCGGATACCAATGCCCCTGAGCAGTAGCTCCAGAATTACCAGAACCATCTGCAAATTTTCTATTTCCGCGTGAAGAATTACGCTGTACATCGGCAGGTCGAAGGTGATGAGCATCAGAACCCGGGCCTTCTGAACCTAGATTTGGATTTCCCAAAGATCTTGGGTACACATGCTCTCGGTTCCAATCTGTAGATCCGCCTCCATTATTATTCACACCTCGTGTTCTATCGGTAGTTAAATTTCCATCAGTATCATTATATCCATATACTAAAACAACTTTTGAAGCATTAGAAGGATCTAGGTCAGCTTGTTTTAAAGCATCCCATACTCCAGGTGTATATGTAAGAAATGTAGTATGCGTATTTGTTATTTTTGCCGACAATTCATTTTGTAAAGCTTCCCCGGATGATGTAAGATTAACATCGCTGTAATAGGCAGGTACTTGACTAAAACCAGAAATAGGTATAGACAATACCAACCAAAGTAGTATTCTTTTCATTGTGTTGTGAGTTAGTTTGTTTTACCAGGCCGAAGCTAAAATTATTTTCTTAGATTTTCCAAACCCCAGTGTTATGAAATAGTTACGCAGTATGTTGATAATCTAATGATTAACCTCAAAAACATAACTAAAGTACTGTGTATTAAATATTTACAAAAATTAACAATTGTTAACAAGTTATTTCTTACACACTATAAGAATTATACTTCAACTTCTCAAATATCTATGAAATTAAGATGACCAAAAGTTGAACAAAACCTTATATATTTTATGGTTTTGAAGCAACTTATTTTCATTTTTTTGAGGTAAATTTAAGCGCTAACTTAAATATATTACACAAAATGAAAAAAATCCTTGAATTAAAAGGTGTACAAAAATTAAACCGAGAGCAACAACAAAAAATAAAAGGAGCCTGGGGAAATGTTTCCTGCTGCCCTTCTGGTAGAGGATGTCAAATAAGTTTTCCCGGCGGAAGCTTTTGTGAGCCTGGATACTGTGATCGATATAGACCAGGACGTTGCATCTTATATTAAAGGAATTAAAAAGGACAAACTTAAGTTTGTCCTTTTTTCCTATATGGATATTACTAACTCAATTAAATATATTTATAAACTAAATCAACATTCAAAATCATGAAAAAAATTTTAGAATTAACAGGTGTACAGAAACTGAGCAGAGAACAACAAGGTAAAATTAAGGGAGCTACATTTAGTGGATGCTGTAGTGCAAATAAGTGTAGAGTATCCTGGGCAGGAGGAAGCTTCTGTGAACCAGGAAGATGTTCTTGGTCTGGTTGTATTTTTTATTAATATCTTTTTAAACTATAAAAAAGGTCAAATCTACGGGTTTGACCTTTTCTTTTTTTGAAAAACCGGAAGGTTACACCTTCCGTTTTTAATCTCAATAAAAAACTACAAATCAAACAATTAGTGTTAAAAATTGCCACTTTAAATTTATAAATATCAACAACTAATGCTTGTAATAGCTCTAATGTTCCAATAAATTTAGAGGAATTTAAGCATATGTGTAAATAGTTATTCTATACACTCATTAATCTAACTTAAAACCTTATCACACAATGAAAAAAATTCTAAAACTAAAAGGGGTACAAAAGCTATCCCGGGAACAACAAAGTACCATTAAAGGAGCTTTAATAAATTATGGTTGTTGTAGTGATTATCAGTGCCGTGTTGGTTATTGGTGGTCTCCAACCAGTACTTGCGAATACTCCCCATGTATCAATGGAGTTTGCTCATATTTATACTAAGCATCTTTTGCAACAACACATAATAAAAACAATAACTTAAACATTAAATTCTTCACAATGAAAAAAATCTTAAAACTATCAGGAGTACAAAAATTGAGTAAGGAACAACAACAAAACATCAAAGGAGCATTTGCTTCAGCGCCATATTGCAGAGACAATAGATTTTGCTGCGTTAGATTTTCTGACGGTACCGAGTGGTGTGACTACGGATATTGTGATCGCTGGGGGCGTTGTACCTGGGCATAAACCAGTTTTATGCAAAACAAACAATAAAAACCCTAGAAGCGATTAGTGTAGCGAATTTAGATCTCAAAAGAAACTTCTATGAACCTAACGTGCATCATCATCGTAACTATAATCTTTTATTAAAATTATTGAAATCGAATAAAAGGTTGAACGGTTATTGAGTTCAACCTTTTATACAATTAATATTTCTAAGCAAACATTCACATTAAAATTCGTGTATTATGAAAAAAAAGAGTCTTAAAAAATTAAAACTTGACAAACAGACCATTTCGTCTCTTGAAACTAAAAGTATAAAAGGTGGTGATAGAAGATCATTTGTAGTAGGGACTATTATTATCTGTGGAAGTCTTCCATCTCGCCCTGAAATCTGTGATCGTTTTACCTATACTTGTGAATCCTGTAATGATTGCTAGATCAACCGAATTGTTCCTAATTTCCAAATACTTTTAAATTATGAAAAAAAAGAATCTTAAAGCGCTTAAACTCAATAAGAAGAATATAGCAATATTAAAACCCAATACTATTAAAGGAGGAGGAGCGGGATCGGCTGGTTGTTCTCGTTTGGGATGTGGAACTGCCAGAACGGTACGAGGTTGTCCTTAAAAAGTAATTCAAACTTAATTAAGAAATTCAACTATTATCGATATGAAAAAACTCTTAAAACTTCCTGGAATAGAAAAATTAAACAGGAAGCAACAAGCTCATATTAAAGGAGCTGATACTATTATACGAGTAAGATGTTGTGGAAATCAAAAATGTATGATTATTTATAACTCTGGAACGCGTTCTTGTGTTCCTGGCTATTGTTCTGAAAGAGGGGGGAATTGTATTATTTTTTAAGCTTTTCTAAGGATGAGTTTTGGCTCATCCTTAGCTTTACGTATCCTATACTATGAAGTCAAAAGATTGCCTTGCAATCTCAAGCTCCTCATTTGTAGGGATCACGAGTATTCTCACTTTTGAAGATGATTTACTAATATCCCTTATATCTTTTGATCGAATAGCATTCTTTTCTTTATCCAATTCTATTCCCAGGAACTCTTGATCTTCACACACCAATTCTCGTATTACATCAGAATTCTCCCCTATTCCAGCAGTAAATACAATTGCATCAAGTCCATTTAAAACCGACGCATAGGCTCCTATGAATTTTTTAATACGGTATGCATTCATTTTTAAGGCTAATCTACAATCTGCATCACCTTTTTCGGCTTCAGATTCTATATCTCTTAAATCACTATAGCCCGTAAGCCCAAGCATTCCACTTTCTTTTTGTAGTAAATCGTTTACCTGATTCAAAGAATATCCTAGGGAGTTCACCATATAAAAAATAATCGCCGGATCTATATCACCAGATCGAGTTCCCATAATTAATCCATTCATAGGTGCGAATCCCAGGGTATGATCTATACTCTTGCCATCTTTTACCGCAGTCATACTACAACCATTACCTAAATGAATTGTAATAATCTTAGATTCCTCCCTATTTAAATACTCTGCAGCCTTTTGTGATACATATTTATGACTAGTACCATGAAATCCATATAAACGAATATTGTTTTCGTGTAGTAATTTATTCGGAATTGCATATTTGTAGGCCTCCACCGGTATGGTTTGATGAAAAGCTGTATCAAATACTGCAATTTGCCTTGCCGAAGGGAAAATTTCCTCGGCGACCAAGATACCTTGTAAATTTGCTGGATTATGTAACGGAGCCAAAATAGAAAGTCTTTTAATTTTTTCTTTAACCTCTTCGGTGATCTCAACTGTATTAGCAAAAGTACTTCCTCCATGTACTACTCTATGTCCAACTGCTTGTATTTCAGAAGCAGATTTTATAACTCCAACAGCATCGTCTAGCAAGTATTTTGCAATTAATTGCAATCCACCTTTATGCCCCTTGATAAGAGTAGTTTTTTCAATTTTTTCTTTATTGGTTTTGTAATTGATTTTCGAATTTTTCAGCCCTATTCTTTCTACCAATCCAGAACAGATTACTGTCGCTTCTGGCATTGAAAATAATTGAAACTTTATAGAGGAGCTACCCGAATTTAAAACTAATATTTGCATACTTTTTCTTTTCTGATTTTTAAAGCCCCTGTGCCTGAATTGCAGTTATAATCACTGTATTGTAGACATCATCCACTGTACAACCCCGACTCAAGTCATTTACCGGTTTGTTTAACCCTTGAAGCATTGGACCAATAGCTAGCGCTCCTGTTTCTCTTTGTACTGCCTTATAGGTATTGTTTCCAGTATTAAGGTCTGGAAAAATCAATACACTAGCCTGTCCTGCTACTTCAGAATCTGGAAGTTTACTTTGCCCAACCTTCATATCTACGGCAGCATCATACTGGATCGGACCTTCTATTTTAAGATCAGGACGCTTTTCTTTAACTATAGCCGTAGCTGCACGAACTATTTCTACATCTTCTCCTTTGCCCGATGTACCAGATGAATAGGACAACATAGCTACCTTGGGCTCTATCCCAAAGGCTGCAGCAGATTCTGAAGAAGAAATTGCTATTTCTGCCAATTGTTCTGCATTAGGATTCGGGTTAATCGCACAGTCACCAAACACCGACACCCTGTCTTCCAAACACATAAAAAACACAGAGGAAACTACATTTACGTCGGACTTGGTTTTGATGAACTGTAAAGCCGGGCGTATCGTATGTTGGGTAGTATGTACGGCACCAGAAACCATACCATCTGCATGGCCTTTATAAATCATCATAGTTCCAAAATACGAAACATCGGCCATCATATCTTTGGCCATATCCAGATTTACATTTTTATGTTTTCTTAATTCATAAAAGGTTTTTACATAATCATCATAGTTTGGTGATTCTGTAGGAAAAACAATATTCACCTTATCAAAGTCAATTGGGATATCGAGTTTAATTGCCTTACTCTTGATCTTTCTTTCATTACCAATTAAAGTGATATCTACTACATTTGAAGCCTGTAATCTAGATGTTGCTCTTAAAATTCGTTCATCTGATCCCTCTGGAAGTACAATATGCTTCTTGTGCTGCAAAGCTCTTCTTAATAAGTTATACTGAAACATTCGAGGTGTTAACCCTTCAGACTCAAAAGTAATTAACTTATCTGCCAGACGGTCCTCGTTGACATATTTTTCAAAAGTACTTATAGACGTGTTTATTTTTTGAAGGTTATCCAGATAGATCCTTGACCTTATAGCTCCTATCCTATTTGCAATCGAAAATGTACCACTAGGTACAGAAACAATAGGAAAGGATAAAGAAACCCCTTCTATCAATTTCAATATTGGCTTTTCCGGGATAATTCCCCCTGTAAGTATAATCCCAGCAATTTTAGGATAATTATCTGAAATATTGGCTTGCAAAACGCCCAAAATGATATCGGCACGATCCCCTGGGGTAACTACCAAACTATTATCCTTGAGATGCGTTAAATAGTTACGCAATTGCATAGCTCCTACTCCAAAATTTCCTGCCTGATTATTCAAATACTCTTTCCCAAAAAGAACCGTACCCTCTAATTCGTTAACAATTTCCTTCATTGTAGGGTTAATAAGCGAATTGATTTTTGGTATGATTACACGGTCGACACTATCGTTAAAATTTTTCTTGAAGTGTTCTTCTAATTTTTCTTCACAACCTGGGGTAACTTTGTTCGCTACCATGGCCAAAACTTCTACGTCTTTACTGCTAAATGTATCAAAAGCCAGTTTCAAGTTACCAACGATCTCTTTATTCTTCTTGTCGATACCGCTAGCTACCAATACTGCTGGTATCCCAAGGTTTTTTGCAATGATAATATTGATATCAAATTCTATAATACTTCCTTCATCAGAAAAATCGGTTCCCTCTACCAGTATGAAATCAAATTTTTCCTCTAGTCTTTTAAACTTTCGAATAATTTCATCGATGATTTCACCAGGTTTTCCTTCATTGTATTTCTGAAGTACTTCACTTCTGGTAAATGCGTAGGCGTTCTTAAAATTAATGTCCAATTCGAAATGAGATATCACGGTATTAATATGATTATCAACCTCTCCCTCTTCTGGATCATCTATAATTGGCCTAAAATATCCTACTTTAGCAACTTTACCAAGTAGCATACGCATCATTCCTAAAACTACAATGGATTTACCACTATTAGGTTCAATGGTGGCAATATAAACGGCTTTACTCATGTAAATAAATTTGGTTGGCACAAAGATACGCCAATGCACTAATTTAACATAAAATTACAAGCCAATAAAACCTCTTTATAAGAAACCATCAGAACATTAACAGTATGATTCTGAATTCAACAAAAAAGGTTTAGAAAAACCCTAAACCTTTTAAATATTAACTACGATTTTTGAATCCTAATTTATGTCTTCTCCTTTTTTAAGTTTTTCCATAGCACCAGTAAGTCTGGGTTTAAACCTTTCGGGAGCTTTTCCCATTGATGTATTTAAAGCTTTAATAGCATTTTTATAATCACCATTTGCTGAATATGCTCGAGCTAATCCATAATTAGATGGCCACGCTCCGTCATTGTTCTTTACATTATTCTTTAAAACCTCTAAGGCTTTATCTTTTTGGCCTAAACCAATAAGACCGGTACCCAGTTGATACACTTGTGAAGCATTTCCTAACTTCGCAGCCTTATCAACATGAGTCATAGCTTCTGCCGTTTTACCCTGTTTTGCCAAAATTTGTGATTTGAGAGATAAATTAGAGAATGTTTCTTTACTAAAAAAACTACCACTAATCGAAGCATTTACCCATTCTAAAGCGAGGTCTAACTCTCCAGCATTAAAAGCGTAGTTTGCAGCTTTGTCCCAATTGGACTGCGTAAAACCAGCAGCATTGCGCATATCACTCTTAATACCATCTATGACAATATCCTGTACATTCACTTCAACTTTAAATGGAATTTCTTTTTTCTCCCAACGCAAAGCTGCTACAGCATTATCTGCTTCGACTTCCGGAAACAAAAACGTTAGAACCTCGGTATGAGGAACTTCTCTTGTTTGTACATCTACACGAAGTGCATCTTCTTTCTCATCATAAAAATAACTACCCCATGAATTCGAGTTTTTAGAAAAAATAACTGTGGCACCTTCATCTTCTCTTAAGACAATATGCAAACCATATTTGCCAGCTTTGATATCTTTTCCTTCGACCTTTACATCATGTGTGAATTCTATAGTAGAATTCATATTGGCTCCTGCTCTCCATGGGGCCGCAGTAGAGGTTCCAAATCCCAGATTATTGAATCCGTAAGGAACTAATTTACCCCAAATCTCTCGTTCCTTCACGCTGGGTCTACCATAATCAATGGTAATATTTGTAATACCTACACGTTGCATCACTTGTGCACGTTGACTTCCTTCTGGTGTTTGTAATTGGGCATTTGTTTGAGTTGTAAACATTAGCATTGCCCCCACAATGCATAATGCAAACAGGCTGATTTGTTTCATGACTGAGTTTTTTAGAATTAATGACTATCATCTTAGAAATCAAATATGACTTCTAATTCCTAGTAAGGTAATAGGTTATAATCAAGGCTGATGTTACTGTAGTGTTAAACTCAGGAAAAAAGTGATAATTGATTGTTAAACCGTGTTATTCGTTTAACAACTGATTAACAAAACTTTCAAATTCTGTCTTAAACTGAACATATTTATCTCCTGTAGCCGGACCATTAAAACCTGTGTGTATTTTTCGAACTTGTCCCTTCTTGTCAACAAAAATGGTCGTAGGATAGGACAAGACATGATTAAGCATTGGAAGTTTTTCTTGTGCCTTTTTTTTATCTGAAGTCCCATATTGAGCCAATAAAATTGGATATTCTACATTTAGTTTTTTCTGTAATCGCTTAATCGATTTAAATGCCTTTTCAGGAGTCTTGGCATATTCGAAAGCCAAAGACACGATTTCTATATCCTTATCTTTATTGCGGTTATAAAAATCAACATAATACTTTGTTTCGTCCATACAATTTGGACACCAGGTTCCCATAACTTGTACCAAAACTACCTTATTTTTAAATCGTTCGTCTTTTAAAGAAACTTGGTTCCCTTCGGCATCAGGGAAACTAAAATCCAAAGTATCATATCCTGCTTTAAGAAAGGTCAATGACTCAGCTGAAGGTAGTTCGTATGTTTCATTACGCTTTGCGGTAAAGGGCTCTTTCCAATGATTACCAGAATAAAAATTACCGTTAATTGTACTATCGGTAACTTTTGCAGTGAACAAAAAGGCATGAGCACCATCAAAAGCAGAAAGTTGTAACTGGTCATTATTGAGAACTCCTTCCAAATAACGATAATCTCCTGTTGTAGTCCTAAAAGTTCCTGTTACGATATTTCCGTTTTGTTTGAAAATCCCTTTAGCAATATATCTATCTTCTGGACGATCCTTACTAAAGACCGTTTCCCAATTTCCTGATATATCCGATATTGGTTTTGAAGATACTTCAAATCTATCTTGCTCGCCATAGCTCGCATAAAAAGGTACTACTCTATTCAAACTTTCTTTAATAAAACTTCCAGTTATTGTGGCCGAATCTAAAAACTTTCCTGCTACATACCCTTCAAAAACTGGAAACTTTATTTTTATAGAATCCCCATAAATTTCAACTTCATCAACATCAATAGTTTCTTGGGCGTTAAATATTGTGAGGGATTGATCGTCCATTACTTCGAAAAGAAAAGGAAGGCGGTAATTGTCCTGCACCTCAAGAGTAGCTCTCCAGGGGCCGCTAATAAAGTCTACCGTTTCCTTTTTCGTTTCTTTTTTACAAGAAAAGAAAGTAAGAGCTATTGAAACTATAAGAATATTGATTTTTTTCATTGTATATAATTTGTATAAAAAAGTCCGGAAATTTACTTAAAACTTACCGGACTATATAGGTTTAATTACAACTTTTAATCAAAGACATTTTACATTTTAACTCTTTTTTTCTCTTTATTGTTAATCCTTTTCTTTCGATCGGGTTGAATAGTTTTTAAAACATCTTTTTTTGACGTTTTTTTCTCCGTTTTACCAGGATAAGCTTCCTGAACAGGAGCTTTTTCACCTTTTTTGCGTGGCTCTATAATATACTTACCATTTTCATCTTCATCATCTTCATCGTCTTCAGAATCCACTTTTAACTTTTGCTCAACCTTTTTCTTTTTTTCTTCTTCCTCTTGGGCTATCATTTGATTAACTCCTAAAGTGAAAGTAAAAACAAAGATTAAAACATATTTTACTTTTTTCATTTTCAGGGCATTTAATTATTAGATATCAAAAATACAATTTCTGAACCGTATTTTTGTAACATATTTCAAAAGCAATTGAATTTATTATCAAAAGTACAAGCCATTTCTATAAACATGACCTAAAAACAATGAAAAATTATTGATCTTCAGAATATACTTTATCAAGTTTTTCTTTGCCTTCTTTCATCTTTTGCTTTCCTTTCTTTATAGATTCCTTCAGACCATTAAGTTTTTCTTCGGCTTTCGCAATTTTGGCTTCTTTTTCGGCTATTTCTTCTGGAGTTAATGCTTCTTCCCCTGTTTTTTCTTTAGCCCTAGCCAAACGCTCTTTGGCAGCCTCAATCCTCTCATGAGCTTTTTGAATTTTACCTTCGTTTTTATCAAGAGCTTCTTTGCCTTCTTTTACTTTATTTTTTGCTTCTGCAACACGAGCCATTCCAAATTCTTTCCCCTTTAGATCTCCTTTGTTTTTTCCGTATGCATTTCCTTTAACTTCTTTTTCGACTTTCTTTTTCTTCTCTTTGACCTTTTCTCTTGCCTCTTCCGCTCTTTCTTGCCCTTCTTCTTCAAGATCCTCTTTAGCCTCTTTTGCCTTTTCTCTTACTTCCTCAGCTTTCTCTTTACCTTTTTGCCTGGCTTCTTCTGCCTTTTCTTTTCCTTTATTTATTTTCTCCTTTGCCTGGCCTTTCTTTTGAGCAACCTTTTCTTTAGCTTGCTGAGATTTTCCTTGTGCAAAAGCATTGTAATTTCCTGCGGCAAAAAACAATGTTAATACAATAATGAATTTGATAAGTTTCATAACTTAATTTTTAAATTAATAGTTTAATACGAAAAAGGGTAATTAAAAAAAGGTTTATTAGGAAATTTTAAGCCTAAATATCATCCAAATCTTCGAGAGATTTTTCTAACTCTTTGGCTTTAGTTTCAACCTCTTGTGAAACTTGATCTAATTCAGACTCCACGGCTTCAATTTTTTCGACCGCTACTTTAGTTTCTTCTTCTTCTTTTTTCTTATCGGTACAAGAAATAACACCAACAACCAAAAGAAAAGTAAACAATTTAATATATGTTTTCATAGTAATTAGATAGTTAGGTTAATTTGTCTTAAAGATAATACAATTTTATTTCATATTAGCAGATCTTACTATTTGCCAGCTCTGGGCAATATATTATCTTTACCGACTAAAATTAGAAGGATCAAATATGAAAATTTCATATAACTGGTTAAAACAGTTTATTAATCTTGATTGGGATGCTGCAAAAGCTGGCGAATTGCTTACAGATCTTGGGCTTGAAGTTGAAGGAATAGACACATACCAAAGTGTTAAAGGAGGTCTAGAAGGTGTAGTTGTTGGGCAGGTGTTAAATTGTGAGAAGCACCCAAATGCCGATAAGTTAAAAATTACCAAAGTAGATTTAGGAAACGGTGAGCCCGTTCAAATTGTATGTGGAGCACCAAATGTTGCCGCTGGTCAAAAAGTTCCTGTTGCCACTATAGGAACTAAGTTGTATGATGATAAGGGAAAAGAATGGACCATAAAAAAAGGGAAAATTCGTGGTGAAGAAAGTTATGGTATGATTTGCGCCGAAGACGAACTGGGGCTAGGAAAAAGTCATGACGGCATTATGGTTCTCGATCCGAATGTTCCTGTTGGTAAAAAAGCTGCGAAAATATTTGATATTGAAAATGATCAGATTTTTGAAATAGGATTAACACCAAACCGGGCAGATGCTATGAGTCATTGGGGAACCGCCCGAGACCTAAAAGCAGGGTTATTACAAAAGGATATCAATTTGGAGCTTATTACTCCATCGGTAAGTAACTTTAGAGTCGAAAATAGACTTAATAAAATTGATGTAGAGGTCAAAAATCAAGATCTCGCACCAAGATATTGCGGAGTAACGATTACAGATCTTAAAGTTGCAGAATCTCCTTCATGGCTCAAACATAGGCTACTGGCAATTGGAATTACTCCAAAAAATAACGTGGTCGATGTTACCAATTATGTACTTCATGAATTGGGGCAACCGCTTCATGCCTTTGATGCACATTATATTGAGGGAGATAAAATTGAAGTAACAACCTTAGATGCAGGTACCAAATTTACTACTCTAGACGAAGTTGAAAGAGAGCTGCATCCTGAAGATTTAATGATTTGTGATGCTGTAAAGCCGCTTTGTATTGCTGGTGTCTTTGGGGGCATCAACTCAGGAGTTACGGAAACTACCACATCAATTTTCTTGGAAAGTGCATATTTTAATCCCGTTAGTGTTCGTAAAACGGCAAAAAGGCATGGTTTAAACACCGATGCCTCATTTAGATTTGAACGTGGAATTGATCCAAATATTACCGAATATGCCCTTAAAAGAGCTGCTTTACTTATTCAAGAACTTGCAGGAGGTGTTATTTCTAGTGAAATAGTAGATCTATATCCTAAAAAAATCGAAGATTTTCAAGTTGTCTTATCTTTTGAAAATGCCACAAAGTTAATTGGTGAAGAATTACCTCAAGAAACTATAAAAAGTATTCTCGCTTCTTTAGACATAAAAGTAAATAGCGTTACTGAAAGTGGTTTGGGATTGATAATTCCTGCTTATAGAAATGATGTACAAAGAGAAGCCGATGTTATCGAAGAAATCCTAAGAGTTTATGGTTATAATAATATTGGTTTTACTCAAAAATTGAATGCTTCAATATCAAATATTGATAAGTTTTCAGACCATAGAGTACAAAACACAATCTCAAATCAGTTGGTGGGTCAGGGGTTTCATGAAATGATGGCCAACTCTCTTACCGCTCCAGAATATATACAGCTGAGTGGGCAGTTAAAACCTGACCACAATGTAGAAATGCTTAACCCACTAAGTAATGACTTGGCTGTCATGCGACAGTCAATACTTTTTTCTGGTCTCGAGGCTATATCATATAATATAAATAGAAAAAGGTCTGACTTGAAGTTTTTCGAATTCGGAAAAACCTATCACCAATATAACGAAGAACGTGTAGAACATAAACATCTAAGTATTCTTATTACCGGAAATAAAACTAGAGAAAGTTGGAAAGTTACGTCGGAAACAAGTGACTTCTTTTACTTAAAAGGTGTTGTATCTACGGTTTTAAGTAGATTGGGTTTACAAAAACTAAAGACCTCTCCTGTAAAAAATGATTTGTTTTCTGAAGGAATATCTTTTAGTTTAGGTAAAACCAAACTAGTTGATTTTGGTGTTGTAAAAAAGTTGGTTCTTAAAGAGTTTTCAATTTCTCAAGAAGTACTGTTTGCTGATTTTAATTGGGATAACGTATTAGAATACGCCAAACACAATAAAATCAAGTTTAAGGAAATACCTAAATTTCCTGAAGTACGTAGAGATTTTGCTCTTTTACTGGATGATGTGATTAAGTTCGAGGACATTCATACCATTGCAAAACAAACTGAAAAACAGCTTTTGAAGGATATACAGCTTTTCGATGTATACCAAGGCAAAAATTTACCTAAAGGTAAAAAATCGTATGCAGTCAGTTTTACACTTCAAGATGAAAATAAAACCCTTACTGATAAGCAAATTGATAAAATCATGAATAAACTGCAGCATAATTTTGAAAGCAAATTAGGTGCAGAACTAAGATAGAATCGATCTTCTTAGCATAACTATCAAAATACTTTTTTAAAACTATCATTATACAAATAAAAAAACCGGAGTCTCAAAGCTCCGGTTTTTTTATTCTTATTTTATTTATCCCTTTAGAAGATTAGTTCCCTCCTTCTAAAGCTTTTAATTTATTCTTCACCTCGTCGGCTTTAGGATCATCCAATTGATAGAAGATATTCATTAATGTGCGTAAAGCCTCGATATTATCAGGTTTGTTTTCTAAAGCACCTTCTAAATAAGGAACGGCACTTTTATACAAATCCATTCTTTGTGCCTTTAACTCATCATATCTCTTATAATCTTTTGAAGAAGTACCAAGATTATTCATTTCATCAACAATGTTTTTTTCACCCGATAAAATTAAAGCTGCAATGTTTATCTGAGCATTTGAATAATTTGGTTTTAGTTCAAGAGCTTTTTTATAGTACGTCATTGCATTTTCATCATCTCCTAGTTTAGAAGCGCTTACTCCAAGGTTATAAAATAAGTCTGGATTTTCTGGATCATTGGCTACAATTTGCTCCATTAGCTCTCTATACTTTTCGATATTACCAAGCTTATAAAAGACATCAGCTTCGGCTTGCAATAATGCATTATCGTTAGGGTTATCCTTCTTGGCATCTTCTATCGCTTTCATAGCTTCTTCATCTTTACCTTGATTTATGTATATCAAAGCAATGTTTTTTGCTATCTCTCCTTTTTTAGAAGCGGTTTTGCGATCTTCTGGCTTAATATAATTTCCAGATTTTATCATAAGATCTCTTGTCTTACCAGAATCAAAAGATTCTTCTTTTCCAGTCTCCTTATTGGTTGCATAGAACTCTGTACTCTCTCCATTAAAACCTAGAGACTTAAGTTCTTCATAATATTTCAAAGCGGCATCATAATCTTTTCCATTTACAGCATTACCTGCCGCATAATATAGATATATGGTATCTTTTTTATTTGTTCTATATCCGGTATATAACTTTTCAGAAGCTCCTTTATAATTCTTTGCATTCTGATCTTTAATTGCATTTTCAATCAAGGTTTGACGAATTGTTTGTAGTTTCAAACTCGCTTCGGAAGTATATTTAGAGCTCCCAGCCGCTTTTTCTATTTCCATAGACTTATTATAAGCTTCGGCTGCTTTCTCTATTTTATCCAAAGAATCAGTTCCAGAGGCAGACAAAACCTGTCCTTTTAGGAAATAAAACTGAGCTTTCATTTTTTCATCTGCAGCATCTAATTGTCCTTCAGCTGCCTTCAATGCGTCATTCGCTACTTCTATATTGCCTGACTTAAGCGCTTTTGTAGCAGATTTCAATGCTTGTTTTTGAGAAAATCCAATAGTACTAAATGTTAAAAATAATACTACGATAAATTTAGTCTTCATTACTTGAGTTTTTAAAATGGGATTTAATTATTCTTTCGTTTCATTATCAATATTCGTGCCATCTGAAGCGTTATCGGAATCTGATGTAGAATTAATTGTTTCATCTACATCTTCCTCATCACTGATATCATCTTCATCATGCATTACTTTTGCTACTGCAGCAATAGAATCTTTACCTTTTAAATTAATCAATCTAACCCCTTGAGTGGCTCGACCCATTACACGTAAATCTTCTACAGCCAATCGTATAGCAATTCCTGATTTATTAATAATCATAAGATCATCAAGGTCGGTAACATTTTTAATAGCTACCAGATTACCAGTTTTATCGGTAACAGAGATGGTTTTTACACCTTTTCCACCTCTATTTGTAATTCTGTAATCCTCTAATTTAGAACGTTTTCCGTAACCATTTTCTGATACCACAAGAATATTACTTTCCATATCATTAACAGCTACCATTCCTATCACTTCGTCTTTATCATCGGCAAGTCGTATTCCTCTCACTCCAGAAGCGCCACGTCCCATAGGTCGGGTTTTTTCTTCTTCAAAACGAATTGCTTTTCCTGATTTTACAGCAAGCATTACCTGACTTTTACCATCCGTTAACTTTGCTTCTAGAAGTTCATCATCTTCTTTTATAGTTATCGCATTAATACCATTGGTTCTAGGTCTAGAGTATTGCTCTAAAGATGTCTTTTTGACCTGACCTTTTTTCGTTGCCATTATGACATAATGCGAATTGATGTAATCTTCGTCTTTTAAATCTTGCGTACAAATAAAAGCCTTTACTTTATCATCTGTACTAATATTTATAAGGTTTTGAATTGCTCTTCCTTTTGAAGTTTTACTTCCTTCTGGAATTTCATAAACCCTCATCCAGAAACATTTTCCTTTTTGAGTAAAGAACAACATATATTGGTGGTTCGTTCCTACAAATAAATGCTCAAGGAAATCCTCGTTACGGGTCGTACTTCCTTTTTGACCAACTCCTCCTCTATTTTGTTTTTTATACTCGTTCAGAGAAGTTCTTTTGATATATCCAGCATGAGAGATAGTGATCACCACTTTTTCATCTGGGATCATGTCTTCTATACTAAGATCTCCTCCTGCATATTCAATTTGTGATCTTCTATCATCGCCATACTTGTCTTTTACCTCGATAAGCTCTTCTTTGATGATATCCATTCTACGCTCCTTCTTTGCAAGAATATCTTTGAGATCTTCGATGGTCTTCATCAATTCTTCATACTCTGCACGTAATTTATCCTGCTCCAGACCTGTTAATTGACGCAGACGCATCTCAACAATTGCCTTGGCTTGAATTTCAGAAAGCTTGAAACGTTTTATCAACTTTTCTCTTGCTTCTTCAGCATTTGCAGAAGCTCGAATTAACGCAATTACTTCGTCAATATTATCTGAAGCAATAATTAACCCTTCAAGAATATGCGCTCTTTCTTCCGCTTTTCTAAGTTCAAATTTTGTACGACGTACAACAACATCATGCCTGTGCTCTACGAAATGATGAATCATTTCCTTTACGTTAAGCAACTTCGGTCTTCCATTAACCAATGCAATGTTATTTACACTAAAAGAAGACTGTAATGCTGTATACTTATATAAGAGATTAAGAACGATATTAGGTATTGCATCACGTTTTAAAATGTAAACGATTCGCATTCCTTTTCTATCAGACTCATCTCGAATTGTTGAAATACCATCAATTTTCTTATCATTAACAAGATCGGCTGTTTTCTTAATCATATCAGCCTTATTTACCTGATAAGGAATTTCGGTAACAATGATACATTCTCTACCATTCACCTCTTCAAAAGAAGCTTTACCTCGCATTACTATTCGTCCCCGACCAGTTTTAAAAGCTTCTTTAACGCCATCATAACCATATATTATACCTCCAGTTGGAAAATCCGGAGCTTTAATGTGGGTGATTAACTCGTCTATTTCAATGTCGTTATTATCAATATAAGCAACGGTACCATCTACTACTTCACTTAAGTTATGAGGAGGCATATTGGTTGCCATACCTACAGCAATTCCCGATGCACCATTAATCAATAAACCAGGTACTCTAGTCGGAAGAACGGTCGGCTCTTGTAAAGTATCATCAAAATTAAAGGTATGATCAACGGTATCTTTTTCGATATCTGCAAGCATATCTTCAGATATCTTACGCATTCTAGCTTCAGTATAACGCATTGCTGCAGGGCTATCGCCATCTACAGAACCAAAGTTACCTTGACCATCTACCAACATATATCTCAAGCTCCATTCTTGTGCCATACGAACCATTGTGTCGTATACAGAAGTATCACCATGAGGATGGTATTTACCTAAAACTTCTCCTACGATTCTGGCCGATTTTTTATGTGCGCTACTTGCTCTTACTCCTAATTCGTACATCCCGTATAGTACACGCCTATGTACAGGTTTAAGACCATCCCTAACATCTGGAAGTGCTCTAGATACAATCACGGACATCGAATAATCGATGTACGCCGATTTCATCTCATCTTCTATATTGATAGGTATAAGTTTTTCTCCGTCTGTCATAAAAACTTTTTTCTAAAAATTGAATTAATAAACGCGCTAATTTAAGTAAATTAAGACGTTTTTAACATGCATTTACCTATGTAATATACGTAATTTATTAACAAAAAAAAGGGTGTTGATAGTTAATAAGTCTCGTTCGTTAGGTTTTGATTATTAAAGCTTTTTTTGTCTATTTACCCATAATAAGCAGAAAACATTCCAAAATTGTCAGTAAATTTATCTCAAAATACCCCCTAAATTTTTGATAGATACTGACAAAATATAACATTCCTGTCAGATATTTGTTAATGATCGTTTAAAAGGAATAGTTTTTGCCATAGTAATCTTAAAAATTACTATTTTAGTTAAAAAGAAAAAGAAAGAGAATAATCTTATGGATGACAATTTTTCACCTAGAGTTAAAGATGTAATTGCCTATAGCAAGGAGGAAGCCTTGAGACTTGGGCATGACTTTATTGGGACAGAGCATCTTATGTTAGGTTTGTTGCGCGACGGAAGTGGAAAAGCGATAAGTATCCTTGATGCCTTAGATATTGATTTGACCAATCTAAGGAGAAAAGTAGAAATTCTAAGCCCTGCGAACCCCGATGTAGCGGTAGCCTCAAATGAAAAAAAGAATTTACACCTTACTAGACAGGCAGAAAGAGCTTTAAAAACAACATTCTTAGAAGCAAAATTATTTCAAAGCTCTTCAATCAATACTGCACATCTTCTTTTGTGTATTTTAAGAAATGAAAATGACCCAACTACAAAGCTTTTGAATCGTTTAAAAGTAGATTATGATAACGTTAAAGACCAATTTAAGTATATGATAGCCAACGACGAAGAATATATAGATAACCCAAAAGCCGAATCCTTTTCTGAAGATGATGATGATTTAACTGGAGATTCTTCAAAAGAAAACCCTTTTAACTCTCCATCTGGAGGGAGCAAGGCCGGAAAGAAATCTAAAACTCCTGTTTTGGATAATTTTGGGCGCGACCTTACTGCCATGGCAGAAGAAGGCAAACTTGATCCGGTGGTAGGACGTTCAAAAGAAATAGAACGTGTATCACAAATTTTAAGTAGAAGAAAGAAAAACAACCCGCTATTAATAGGTGAGCCTGGAGTAGGTAAATCTGCTATCGCCGAAGGACTCGCTCTAAGAATTGTAAAACGTAAAGTTTCAAGAATTCTGTTTGACAAACGCGTCGTTACACTTGATCTGGCCAGTCTAGTTGCTGGAACAAAATACCGTGGCCAGTTTGAAGAACGAATGAAAGCCGTAATGAATGAGCTTGAAAAGAATGATGATATTATTCTTTTTATTGATGAAATTCATACCATAGTGGGAGCTGGAGGAGCGACAGGAAGTCTGGATGCTTCTAATATGTTCAAACCTGCTTTGGCGAGAGGCGAAATACAATGTATTGGTGCTACTACGTTGGACGAGTACAGACAATACATTGAAAAAGATGGTGCTCTGGAAAGACGTTTCCAAAAGGTAATTGTAGAACCTACCAATATCGAGGAAACTATAGAAATACTTAACAATATCAAAGAAAAGTATGAAGAGCATCATAATGTGATGTATACCGATAGTGCTATCGAAGCATGTGTTAAGCTTACTAATCGCTACATGACCGATAGATTCTTACCTGATAAGGCTATTGATGCCCTTGACGAAGCCGGTTCTAGAGTTCATATTACCAACATTGATGTTCCTAAAAAGGTTCTTGATCTTGAGAAAAAACTTGAAGAAGTACGAGAACTAAAAAATAGTGTGGTAAAGAAACAGAAATATGAAGAAGCAGCCAAACTAAGGGATGACGAAAAGAATCTTGAAAAAGAATTAAGTGTCGCTCAAGAACAATGGGAAAAAGAATCCAAACTTCATAAAGAAACAGTTGATGAAGAAAATGTGGCCGATGTAGTTTCTATGATGACAGGTATCCCGGTAAATCGTATCGCTCAAACGGAAAGCAACAAACTTGCCGAACTTCCCAATCTAATTATGGGTAAAGTAATTGGTCAAGATGAAGCGGTTTCGAAAGTTGTAAAAGCCATACAGCGTAATCGAGCCGGACTTAAAGATCCAAACAAACCTATCGGTTCTTTTATTTTCTTAGGACAAACGGGTGTAGGTAAAACACAATTGGCAAAAGTACTTGCCAAAGAGCTTTTTGATAGTGAAGATGCGCTTATCAGAATTGATATGAGTGAGTACATGGAGAAATTTGCAGTATCAAGACTTATAGGAGCACCTCCAGGGTATGTAGGATATGAGGAAGGTGGACAGCTTACTGAGAAAGTTCGAAGAAAACCTTATGCCGTGATTCTTCTTGATGAGATTGAAAAAGCACACCCCGATGTATTTAATATGATGTTGCAAGTATTGGATGATGGTTATTTAACAGATAGTCTTGGACGCAAAATAGATTTCAGGAATGCCATTATCATAATGACTTCGAATATCGGAGCCAGAAAATTGAAAGATTTTGGACAAGGAGTTGGTTTTGGTACTACTGCAAAGAAAACTCAGGCAGATGACTATGCAAAAGGTGTGATAGAAAATGCTCTGAAAAAAGCATTTGCTCCCGAATTCTTAAACCGGGTAGACGATGTAGTAGTGTTTAATGCACTTGAGAGAGAAGATATTCATAAAATTATCGATATCGAACTTGATAAACTGTATGAGCGAATTAAAGGACTCGGATATGATCTTTCGTTAAGCGAAAAAGCAAAAGATTATATTACCGAAAAAGGGTTTGACAAGCAATATGGTGCAAGACCTTTAAAAAGAGCCATCCAAAAATATATTGAAGACGCACTTGCAGAAGAGATTATAAATGCTCAACTTCAAGAAGGTGACAGTATTTTTATGGATATGGATGATTCTGGAGAGCTTACTATTAACATTAAAAAAGCTGAAGAATCTACAGAATCCTAACACAAAAAAGATTTATTCTAGAAGCCTCTATGATTTACTTGTAGAGGCTTTTTTCATAACTTAAAATCAAATTATTTTAACAAAAAACCTGTTTTTTTATACATAATTTAATTTTAAATTTACAATACTAATAATCTTTCAATGATAATCTCCTTCGATTTTAGCTTTTGTAAAGTTGAAATACATAAAGATTACATACTTACCGTCATGGCCGAGGGAACAACTGTCGTTCCCAAATACAACAACCTTTTGGCTATGGCAGCCGATCAATACTACAAAAACAAACCTTTCGTTTATATTTCAAATAGAGTCAACTCCTACTCTGTAGACCCATCTATTCATATAGAGATGTCTAAAATCCAAAATCTTGTTGGATTCGCAGTAATCTCTAATGATCCGTTACAAAAAAAACAAACCCAATTGGAACAATCTCTTTTTGCAAAAGAGCTTCGTTTATTTGATACTATAAAGGAAGCAATCGAATGGAAAAATGAAATCATTCAAAAATATTTTCAACAACATTAAACACAAGTTAAAACAAACGTAACCCCATTTTAATAAAGGATTTATTCGTATTTTCATGTCCTTTTATCAAGAAAGAATAATCAAAGAAAATGATTACCTCCTACGATCTGGGCTTTGGCCAAATGGATATATACGACGACTATGTTATTACTATAATGAACGAAGGTATTATAGTCCTACCCGAATACAATGACATATTCTTAAAAATAGTTGACAAGCATTTTAAAAACAAGGCTTTTGTTTATATAACCCACAGAATTAATTCCTACTCTGTAGATCCTACAATATATCTTGAAACTGCAAAAATTAATAACCTTGTTGGGTTTGCTGTTGTCTCCAATGACCCCATACAAAAAATGCAAACCAAACTCGAGAAAACTTTTTTTGGAAAAAACTTTTGTCAGTTTAATACTATGCAAGATGCTATTCACTGGAAAGAAGAGATTATAAAAAAGGAAATTGATTAATCCTAATAGGTTACTTACCACTCAAAAAAGACAAGCCTACCATTTCAGTAAAAGAAATCGCATATTTTTATATATTATATTTTTTTAAATTAAAAAATTAAAAAAAATGATTAAAGAATTTAAAGGCAACAAATGATTACTTCATATAATTTTGATTTTTGTCATGTAGAAATACATCATGATTACATTTTATCGGTCATGAACGAAGGCGTAATTGTTTCACCAGAGTTTATAACGCAAATGTCATTTATGGCCAATAAGCATTATAAAGATAAATTTTTCGTTTACATCACCCACCGGGTTAATTCATATTCTGTAAATCCAATTTCTTACTTTGAAGGAAATAAAATTAAAAATATGGTTGGGTTTGCAGTGGTATCTGAGGATCCAAAACAACAAAGCCTATCTAAAATTGAAAGAACATTTTTTGACAAAGAATTACAATATTTTGACACGTTACAAGCAGCTTTACAATGGAAAGATGAAGTAATAAAGAAAGCTAATAAATTCAAATAAAAAAACGAGAAATAACACTCGTCTAGAAAACAGCAATTGACAGAATGCTGTTTTTTTTATATCTTAAACTGTTAAAAAAAGGGAAAAATCCCCTTATTGCTATACAAACAAACTTCAAATTAAATGATTATATCTTACGATTTTGGGTATTGTCGTGCAGAAATATACGAGGATCATATTCGCGTTTACATCAACGAAGGCTCTGTTGTTGGCCCCGAAAACATTACCGAATTAAATTATGTAGCAGAAAAACATTTTAAAAATAAACCTTTTGTATATCTAGCTGTACGCATTCATTCTTACACGATCAATCCAATGATATATTTTGAAAGCAATAAAATCCAAAATTTGCTCGGTGTAGCCATTATTTCTAAAGATCCAAAACAAAGAAGTCAAGCACGAATAGAAAAAGCATTTACAAACAAGAAATTACAACAGTTTGAAACAATAGGCGAGGCTTTAGAGTGGAAAGATGAAATTATAAAAAACTTTATTTATAACCAACACAATCATACCCTGAAAAACAAAAAATAATTATTCTATTTACCAGTTATTATTTGTATCTTAAAGTACTCCTTATCGTAATTTTCTCATGACAAAAATGATTACATCATATACTTTGGATTTTTGTGATCTTGACGTTTATGAAGACTATGTGGTATCAAGAATATATGAAGGCGTAACTACTACACCTGAAATGCTAAAGGTTTTCTTAAAACTTATGGACTTACATTACAAAAACAAACCTTTTATTTACATATCTCATAGAGTACATTCTTTTTCTATAAACCCGGCAATACATGCAGAGTCTTCTAAAATCCCAAATTTACTGGGAATTGCTGTTGTATCTACAGATGTAATGCAGAAAGAGCAAATTAAAATGGAAAGGTTTTTCTTCAAAAAAGATTTTGAGCTATTCCACACAATAGAAGAAGCATTGGTATGGAAGGAAGAAATCTTAAGCAAACACAAAGACTAATAAACCATCATTTAAAAAAATAAAAAAGTGGAGCTTACACTACTCCACTTTTCAATATTCAAACTTTTTACCTATTTTATTTTGCAATATTAACTGCACGAGTTTCTCTAATAACAGTAACCTTTACTTGACCGGGATAGGTCATATCGGTTTGTACTTTTTGGGAAATTTCAAAAGAAAGATTAGCCGCCCTTTCATCATTCACCTTTTCGCTCTCTACAATTACCCTAAGCTCTCTACCTGCTTGTATCGCATACGCTTTCTTAACCCCATCAAATGCAAAGGCTATTTCTTCTAGATCCTTTAAACGCTGGATATAAGAATCCAATACTTGACGACGCGCACCAGGTCGTGCACCACTAATAGCATCACAGACTTGAATAATAGGAGATATCAAAGATGTCATTTCTACCTCATCATGGTGTGCTCCTATCGCATTACATACTTCAGGCTTTTCTCCATACTTCTCTGCCCATTGCATTCCCAATATTGCGTGAGGAACTTCAGTCTCTGTATCAGGCACTTTTCCTATATCATGAAGCAACCCTGCTCTTTTGGCAAGCTTTGGATTCAATCCAAGCTCTGCTGCCATTACACCGCACAGTTTAGCAACTTCTCTAGAGTGTTGTAGCAGGTTTTGGCCATAAGAAGATCTATATTTCATTCTTCCTATCGTTTTAATAAGTTCGGGGTGCAATCCATGAATCCCCAAATCTATAACAGTACGTTTCCCTACTTCAATAATTTCTTCATCTATTTGTTTTCTGGTCTTTCTCACCACTTCTTCAATTCTCGCCGGGTGAATTCGTCCATCGGTAACCAATTTATGCAATGATAAACGAGCTACTTCTCTTCTTACCGAATCAAAACACGATAAAATAATTGCTTCGGGTGTATCATCAACAATAATCTCTACTCCTGTCGCTGCTTCAATAGCTCTAATATTTCTTCCTTCTCTTCCTATTATCCTTCCTTTAACATCATCACTTTCGATATTAAAAACAGAAACGCAATTTTCAATTGCTTCTTCGGTACCTATTCTTTGGATAGTATTAATTACTATCTTTTTTGCTTCTTGTTGTGCCGTTAACTTTGCCTCTTCAATAGTATCCTGTATTAAGGTCATCGAATCTGTTTTCGCTTGTTCTTTAAGAGACTCTACAAGTTGTTCTTTTGCCTCTTCTGCAGATAATCCAGAAATCACCTCTAATTGTTGTACCTGGCTCTTATGAAGTTTCTTTAACTCGCTTTGTTTCTTCTCCAGATACTCATTACGCTTATCATAATTCTTAATCTTTTCTTCGAGCTCTACATTCAGTTTTTTTCCTTTAGACAATTCATTTGAAACTTGAGATTCCTTATCTCGCGTTCTTTTTTCTGCCTCGGCTATCTTTTTATCTCTAGAAAGAATTACTTTTTCATGTTCAGATTTAAGTTCGATAAACTTCTCCTTTGCCTGAAGTATTTTATCTTTTTTTATTGTTTCTCCTTCACTTTTGGCCTCTCTAATGATACTTTCTGAACTTTTCTTTGCGTTTCTTACGATTTCTGATGCTTTACTGCGCTCCATCATCTTGGCAATAATAAAACCAAGAATTAATCCCGCAACAGCTGCTATAATCAAAAATATAATGTTATCCATAATTTGTGTACGTATTTATATATAAAAAAAGCCTGCACTAGCAAAGGTTCTGTATAAACTCTGTAAAAACAGGTTTAGGGCTAACAAGCTGATCAAGAATCCGCTCAAGGCGGCGCGCTTTTACAACTTAAACTCACCCTTTTTAATTAATTCTTGTTGAGTTTATCAAAATAACAACTAGTGCAGGCAGTAACCTTAATTTATTTTTATGAACGTTACGATAAATGATCGTGCAACAAATCACTTAAAGCATTAAGTCTATTTGCTACGTTAGTCATATCACCGTCTTTATCTATTGTTTTCTGTTCGACCTGTGCTGCAAACTGCAAAGCGCACATGGCAAGTACATCTTGCTTATCTCTCACCGCATAACTTTGCTCAAACTGCTTAATCATAGCTTCTATCTTTTTTGCTGCTTTTCTTAAACCTTCTTCCTGTTCTGGATTTATGGTTAACGGATATACTCGATCTGCAATTGATAGTTTAATTTTAAGCTTATCTGCCATATTTTCGCTATTCAGAGAGTTGTGCAATACACATATCTATTTCTCTTATTAATGCGTTTATTTTGAGCTTGGTCTCTCTTTTATATTCATCACTGCCCAGCATTGCGTTAGCATTTTTGAGTGCACTGAATTTTTCCTCCCATTGCTTTAATTGATCTGCCTGAAGTGCTGAAACGGACTCCAATTCTTCGATTTTCTTCTTTAGATCTGCTTGTTGTCTTTTCATTAATTCATACTTATGTAACAACTTGCTTATCCTATTCTCAAGAGAATCAACAATTTCAATTAAATCACTCATTAATATAGTTTACACAATACTTCGTTACACAAAGTTAACATACCAATTGAAAAAACCCAATAGTTTTTAAACTAATTTTAGAAGTGCTTACTATTACTTCTCTATACCTAATATTTCTTCAACCTTGGTTAAGGAGGATGCGATAATCTGATGCATATCGTAGTAACGATACTCTGCAAGACGCCCTCCAAAAATTACATTGGATAGTTTTTGTGATTCTTTTTTATACTCTTGGTAGACCCCTTGATTTTTATCATTATTTATGGGATAGTATGCTTCTTTACTTGGATCCCAAGCCTCAGGATACTCTTTGGTAATTATAGTCTTACTTTGCTTACCAAACTCAAAATGTTTATGTTCAATTATTCGAGTAAAAGCAAAAGAAGAGTCATTATAATTAACCACAGCATTACCTTGATAGTTTTCAATTGCATGAAGCTCGTTCTCAAAACGGAGCGAACGATACTCTAATTGCCCATGTTTATAATCAAAAAATTCGTCAATCTTACCCGTATATACTATTTTATCGGCTAGCCCTTCTAATTGTTCACGTTCTTTAAAGAAATCGACATTTGTTTTTGTCTCTATACCTTTAAGCAAACCATTTATTATGGTATTGTATCCACCTATAGGTATTCCTTGATACCTATCATTAAAATAGTTATTATTATAGGTATATCTTACAGGTAGTCTTTTTATTATAAAAGCGGGAAGCTCTGTAGCCTTTTTACCCCATTGCTTTTCTGTATATTCCTTAATAAAAGTTTCATAAATATCTTTGCCCACCAAAGATAATGCCTGTTCTTCTAGATTTTTAGGAGATTTGGTGCCATATTTGGCTACTTGTTCATCAATTATTGCTTTAGCTTCTTGCGGTGTTTGAGTTCCCCATAACTGATAAAATGTATTCATATTAAAGGGTAAATTATATAGTTTACCTTTTGATAATGATAAGGGAGAGTTAATATAATTGTTAAAAGATGCAAATTGATTTACATAATCCCAAATTCGTTTATCATTAGTATGAAATATATGTGCACCATATTTATGAACATTAATCCCTTCTTTTTCTTCACAATATACGTTACCACCCAAATGGTTTCGTTTATCAATCACCAAACACTTCTTGCTTCTTTTTGTCATTTCATGAGCAAAAACACTACCAAATAATCCGGCTCCAACGACTAAATAATCATATTCTTTTTCTTTCAATTTCAATACATTTTTGGTTTATGATCTCTTAAAATGAGTACTAGTCTCCAAATCTACTATTTTAAATTCATTTTTTTCTACTGGATTTAATAGTGGTCCCTGCAATTATCTTAATAATATATCATATAAAAAAATAAAATGTATGTATCTTTCCTCCCAGAAATTTAAACAAAATATGATAGGATATTATATCTCAAGAAATTACAAATCTCTTTTTAATGCTGCGGGTAAAGCCAAAACCGATTGTGAATTTGTTCTGAAAGAAATGGGATTTAAAAATCTTGGGTTTAAACAGTCTTCAGTTCCCAATTCGGCTTTAGGAACCATTAAAAATTTTTTTGGAATTAGTTTAGCCCTTTTACGCCTTCCATTTAAAAGCACCTTATGTACACAATACCCCCTTAATAAATTCAGAGGATACGTATTATTTGTAGCAAAGTTAAAAAGATGTAAAGTAATCACTATTGTTCATGATGTGAGGTTTTTGAAAGGTCGTACCGGTAGTGCCGCTAAAGAACTGAAAAAAATAATAACTTCAGACGCTATTATTGTTCATAATGAAGCCATGAAAAATTGGTTTCTTGAACAAGACGTAAAGATTCCTATCATCGTTCTGGGTATCTTCGACTATGTTCTTAACAACGGGTTACCAAAACAAAATGATAAAAATGACGGTGTTACACCTTACCAGATTGTTTATGCAGGTGGCTTTGCTGAAGGTAAAAACTCATACATCTATGATCTGGATACCTTGGATAAAAACAACTTTACAATGAAACTGTATGGTGTTGGGTTTGACTATGGAAAACTAAAAGTTGATAAGCAAACTTCAATTTTGGAGTATCAAGGTGCTTTTCCTTCAGACCAGGTTGCCTATAAAATTGAAGGATCTTTTGGACTTGTTTGGGATGGCATATCTACAGAAGAATGTAGCGGTCAATATGGGCAATATTTGAAGTTTAACAATCCGCACAAAACTTCGCTTTATATCTTATGCGGTCTTCCTGTTGTTGTATGGGATAAAGCAGCTATTAGTACTTTTATACTAGAAAACAATATTGGACTTGTAGTTTCTAATTTAAAGGACCTTAGTGACAAACTGGAGCAACTATCCAAAGAGGATTACAAGACTATGAAGGCAAACGTTAACAATGTACGAACCAAAATAATTTCTGGAGGATATTTAAATAATGCAGTAAATGAAGCGTTACAAAACATATAACTTCAAAAAAATGAGTTAGTTTTATACTGCGAGATTAAAAAATATATTTTTACAGGTGTTTATGCGAATAATCATACTTTTTACACTCTTTGGTTTTTTCTTTTGTTTTGGTCAAAAAGACCTTGCAACAGGTTACTTCATGAATCCTCTAGATGTTCCTATGGTTATATCGGGTACTTTTGGAGAGTTACGATCCAATCACTTTCATTCTGGATTAGACATGAAAACCAATGGAGAAGAAGGTCTAAATGTGTATGCTTCGGCTTCAGGCAGAGTGAGTAGAATTAAAGTTTCTCATGGTGGTTACGGTAAAGCTCTTTATGTTGTTCACCCTAATGGTTATACTACAGTCTACGCACACTTACAAAAGTTTGCTCCAGAGATTGAAGCCTTTGTAAAGCAAAGACAATATGCCAAAGAATCTTATGAAATAGAACTCTTCCCAAAATCTGGGACTTTAGAAGTAAAAAAAGGAGATATAATTGCATATAGCGGAAATACCGGAGGTAGTTCTGGACCACATTTACATTTCGAGATCCGAGATTCGAGATCAAGACCTATGAACCCATTAAGCTTTGGTATTGAAGTAAAAGACTCAAAAAAACCTATTATAAATGGTGTTTGGGCGTATAGTCTCGATAAAAATGCACATATCAATGGAAGTCAAATACCATATAGACTGCAATTAACACCAAAAGAAGATGGTACTTTCAAAACCGAAAGCATTAGCGCCAATGGAAATATTGGTTTTGGTGTTTCTACTATCGACAAACAGGACCTTGCCCCTAATCATAATGGGGTTTATGAAATCTCTACCGAAATAAATGGCCAGGAAAACTTTAAGTTGCGAATGAATCGCTTCTCCTTTTCTGAAACAAGATACATCAACAGATTAATTGATTATCCTTATTTCAAAAAATACCGAAGTAGAATCAGTAAATTATATGTAGAAAAAAACAATCCGTTAACTATATACAAAAACAAAACAAACAACGGCTTTGTAAAAGTATTGGATAGCTTGTCTTACAACTACAAGATTTACATTAAAGATTTTAAAAATAACACTACTATTATAGACATTCCCATACAAGGGAACTTTATAGATTCTATCACAAAATCTGAAATACCAAAAACAGAAGAACTAGCCAAAGCAAATGAAAATTATACCTACAGTTCTGGTATTGTCGATCTATTAATTCCAAAAGGGAGTTTATATGAAGACACTTATTTGGATCTTGTAGTTAATGGTGAAACTGCCCAGGTACATAACGATCAAACTCCTCTTCATAAAAATATGACCTTGGTGTTTGATGTATCAAGATACAAAGATGAGGACAAGAAGAAATTGTATATAGGTCGTATTAATGGTAAGGATAAAGTATATTACACTAGGACTTCCAAAAAAGAGAATAGATTTTCAACAAGAACTCGCACTTTTGGAAAATATTCTTTATTCACAGATTCTACAAAACCTACAATCGTTCCGATAAATGTTTCGAGTAAGAAATGGATTTCTAGCGCCACGCACTTAAAGATTAAAATTAATGATTCCGAATCTGGTATAAAAAGTTACAGAGGGACCATCAATGGGAAATTCATCTTGATGGAATACGATTATAAAACAGGAATGTTGGTTTATGATTTTAGTGACAAAGTAATTACCGATTCTGAAAATAATTTTAAACTGGTGGTACTAGACAATGTAGGAAACCGCGCCACATTTGAAACCACTTTTTTTAGAAAACCTTAAAACCTAATTATTTCTTGAAAAAACAATTTTTCTTTCTACTGATCGCTCTGATTTTTATCAGCTTATCTTCTTCGGCGCAAAACGCTACTTTAAAAGGGATTATACTCAACGAAAACAATGTTCCTGTTCAAGGCGCCAACATTACATTTGATAACTCGGGTACACAATCAGATGAAAACGGTGTATACGAACTTACTATTCCCGCAAATCAAGAAGTTCAAATAAATGTTACGCACATTGCTCTAAAAAGTCTTCAGTTTACCATCAAATTAGAAGAAAATCAAGAATACGAACTTAACCCGGTACTTAAGACCAATGTTGAACAAATTAGTACCGTCATAATATCAGGTAGAGAAAGAAAAACAGTTGAAGGAATAACAACTTTAGATCCGGAAACTATACGCACTACTCCTTCGGCCAATGCAGGAGTAGAAGGGCTATTAAAAAGCTTACCCGGTGTAAGTTCGAATAATGAATTAAGTACTCAATATTCAGTAAGAGGAGGTAATTATGATGAAAACCTGGTTTATGTAAATGAGATTGAAGTATATAGACCATTTTTAATTCGATCAGGACAACAAGAAGGTTTAAGTTTTGTAAATACGGATTTGGTAAGAAATGTTGATTTCTCTGCCGGAGGTTTTCAAGCAAAATACGGAGACAAATTGTCATCAGTTTTAGATATTACTTATAAAAGACCCACTCGTATAGGGGCTTCAGTAAACATGAGTCTTTTAGGAGGAAGTATTTCTGCCGGAGGAATCTCTAAGAACAAAAAATTATCTGGTATTGTTGGGGTACGTTATAGAGACAACAGTCTTTTGGTTGATGCCCGAAATACTGAAACCAATTTCCAACCCTTATTTGCAGATGTGCAAACATATTTGTCCTATAATTTTTCGGATAAATTTGAGCTTGGTTTTCTTGGGAATCTTGCTATAAACAAATATGATTATGAACCTTTAAGAGAACAGGTTAATTTTGGTACCTTACAAACAGTACAGGCTCTGGTAGTTAATTATCAAGGACAAGAAGAAGACCAATATGATACTTATTTTGGAGCTTTAAAAGGAACATTTCGACCTAACAACAATCTTACCTTAAAACTAATTGCTTCGGGATATCAAACTCAGGAACAAGAGTATTATGATATTTTGGCTTCTTATGCTTTAGGAACAGTTAATACTGATATTGGTAGCGAAGATCTGGGTGACATAGAATTTGCTGAAGGAGTGGGCTCTCAATTAACTCATGCCCGTAATGATCTTGACGCCTTAATCTTTAATATACAACATAAGGGAACTTATACCTATGATAATCACCAGTTTGATTGGGGTATCAAATATACATCTGAAGACATAAAGGATCGCCTGCAGGAATATGAAATTATAGATTCTGCAGGGTTTTCTATTCGCCCCCCAATTAGGGACCTTATTAATGACCAACCTTATACTCCTTTTGAGAGTCCTATCGTACCTTTTGTGAGTGTAAGAGCTACAAACGAAGTCACCGTTGATCGTATTTCAGGATACGCCCAATATAGTTTGCGATCTAACATCAAAGAAAATGAGATATGGGCCAATCTTGGGGTGAGAGCCCACAATTGGAATATATCTGGAAATACTGTAAATCCTTCTAATTCTCAAGTCGTTATTAGCCCGAGAGCACAATTTGCCATAAAACCAAATTGGAAAACCGATATGATTTTTAGGGTATCCGGAGGATTGTATCATCAACCGCCATTTTATAGAGAATTAAGAGATTCTCTTGGAGTAGTGAGACCCAATGTAAAAGCTCAACAATCCATACATCTGGTTGTGGGTAATGACTATAGTTTTAATATGTGGAACCGTCCTTTTAAACTTACTTCTGAAATTTATTACAAGAAATTGACCGATGTTAATCCCTATACCATTGAAAATGTACGCATAAGATATCGAGCACGAAATAATGCCGAGGCCTATGCGCAAGGAGTCGATGTAAGGCTTAATGGAGAATTTGTTCCTGGTACAGAAAGTTGGGTAAGCATCGGATACTTAAAAACCGAAGAAAACATCGACGATAGAGGTTATATTTCACGACCCACCGATCAGCGTTTAAAGATTGGTGTGCTCCTTCAGGATTATGTTCCTTCTATACCAAGTTTAAAAGGATACTTAAACCTGGTCTACCAGACCGGAGTTCCCGGTGGATCACCAAGTTATGCAGACCCGTATGATTTTCAGTCCAGATTGCGAGATTATCGCAGGGCAGATCTAGGAGTATCTTATGTCGTAGTGGATGCAAACAAAAGGCTGAAACAGGGGAACTTTTTCAACAACTTTGAAGAGCTAAGTCTCGGATTGGAGATCTACAACTTATTCGACAATCAAAATTCGATTACAAATACTTTTGTTAGGGATGCAGCAAGTCAACGACAATTCGCTATTCCCAATTTCTTAACGCCAAGAGTTTTTAATGTTCGAGTTGGAATGAAATTTTAGGTTGCTATTAATCTTCAATAAACTTCTTCAAAACATCAACCACATAATCTACCTCTTCTTTGGTGTTATACTTTGAAAAAGAGAACCGAATAGATGGTTTTTGTAGATCTTCTTCCGAAAGTATTTCTGTAAGCACATGAGACCCTTTACTACTACCGCTTTGGCAGGCACTTCCCTTAGAACATGCAATTCCATTGATATCAAGATGAAACAATAGTATTCCCGCTTTCTCATCAGGTATAGGTAAACATACATTGATCAGCGTATACGTGCAGTGATCGGGATCACAACAATTTGCATTAAATTTTACCCCTTCAATATTATTTTTGAGCGTCTCTACAAAATATTTCTTTAGGTCAACCACATACTTCTTCTCCTCTTCCAGGTGCTCATAAGCCAATTTTAAAGCTTCATCCATTCCAACAATATTATGCACACTTTCGGTTCCTGCCCGATAACCTCTCTCCTGCTCTCCGCCAAAAATTAGAGGTTTTAATCCAGAGTTTTTACGAATATATGCGAATCCGATACCTTTTGGTCCGTGAAATTTATGTGCACTTACAGCTGTAAAATCAACATTAAGTTCGCTTAGGTTAACCTCAAGATGGCCGATAGATTGCACCATATCGCTATGAAAAAGAGCATCGTATTTCTTACACAAATCGCCAACCTTGTTAATATCCAATATTGTTCCTACCTCATTATTAACATGCATTAGGCTTACCAAGGTTTTCTGTTTAGATCCTGACAGTAAAGATTCTAAATGATCATAGTCAATAGAGCCATCACTATTAATATTCACATAGCTAACCTTGATCTTGTTAAATACCTCAATTTCCTGTACGGTATGCAATACGGCATGATGTTCAATTTTAGAAGTGATAATGTGTTTCACTTGCAAATCTCTAACCGCGCTATTAATTACTAAATTATCAGCTTCAGTTCCCCCCGAAGTAAATATAATTTCAGACGCTTTTACTCCTAATTGTTTAGCAATATTTTTACGAGTTTGCTCTATATGATTCTTTGCAGATCGCCCAAATCCATGCGTTGAAGAAGGATTTCCAAAATCTTCAAGTACCGAAACCATTTTTGCAATCACTTCTGGTCTTACCCTGGTCGTAGCTGCATTATCAAAATAAACTTTTTGCATAAATCACAAATAATTAGTTGTTAAAACCAAAAAACAAGGTGTATTTATAAAAACGAATATTATTTATTACAATATTCGCAATTTTTAAGAATACAAAACTAGTTTAAATAAAATTATTTTAAGCCAGATACGTTATAATCTTTCAATTACTTTACTTTTGTCAATATTTAATAAAAAAGTAGGTTGTTGTAAACTTTTTCGGTTTTCTTTCGTCTTTAGGATAGAACATACTAAGTTTAATTTCAAAAACCCTAAATTATCATACGTGAAAAAGGCATTTGTTTTTATTTTCCTGGTAGTAACATTTTTTTCTTGCAACGACGGTGACATTATCATTACCAGTTTCGAGTTTGATGATGTTGATTTGCAACTTTGTAACGGAGCATTAGAAAATGAGTCTGTTTTTTTTAAAATAAACCCTTCTAATAACGAAGCTATATCCTTTGACTTCATTAGTTCTCAATATAATGCGACAACAGTATTAGAAGAACCTATAATTATAGATCTAAGTGAAGGTACCAGTAGTCTGATTTATAGACAATTCAACACATCAATCACAAACGATTATTACTGTTCTAGTATACCTTCAAGTGAAATTGTTGTAATAGAAGAATTAAAAGCCATTTCTGGGATTGCCGAAATTAGGGTCATAATAGCCACAGAAGATGATGAAGATAATATACCCGCAGAAGAAGAAGATATCAATGGAAATGGAAACCTTGACGATGATGATACCGATGGAGACGGCATCCCCAATTACAAAGACCAAGATGATGATGATGATAATGTTTTAACCAGTGTTGAGTTAGAAAATGGAATAGCCGGTAATGATGATCCAAGAGATACAGATGGGGATGGCACTCCCGATTATCTTGACACTGACGATGACGGTGATGGTGTGCCAACGATAAATGAAGATATAGATGGAGACGGATCACCAAGGAATGATAATACGGATGCCTCTGAAGATGATGATACTTTTAACTATCTCGACCCTGATACAACCGAAAGAAACGACAACGTATCGCCTGATCCCGAAAACACAGAAGTACTAACAACTTTTAGAACAATAATAGATATTAGTAATATCATTTTTGATGGCAACAACGAGAATTTTGAAAATGATAATTTCTCTTTTGGGTTTAGAGATGTTAATAGCAGAAGAAATTTAGATAAAACTCCAAATTAAGGATATGAACAGACCTTTTGGCCTCTTTGCAATAATTATATTATTTATGAGTTGTAGCGAAGGTGATATTATAGAAACAGATATCAATTTTACCGCAACTCCAGAAGATTGTTTTAATGGAAACGATTTTGTGATCTATAAAATTGATACTGATACCAATCGGTCCATATCTTTAAATTTCACAAGTTCTTCTTTTGAAGTAAATCAAGTTCCTGCTGAGAATGCGAGTGAAACCATAACACTTAATGGTACATCTAATGTATTAATATATCGACAATTTGATTCGGCAATAAACGGCGAAGAATACTTTTGTGCCAGCATTCCGCCATCAGGGATAATAGTAACCGAAGAATTAATTAGTGAAAATGGAACGGCAACAATATCCTATACTCCTATAAGTGGGAATACTTTTACAAGAACCATAGTAGTATCCAATGTAACTTTTAAGGGGCCGGGTATCGAGATACGAGAGGAAGTATTTGAATTTGGTTCCTATGAAATTACAACGCCATAGTACTACTTTGGGTTCTGAATGATATACACTTCCATAGCTCCCAAACCATACTTTTTATAATCTGCGTCCGAAATTCTAACATTATGGTATCTCCCAAAAAGATATTTAAGTTCTTCTCTTAATACACCTTGACCTACTCCATGAATAAACACAACTTTTGGTATGCGCTTACCAATGGCAAAATCCAATTGTCTTTTGGCTGTATCCAACTGTAAGGTAACCATATCATGATTTGTCATTCCTTTGGTAGATTTCACCAATTTATGAATGTGCAAATCAACTTCCATTGGTGGTAGGTTACGCTCTTTAGGTTTAACTGTTCTGCGCTTAGGTTTTTTCTTATAAACTTCTTTTTCCTGTAAATTTCTATTCACTTCGTCAAAAGAAGGAATAATCATTTCTCCTGATTGAATTTTTACAACTTCATTTTTAAAAAAAGTCATATCGAACCCATCTTCAGTTTGTATAGTGATCTCATTATGACTTATCGAAACAACTTTTCCTGAGATAGGTTCGTCCAAAACAGATACTGTATCACCAACTTTAATCATAACTATTCCTCTTCAAAATATTCTTGACTCGTGATTTCGGTTTTTGATTTTACCCTAGAATTCACCATAAATAAACCAACCATTAACATAACCAATCCTATAGTTTGGAGGTAATAGTTTTTTTCTTCAGAAGAAATTTCGATTATTAATAAGGCTCCACCCATAAAAATGGAAAGGAGGCTAAGTGTCTTTTTAATCCTACTTAAATTCATGCTGTAAAAGTATTAAATACATAGAATTTCTATCTTGTAATTATGATAAATAACTTAATTATGTATATTGCAAGTGCTAATTAATAAAAAATTGCCTTTGGAAGAATACATGATTCCTTGTGTTAACAAAAAGATTTTTGGTGTTGATTGCCTGGGTTGCGGAATGCAAAGATCTCTTGCTCTTTTGTTTCAAGGAGAATTTGAAGCAGCCTTTCACATGTATCCTGCAATTTATCCTCTTTTAGTATTACTTCTTTTTTTAGGATTTAACTTCTTTTATAAATTTAGATATGGTCAAATTATTAAAACTGGCCTTATAACGGTTACGATACTCACTATTGTAATAAGTTATATAATCAAAATGAGAATCATTTTTTAACTAATCAATTAAAAATTATGGAAAAACAAACATTACCCAACTCAACCTTGATCTTAGTCTTTGGTATTTTATCAATTGTAGGATGTTGTTGCTATGGGATAGGAATTATTTTTGCTGTAATTGCTATTGTGATGGCAAAAAAGGCAACAGCGTTATATACAGAGAACCCAGAACTTTATGAAGGGTATAATAATGTAAAGACTGGTAAAATTTTATCAATAATAGGAATCGTTCTTGGAGCAATTTATTTAGCTTATGTAATATTCATATTTGCAACCGTTGGACTTGAAGGATATCAAGAGATGATTGAAGAAATTACCCGTGGTGCTGGAGCATAAAACCACAATTTTAGTATAAAATAAAAATCCTGCTTACTATTGGCAGGATTTTTTTATTCTAACATGAATAAGAGAATTTTATTCAAACTCTTTCAACGTTTTGGTAATAATCCCTACGCATTCCAAAAGCTGTTCTTTATTCATTACCAATGGCGGAGCAAAGCGAATGATATTACCATGAGTGGGCTTTGCCAAAAGACCATTCTCTTTTAGAGCTACACAGATATTCCAGGCGGTTTCACTCTCCTCAGAATCATTAATAACAATGGCGTTTAAAAGACCTTTACCTCTCACCAAAGTTACGATGTTCGAGTTTTCGATGTATTTATTCAACTCTGATCTAAACAACTCACCTAATTCATAAGCGTTTTCTGCAAGTTTTTCATCTCTTACAACCTCTAAAGCTGCGATGGCCACTGCTGCTGCAACAGGATTTCCTCCAAACGTACTTCCATGACTCCCTGGTTTAATAACCTCCATAATAGGGTCATCGGCCAATACAGCAGATACAGGATACGCACCACCGCTAAGGGCTTTCCCTAAGATTAAAATATCTGGTTTTATTTCTGGGTTTCCCGAGCAATTCTTATCATCACATGAACAATTTCCGCAGGTGGCCAATAACCTTCCCGTTCTCGCAATACCAGTCTGCACCTCGTCGGCAATAAACAATACGTTATGTTTTTCACAAAGGGCTTTTGCTTTGGCCAAATAATCCTCTGATGGAACATAAACTCCTGCTTCACCCTGAATAGGTTCTACCAAAAATCCGGCTACGTTCTTATTACTCTCTAATGCTTCTTCTAAAGCCTTTAAATTATCATATTCAATTTTAATAAACCCTTGAGTGTAAGGCCCAAAGTTCTTTCTAGCTACAGGATCATTAGAAAATGATATGATTGTGGTCGTTCTTCCATGGAAATTATTTTCACAAACGATGATCTGTGCATCATTTTCAGAAATTCCTTTCTTCTCATAGGCCCATTTTCTACAAATTTTTAAAGCAGTTTCTACTGCTTCGGCACCCGTATTCATTGGTAAAAGTTTATCAAAACCAAAATACTCGGTAGCAAACTTTTCATATTCGCCCAACTTATCATTGTAAAATGCCCTCGAGGTAAGCGTTAGCGTTTGAGCTTGATTTACCATAGCGCTAACTATCTTAGGATGGCAATGCCCCTGATTAACTGCCGAATATGCACTTAGGAAATCATAATATTTGTTTCCTTCTACATCCCAAACATACACCCCTTCTCCTTTACTCAATACAACTGGTAATGGATGGTAGTTATGGGCTCCATACTTATCTTCTAACTCAATTGAATGTTGTGACGACTTTTTTTCTAAAACAGCCATTTTCTTAATAATTTAAATTGATAAAATAACCATTCCTTCTGTACCTTTATCCTTTCGATAAGATTCGAAAATTCAGCGTGGGAGAGAAATCATCCCTAAGAGAATTGCAAAATTAATAAAACTTTAGCAAATTTTTAATTTTAGCCTTCACAATACTTCAAATTTTTACTTTAACACAAAAAACATTGTCAAATACCTTGAATATCATAATCAAGATACCTTTCCTGCCAAAGATGAAATCTGCAATTCTAATCTCTTTATTTCTCTCAGTAAGGCATTCTTATCCATTTGCATCCATGAATATAGTTTTAACATTGATGTTATCAGAACGCAGAATAAACCACCTAACCCCCATTTAATGAGCTCATTAGTATTATCTGTATTCAAAAACTGAATTAAGCAATAAATAAAAACTCCAAATACAGCTATATTAACAATAAACATCATTATGATAATCCATCTATTTCTGGTTTTAAAAAGTCCCCCAACCATTCCAAGTAAACTCTGTTCGTCTAATTCGTCATAAAACTTTGCTTCTTCTTGGGTTAATGTCTCCTTAATTAATTGATCAATATCTATCATTTCATTTTTCATAATTTCTATCTTTAACGATTATTTTTAAATTTTCTCTAGCGGTAAACAGACGTGATTTAACTGTACCAGTGGATATATTTAATATTTCACTTATCTCTTTAATGGTATACTCTTCGAGGTAGAAAAGGTTAAGAACAATTTGATGATTTATAGAAAGTTGTTTTATAGATCTGCTTAGAATACTCAACAGTTCTGTTTTACCTATATTACCTTTTGCTGCTATTGTTGTTTTGTTTTCATTGTAGTAAGAATTTAAACTTTTCAATTCTTTTTTATGCTTTCGCTGCCAATCCATTGCATTTCTGGTTACAATGGTTAAAGCCCAACTTCCAAAACTATTGGGGTCCTTCAAAGTGTTTATTTTTCGAAGGATTTTATTCCAACTATCCTGTACAACATCTTTAGCAACTTCCTTATCCTGGGTATACCAATATGCGTGTCTGCAAAGCTTGATATGCCAACGTTTAACCAAAAGCGTAATTGCTTTCTTGTTTCCCGATTGGTACTGCGACACTAGTAGAGAATCAAATACCTTATGTACTTTTTTTGTATTCATTTCTATAGTATAGACGTAGAAACAGTAAAGAGGTTCATTTTTTGTTTCTTTTAATAAGATATTTTGAATAATTATCAAGTATATGTATTCTATTCTTATTTTTGCGCTATGGCAAGAAAAAATCGAAGACAAATCTTTGAAAACATAAACATAATTGATGCAGGTGCAAAAGGGAAAAGTATTGCCAAAGCTCCTGATGGTAAAATTATTTTAGTGAGTAATGCAGTTCCTGGTGATGTAGTTGATATTCAGACTACCAAAAAGCGAAAAGCATATTATGAAGGATCTGCAACTACATTTCATAAGTTATCAGATCAACGAACCGATCCCGCATGTAAACACTTTGGGACATGTGGTGGTTGTAGATGGCAATTTATGGGGTATAATCACCAGTTAAAGTACAAACAACAAGAAGTTGTAAATAATTTAACAAGGTTAGGCAAAATTGAATTGCCTGAAATTACTCCAATCCTTGGATCGAAAAAACAATATTTTTATCGCAATAAAATGGAATTTTCATTTAGTGACAGCAGATGGCTAACTCTAGATGAAATACAAGGCGACACCACTATAGAAAATCGCAATGCTCTTGGCTTTCATATGCCCGGTATGTGGGATAAAATCCTTGACATAGATACTTGCCACCTTCAGGAAGATCCTAGTAATGACATTAGAAATAAAATCAAAGGCTTTGCTACAAAGCACAACCTTCCTTTCTATAATGCCAGAAAGCAAGAAGGTTTTTTGCGTACTTTAATGATTCGTATTTCTTCGACAGGTGAGATCATGGTTCTGGTTCAATTCTTTTATGAAGATGAAGAAAAAAGAACACTACTTTTTGATTTTATTTCAGCAGAATTTCCTGAAGTTACTTCCTTACAATATGTTATAAATTCTAAAGGCAATGACACCTTGTACGATCAAAAAGTAATATGCTACAAAGGAAAAGATTATATCGAAGAGGAAATGGAGGACCTGCGATTCAGAATCAATGCAAAATCCTTTTATCAGACCAATTCTGAACAAGCATACGAATTATATAAGGTTACTCGAGACTTTGCAAATCTTACAGGCAATGAACTGGTATATGATCTATACACAGGAACAGGCACCATAGCACAATTTGTGGCAAAAAAAGCTAAAAAAGTAATTGGTGTTGAAGCAGTACCAGAAGCTATTGAGGATGCAAAAGAAAATGCCAAACGCAATTCGATTGATAATGCCGAGTTTTATGTTGGTGATATGCGAAAAGTGTTTACCAAAGATTTTATTGATCAACACGGTCAACCCGAAGTAGTTATTACAGATCCCCCCAGAGATGGAATGCATAAAGATGTGGTGGCACAATTATTACGTATTTCTCCACAAAAAATAGTATATGTAAGTTGTAATAGTGCAACACAAGCCCGGGATTTGGCGTTATTAGATGACAGCTACAAGGTGACCAGAATACAGCCAGTAGACATGTTTCCACAAACATATCATGTTGAAAATGTAGTTTTATTAGAAAAAAGATAGCATAATGAAAATATTTAAAAATATTTTATTTCTTATCGTGGTTATTGTTTCAATTGTTTTCAGCAACAGTAGTTGTGAACGAGATGATATTTGTGCAGAGGGAACCCCCACTACCCCTTTTCTTATTATCAAGTTTATCGATAATGAGACTCAGATAGAAACCGATATCAAAAGACCTTCAGAGCTACAAGTTCGTGCCGTAGGTTTTGACAGTATAATAGATATTGGTACAGTGACAGATTCTATTATGATCCCATTACGGACCAATACAACAAGTACAGCATTTGAATTTACTATTAATTCTGATACTACAAACGATACAACTCCACCGAATACCGATATCATTAGTTTTGAATATGAACCCATCGAAGAATATGTAAGTAGTGCTTGCGGATTCAGAGTGGTTTACAATGCTATTACAGCTAATGAAGGTGAAGAAGGAGATGATGGCGATTGGATAAAAGGAATTACTGAACGAACACTTAATGTAACAGATGAAACAGCTGCACATATATTTATTTTTCATTAGTATCTTAACCTCTTGTCTTTCTTTTTCGCAAGAGGAAGAAAAACAATTAACGGCAAAAGATACACTCCCGCCAGGCGAAAAATATGGATTAAGAGTTGGTGTGGATATCGCGAGGATTATTAGGTCATCTGTTGAAGACAAGTACTCGGGCTTTGAAATTGTAGGGGATTATCGAATTTCTAACAAATTCTTTGTCGCTGCCGAAATTGGTAATGAATCCTTAATTCGAGACGAGGAAAATATCAATGTAGAGGGTTCTGGTAGTTACATACGTGCCGGAATTGATTATAACACCTATGGCAATTGGTACGGAATGCAAAATAGCATATATGTAGGCTTACGGTATGGGTATTCAAGATTTGACCAAACGCTAAACGATTATATTATCTTCACAGGAACGGATTATTTTGGTGAAAATGAAATTATTGAACCGGTAACCAGAGATGGTTTAAATGCAAGTTGGATCGAGCTTGTCTTAGGCATAAAAGCCGAACTTTTTAAGAATATATACCTTGGGGCCAATGTTTCTTTAAGAAACATGGTTAGCGAAAAAAAACCGGAAGGTTTTGACAATCTTTATATCCCAGGATTTGGTAGAACAAATGACTTTAGTCAAATTGGTGTTGGATATGGGTATAATATCAGTTATTTAATTCCTCTATACAAAAGAAAAAGGTAAATAAATGCCCCTCGTTTTGAGGCGAGAGGCAATTCTATTATTTAAACGCTTCTTCCAATAAATGTTTTAACTCTGCCCAGGATTTCTCGTCGGCTTCTTTTTGATAAGCTAGTGGCAAATTAAATTTCTTACCTATCGAATCGGCTACCTTACTTGTAAATGAGTGCGTAGCATTCTCGTATGCAATATACTTATAATCTGCCTTTACACTATCCATGGCTCTTTTATACCTTTCGACGGTTTCCAAAGGAATAAATGGATCTTCTGCCCCATTACAAACCAAAATTTTTGCTTTGATATCTGAAGTTGGCATTACTGGTAACTGCACCCCACTATGAAAAGCAGCCACAGCATCGAGGTCAAATCCGGCATTAGCCATGGTAAGTGCTACACTTCCACCAAAACAATATCCAATTGCCGCAATCTTATCGGCATCAACCGATTCTTGAGATTTCAACATAGCTAAAGCAGCTTCAAACCGTGCTTTGGCAGATTCTATATTTCCCATCACACTCATGGCAAATTTACCAGCATCTTCGGGGTGTGCCGCTAGTTTACCATCACCATACATATCTATTGCCAATGCTACATAGCCCATTTTTGCAAGCATATCTGCCCTTTCTCACACATAATTATTATGCCCCCACCACTCATGAACTACAATAATACCCGGGCTTTTCTCTGTAGCGTTTTCATTAAACGCTAAATAGCCCTTCATTTGCAATGAATCTGCTTTATAACTTACTTCTTCCGATTTAATTTTTAAAGGTAATTCGGTTTGATTTTCGTTATTGGTTTCAACGCCTTCTGTATTTTCTGTTGATGTTTTATTCTTGCAGCCTATCAAAATTGACAGCATAACAAATACAAAAAAGTACTTTGAAATAGATTCCATAAAAGTTAGTTTTAAGATTAGTGTGTTAGTCATCTAAAGTTAAGAATTCTAACTTTATCCAGCATTTAATACAAAACATTTCAATCCTCTACAAAAGGCGCTCCTGCTTTCTGTAAATCTATTGACAATCTATCGATTTCATTTTTAAGTGCAACATAACTTGAACTTAAAGATTCTAGCGTAGAAGTAATAATTTTCATAGTTTCCAAATGAGTATCTGTAGGCCCGTATGTTGACCACTGAATCCCTCGATAGATCGCAAACATTCGGTCGCCAATAGTTGGTTTGTTTTTTTCTCCTACCTGTAGCTTTGCTTTATTACCATAAAACTCATTATTGAGACTGGCTATACGCTTCTCTAAATTATTAATTCGATTATCAAGGTCTCCAGGAGGCACATTTGCTCGTAAAAGGGATTTTTTCAAAGCTTTGATTCGTTTTTGAGTTTTACTTAATTGAAGATCCAAAGCAGAAACTTTTCCAATTACATCTTCATAATTTCTCCAAAATTGAGCAGCCTGCTCAGGGGTTTGCCCAGGTAAGGTGCCTTTTTTCAATTGTTTTACTGTAAAAGAAACTGGTTCAGAAAGTTGTGTAACCTCTCCTTCAACGATTTTGGACAACGTTGCTCTATATTGTCCCGGAACCGCCAAAAATCCTTGAGGTGGTCCAAATGGATTTTCTTGTGACTTAAGTGTGATTGCATCTGAAGCCGGGTAACGCAAATCCCACGCTACACGATGAAAACCAGGTTTCACAGCTCCCTTAATCCTTCTTATCGTATTACCATTACTATCACTTATAGATAAAATTATTTGTGGATCAGAAGTTATTTGTTCTGCCTCTACAGCTTCCCAGCCTGGAAATGCAATATCCCGTTCCTTATTCTTTTTTTCATTTTCTTGTCTTACTTCTTTTTTTGTTTTCAATCCATTTTTTAAATAATAAGTGAATACAGCGCCAAAATCTGGATTAGGAGCCACATAATGAGACGCTCCTTGACTTCCTTTTGTTCCTCCAAAACTCAAATTGGGTCGGGGAATGTACCATAAAGCATCACGAGTTGGGAACAATATTGCTTCTTCTTTTAATTTTGTTTCAGAGACATTACGTAGTACCGAATAATCATCAAATACGAAAAAGCCTCTTCCAAAGGAAGCCCCTACAAGGTCATTCTCTTTTCGCTGAATCGCCAAATCACGAAATGAGATCGTAGGCATATCCCCAGTTAATTTTATCCATTTTCTTCCGCCATCGACTGTAAAGTATATCCCAAACTCTGTTGCAGCAAACAAAAGATTAGCTTGCACATGATCTTGCACAATTCTCCAAACCAATGTTCTTTCAGGCAAATTACTAGTTATCGATTTCCAAGTACGTCCTTTATCCGTACTTTTTAAGAGATACGGATTAAAATCTCCATATTTATGATTATCCAAAGCCACATAAACCGTATTTGCATCAAAAAGGTCAGCTTTGATATCATTCACAAAAGCCGTTGCAGGAACACCTGGTAAAGTTCCCACATCAATTTTTCGCCATTGATCTCCTCCGTTTTCTGTAACCTGAATAATACCATCATCGGTTCCGACATATAAGATACCATCTTGTTTTGGTGATTCTGCTATCGAGGTTATTGTATTATAATTAGACATGGCCAAAAAATCCCATGGTGCATCCCAAGACTGTTTTTTACCCATTATCCCTAACTCAATACGTTCTTGATTTTTGGTAACGTCTTTAGAAATAGCATTCCATTTATCTCCTCTATTATCAGATCTCCATAATCGTTGTGAACCGAAATAAATTCGTTTAGGATCATGGGCACTAACCAGTATTGGAGCATCCCAATTAAATCTTTCAAAATCCTCTTCAGGTCCGGGTTGTGGTTGTATATCGGTTACCTCTCCGGTACTTAAATCAATTCTCGAGAGATTTCCTTCTTGGCGCTCGGCATACATAATATTGGGGTTTCCTGGTTCTGTTGCCGGTTGATGTCCATCCCAGTTTAGAACAATTTTCCAGTCAGAATTTTGAATACCATGAACATTATCTGTACGTGAAGGTCCTCCTTGAGTGCTATTATCCTGAGTTCCCCCATAAATATTATAAAAAGGCTCTGTATCATCTACTGCTACCTTATAAAATTGTGTAACGGGAAGATTATCTATAAATCTCCAATTTTGAGTAAGATCGAAGGTTTCGTACAACCCTCCGTCGGTCCCTACTAATAAATAATTAGGGTCTTCTTTTTTAAAAGCTATTGCATGGTTATCTCCATGTTTATGCTTATTATTCATTCTCTTGAACGTCTTTCCTCCATCTTCTGAAATTTGCATTCGATTATCTACCAGGTATAATCTTTCAAAATGATGTGGTGATGCATATAACTCTTGATAATAATGAGGTCCTGTTGCTCCTGCAACAGCATCAGATTGCTTTTTCCAGGTAGTACCTCTGTCGCTTGAACGATATACACCACCTGTTCTACGGTCTAATTCTATGGCAGCATATAAAATATCAGGTTGCTGCGGAGAAATAGCCAATCCAATTTTCCCCATCCATGATTTGGGAAGTCCATTTTTTAATTGCTCCCAGGTTTCTCCTCCATCTGCGCTTCGATATATACCAGACCCAGGACCACCGCCCATATAAGCAGCAACGGTTCGGTGTCGTTGCCAGGTAGCGGCATAAAGTACATTTGGATCTCTGGGGTCTATAATCACATCTGTAACTCCAACCCACTCATTATCACCCAAGGTCTTTTTCCAGGTTTTCCCTCCATCAGTAGATTTATACAACCCTCGTTCTCCTCCTTTTTTCCACAAAGGTCCTTGTACCGCCACCCAAAGTATTTTGCTATCTGACGGATGGATAATAATTTTGGAAATATGCTCAGATTTCTTTAATCCCATATTTTCCCAAGATTTTCCTCCATCAGCACTACGGTAAATCCCGTCACCATACCCAACATGCCTTCCTCCTACATTTTCTCCGGTTCCAACCCAAATCGTATTAGTATGATTAGGATCTATGGTAACACACCCCACCGAATAAGATGCTTGATCATCAAAAATAGGGGTCCATGTTGTTCCTGCATTTACAGTTTTCCATACACCTCCTGACCCAACGGCCACATACCAAACACTTTCATTTGTAGGATGAATTGCAACATCTGCTATTCTACCAGACATAAATGCCGGACCAATATTTCTAATTTTTAAGCCCGAAAATACAGAATCAGAAAGTACCGAAGGAGGAGTTTGTTTTGTTTTAGATCTCTGACCGTTTGCCAAAAAAGTGAACATTAATAAAAAAACTACGAAAAAAACCTGTGCGAATTTTGTTTTCATGTGAAGATGATTAGTTTATAAAGAGTAATTGACAGTAGAAAAGTATGGTAATTTGAAAAAAATTACTCTTAAGAAAAGTATAAACTATCAACTCTTTATTTTAATCTTAACACAAATAAAGAGACAGCACAAAAATTCATAGGCAATAAAATACATAAGATTTTATTGCTTATAATCACATTTAGAAAAGATGAGTTATTCTAAAAAGGAAATATCACAAAATACTAATAGCAGTTATAAGTAATAGCCAAATTGAAAAAAGATTACTCCTTTTACTTGGTTTGAAATTTTGCTTTTTTACTTCCTGCATACATTTCGTATTTCACCAATCTTGACTCAAGCTTACCATTAAAAACCTTTATTTTTCTTGAAGGTCTTAAGCCTACGTATTTCAGCGCTTCAAGGTTTCCGGTAATAAACCAGGCATTGGTACCCGGATAATTTTGTTTTAGGGTATCACCTATTTGAGCATAAAACTCTTCGATATTTACCTCTAGTCGTTCATCATAAGGTGGGTTAAAAACCATATGTAGTGGTCCGTCTACGGCTTTCTCTGACTTAAAAAAATCTCCTTCCTTTATCTTAACAAAATCTGTAAGGTTTGCATTTTCAACATTATTACGAGCTTTACGTACTACAGAAGGCGCCTTATCCATACCTATTATTGAATAATGAAAATCCCTAGTTTTGTTCAAACATGCTTCTTCAATTTTTTCAAACAAATCAAGATCCCAATCCAACCATTTTTCGAAAGCAAATTCCTTTCTGTTTAGGTTTGCAGGGATATTACATGCAATCATTGCCGCCTCAATGGCCATAGTACCACTTCCGCACATAGGATCCAGAAAATCGCATTGACCGTCCCATCCTGAAAGTAGCAACAAGCCCGAAGCCAACACCTCATTAATAGGTGCAATATTGGTAGCCGTACGATAACCTCTATGATGTAATGATCCCCCCGAACTATCTAGAGATATAGTACAAAGATCTCTTTGAATATGAACATCGATAGAAAGATCTGGATAATCCAAATCAACGTTTGGTCTTCTCCCTTTTTGTTTTCTAAATCGATCTACAATAGCGTCTTTTGTCTTTAATACAATGAATTTAGAATGATTAAACAAATCAGAATTAACCGTTGCATATATTGCAAATGTATCATCTACATCCAAATAATTCTCCCAGCGAACATTTTGTACAAAATCATATAAATCCTTTTCATGTCGTATTTTTCGGGATGTAATAGGTTTTAATATTTTAATTGCAGTTCTAAGACAAAGGTTAGCCTTATACATAAACCCCGTATCACCATAAAAACTCACCATACGATTCCCAATTTCTACTTTTTGAGCTCCTAGGTTTCTGAGTTCTTTTGCCAAAATTTCTTCAAAACCATAAAGAGTTTTGGCCACCATTTTAAAAGAATTACTCACTTTTTGCATTGTCTTGTTTAGTAAATAAAGATTTCTTCGACTAAGAATGAAACTTTACGTTACATCTATAAATTTAAACCGCAAAAATACATTAATTTTGCGCCCTATGCTAAAAGATTCATTAATGTGGTATGCATCATGGTTTGATACACCATACTATCATATTCTATATAAAGACAGAAATCATATAGAGGCAAGCGATTTTATGGATAATCTCACCAATTATCTTAGCCTTGAAAAAGGAGAAAAAATTTTGGATCTCGCTTGCGGAAAAGGGCGTCATAGCGTTTATCTTAATAAACTTGGCTATGATGTTACTGGGGTAGATCTTTCAGAAAACAGCATAAAATATGCTTCACAGTTCGAAAATAAAACCCTTCGATTCAAGGTTCATGATATGTGTAGACCCTACTCAGAAAAATTTTCTGCCGTTTTTAATCTATTTACAAGTTTTGGTTATTTTGATAAAGGAGAAGATAACCTGAGTACGATAAAAGCGATCAAATCGGATCTTAATGAAAGAGGGTTCGGTGTTATAGATTTTATGAATGTCGACCATGTAATTTCTAATCTTGTCCCACAAGAAATTAAAGAAGTAAACGGAATCATATTTGCTATAAAGAGATATGTCGAAAATGGGTATATTTTCAAAGAAATTAGGTTTGAGGATAATAATGAAGAGTTTTTCTTTACCGAACGTGTAAAAGCCATAACTCTTGAAGATTTTAAAAAGTATTTTGAAAAGGCAAATGCTGATCTCTTGGATATTTTTGGGGATTACCAATTAAGAAAATTTCATCAAAAAAACTCACCCAGACTTATATTAATTTTCAAATAGTGAACAATTACATTTTATCCATAGCGGCAGTTTTTGTTGGGGCTTTGATTGTTTTTATTTTCAAACCTTCAAATCAAAAAAACTTAAAATTACTTTTGGCATTTAGTGGTGCTTTTCTGCTGGCTATTACTATTTTTGATCTTCTCCCTGAAGTATTTGAAGACAACCTTTTTGCCAAACGAACAGGAGTTTGGATCATGATCGGTATTTTACTACAAAAAGTACTCGAGTATTTCTCTAAAGGTGCGGAGCACGGTCATATACACTTGGATAAAGATACGAATAGAATTTCTTCATTACTGTTTATTAGTTTGGGAATTCATGCTGTTCTTGAAGGGTTTCCTATTCATCATACCGATGGGATTTTGTTAGGAATTATAATCCACAAAATTCCCATTGCGATGATAATGACTACATTTCTTTTAAACACCAAAATAAAGAAATCAATTATACTCATTACTTTATTAGTTTTTGCTTTAATGACGCCTTTAGGGACCTTTATGAGTGAATATTTTGATGATGCTCAATTGTATTACAAAGAGATTACCGCACTTGTAATTGGTATTTTTCTTCATGTCTCAACCACTATCCTTTTTGAAAGTAATGAAGGGCACAAATTTAATGTAACTAAGCTGTTGGTTATTCTTGTTGCCACAGCAACGGCATATATAATTTAGCATGTTCAGTAAAGAGGAATCAAAAAAACTGCGACAAGAATTTTGGACAAGTTTTGGAAAAAACTACCCTCATAAATGGTTGTTATATAACACCAAAATTAAAGATGTTACTCTTAAATTTACATTCACTACAAAAAAGGCTCAAGTATCTATTGATATAGAACCTTATGATGAACTTATTAAATCGTATTATTATGATAAGTTTATTAGCCTGAAAAATATTCTTATTTCTGAATATCTTGAGAATGTTATTTACGATGAGAAATACCAATTAGACAATGGTAAAATCATTTCCCGTATTTATGTAGAACTATCAAATGTAAGTATACACAATAGGAATCATTGGGAAGAGGTGATGAAATTTTTATCGAGCAAAATGATAAAGCTTGAGGAATTCTTTTTGGAATATAAGGACTTTATAGATAACTAATCATTTTCCCAATACGCAGATCTTTAAATTATATACTTAAGAATAAGTACATAATGAAACGCGGTTCCCGCCAATACAAATAGGTGCCAAATTACATGAGTAAATGGAATTCTTTTTAATGCATAAAAAATAATTCCCACGGTATATGCTATTCCACCATACATTAGATAATCGATACCGTCGTCTCCAATTTTATTGGCCAATACCTCAATATCCAACATTATCAACCACCCCATTAACAAGTACAAAACAATAGAAAATATTTGGAATCTGCCTGTAAAGAAAAATTTCAATATAGAACCAATAACTGCGAGAGACCAAACCGAAACAAAAAGTAGTATCCCTTTGCTATCGATTAAAGTAATAAGCGTTACCGGGGAATATGTTCCGGCAATTAGTAAATAAATACCTATATGATCGAGTACTCTTAATTTTTTTTTTAAATCTGCTTGAGAAGTATAATGATATGCCGTTGATGCGAAATATAGGATAAGCATAGCACAGCCGTACAATATAACCGATATGGTACTAAATTCGGTTTTATGAGAATCAAACTTAATTAAAAGGAATAAACCTACAAGAGCTAAAACAAACCCTAGCCCGTGTGTTATCCAATTCCATCTTTCTTCTACTGGAGATTGTATTTTCATGAAATATAAAAGGCAAAGCTAAAAAATATTGTAAACAAAACATACTGTTATTGAAGAAGACGTTTGTTATTTAATTACGTTTCGACATAAAAAACCTTTATCGATTTCATGAGGGTTTTATAAATAAAGAGGTGACCTGCTCTCCCGCGATTGTAGTACCATTGGCGCTAATGAGCTTAACTACAATGAAAATAAGAAAAAGAAAATTGCTTCAAAGCTAAAAAAACAGGTTAATCGTTAGCGGGTTACGGGACTTACATACATAGTCCATGTAAAAAAAGATATTCTAAAAAATTCAAATTTATTCAAATACTTGAAATTATAAACATTAATATTTTTAATATCATCATCAATGTTTCATCTTCTCAGAACAGTTAATCTACTGTTAATAAGACAACTAACTTTACATTAGCCAAGCTTATTTTTAATATTTTTATTCTATTAATCTAAAAATCAAATTATGTTAAAAAATCTTTCAAATTTAGGAACTATTTTGAGTAAGCAAGAATTGCAATCTATTAATGCTGGCTTTGTATGTTATTACTGGGATTTTAATTCTTATGTAGAATGTGCATCTAGTGGTGCTGACGAAATTGTTGAGTGTGAACCTACAAAAGACTGTTAACCAGTATCTTTAAAAACATTTTTTTCAATAAAATTATAGTATTTCGCATAAAAAAAACCCTCATCGGTTAAGATGAGGGTTTTATAAAGAAGGCGGTGACCTACTCTCCCACGATTGTAGTACCATTGGCGCTAACGGGCTTAACTACTCTGTTCGGAATGGTAAGAGGTGAG